>NZ_JBTNSY010000017.1:0-176394 GCF_054515735.1 Mycobacterium sp. ML4
GTTATTCGGCAGACCGAGCCGATACGCCGACTTCCGGTTCCTCCCCGCTGTGCACCAGGAGACTCTCGACGGTCGAGGCATTGCTTGGGCCCGCTGCTGTCATCATGACGGCGTGTGCCTGATCAGGCTCGGCATGTGGGGAAACGACCAGCAGGACGATCTTGTTGCGGTTTATCCCGAGGATTTCGACCGTGTTGACCGGCTGACGGTGATATCCGTCGAGTCGCACCGTTCGCCCGCCGGTCTCGAACTTTGCTGGTGCCGTTGCCCAGTCGTCCAGTTTGTAGAGCACGCGACCGATCGGCCCGAGTCGCACTGACAGCACCGAGAGCAGATCCGGCAGCTCCGCAGTGAGGTCGTCACTGTGCGGCCACCATGCGCCGTCGACGTATCCGCTCTGGGGCGCTTTGGGTTTCAGCCTCAAGCGTGGTGTGTGCGCCGGCGGTTCATGCCGGCGCCCAGCGTCGATGTGGTCAGTGTTCGGCGCCATAGCGACGCTCCCATCTTGACCGCAAAAACGGTCAGATCCTTCGAATCGGCGACGAGATGGCTTTGAATAGTCAGGTGCGGAATATCGCCAATGATTTCTACGCTACACGCGTTGTCCAGAGCGAATGCCGCATCGGTGCTTGTGGTGATCGGCCGATCTGCTCGGCGTTTTCAGCGGATGGATACCAATTGGTCGATCGAGTCCGCCGGCAAGTCGCCGTCCACGACGGCGGTCACGGCGAGTTGATTCAGCATGATCGCGCCCTTGTGATTGTCGAGGAACGCGGTGTCGGAGGCGTCACGACCGGTGGCTATGCGCACCAGGGTTTGCCGCGGCGCTAGCAGCGTCGCATCGACCACCCGCCATTGGCCCTCGACGAAAGCCTCGGCCACGGCGTGAAAGTCCATCGGGTACAACCCGGGTGCATAGACCGACACCACGCGGGCCGGGACATTGACGGCCCGCAGCAGGGCCACCACCAGGTGCGCGTAGTCGCGGCAGACACCTGCGCCGGAGAGCAAGGTGTCCACCGCCCCGTCGATCGGATCGCTGGAGCCAGGCACATAGTTCAGCCTCGTGCCCACCCACGAGCTCACGTTCTCCAACAACGTGGCCGAATCACCGTAGGTGCCGAATTCGGTTGCAGCGAAACCGTAGAACTTATCGGTCTCGGCGTAGCGGCTCGGTCGCAGATACATCGACAGGTCGTACTCGGTCACCGGTGCCGGATCAGTCTGACCCACGATCGTCGCCGCGTAGTCGGCTTTCAGCGTGCCCACTGCCGCATCGAACTTGTGGATGCGGTTGCCATGCACACCGCTGACTTCCAAGGGCTGGACTGGGCTTCCGTTCAAGACGAAACGCAGCGATTCGAAGGCCTCAGTGCCCGGATGCGGGGCGACGGCGATCTGAAACTCCAGCGTTGTGGGCGCGGTGATTTCGACTTCGATTTCGGCACCTACTTCACGTCTCATAGCGCGATACTGCGCTATTCGTTGGGTATTCGCCAGGCAAGTGACGGTGTCGGCCAGGCAGGGGATGTGTCCTGTACCGGCCGACCTGAATCGGGGGCCGTCGGCGCCGTCGGACGCGCCGAAATTCTCGGGCACCGACGCGCGCTGGTTCGCCGTCGCGTCGCCCGCCTGAGATACCCGCGTCCGAATACAGGCGGTTCGGCTTCGCTTCTGTTTTGGCCGGGCGTCGCATACGCTGGGAGTCAGCGACGGATTTGAGCAGGTTGCGTTCGTGGTCTGTTGCTAGATGGCCGTTGGTGCGCAACTGTGGTGTTAAGCAGTCAGCACCGGGCTGGCCGCCGTCGAATCTTCGCTGTGTGGACAAACGCAGCACGGCTCACCGACCGAGCCGATAATTCGCAAATCGCCGGACGTCAAGCCAGCTCAGGGTCACGTGATTAAGTGCTACTGCGCATGTCTGCGACACCTGGGTCTGACGTTCGCCGGGGAACGTGCCGGCAGCGGCGTCCCCGCGTGCCACATCCGATTGGAGTAGGGTGTGAAAAGCGTCGGCGGCTTTTGGTGCGTGACCGTTCTTGGTTGTGTCGTCGCTGATTCGGATGATGTGGCCGGTCTTGCGGTCAAGACGGGAGCGTCTCGATGACGCGAGAAATGGCCGGCAACAGCCTGAAGTGGGACGACGCGCCGGACGTCCGCACGACGCGGGTTCGATTGAAGCCCCTGTCACCCGCGTGCGGGAATGTGGATGGTGCTTGGTGGCCACGCAGTGACGACCTGATGACCGAGCTGCCAGACCTGATCGCCGTTCTGTCTGTGCACCTGGGCGCCACCAGTCGTGTGGTGTACCGCCCTGACGAATGGGCAACAACGCCTACCGAACTCGTCATCAGCCATCGGCTGGTCCAGCTTGTCGGATCTCGTGGTCAGCTGCCTAACACGGTCGAAGTCCTGGACACCAAGGGAGGTAAGGTCGTATTGCTGGTCGTGCCGGCGCATATCGATCCAGACCAGGCGCATGCGATCGTGGTGGCGGCCGCCGCGCCCGACAACGTGGCAAGCGTCGACGCCCTGCTCATGATCAGCGTGAAGGACAGGGAAAGCCGCACACGCAGGGACGCCGCGAGGCAGCGCTGGGATTCGCAGGACGGAGCCGAACGCCCCTCGACCCGGCGGCAGTTTCGTCCGTCGTCTTTCGCGTACCGCAGTGCCCGCCCGGAGCCTAGCTAGGTCGTCACTTGCCACAGTCATGGTGTCCCTCCGCCGCGCGCGCCGTCCTTGACGTCCAGCGTTGTCGCGCACCCGATGGTGGAAGCGGGACCGTTCGCTCACAGTGATTCAGTTGGCATCGCGCGGAGGCGTGTCGATTAGAGCTGTGGCGCTGTAGGTTTTGCTGGACGAGGGATGGTGCGCTGATGGTTGTGCGATTGTCGCGGGTCGATGCGCTGTCACTGCACACACAGAGCTCCAAGGCGCCTGCTCACACGGTCACGCTGGCCATTATCGACGCGTCCGATGAGCTCAGCCACCAGCGGCTCCATGAACTGGTGGCGGCGTCGCTGCCGCAGATGGCGCGCTTCCGCAGCCGGCTGGTGAACAAGCCGCTGGGGCTAGGGCAGCCGCTGTGGGCCGAGATTGAGAACTATGACCCCTATCGGCAAATTCATTGCGCGACGGTGCGCGCTCCCGGCGGTCGCCGCGAACTGGCCGATCTCATCGCCGACTTGAGTACCGGACGACGGGATCGCCGTGATCAGCTCTGGGAAGCATGGAGCATCAGCGGTTTGGCGGGCGGGCGGTGGGCGCTGGCGGTGAAGATGTCGCCTGCACTCAATGACGGGGCGGCAGGGGCAGCGTCCGTGTGGCCGCGGCTGCTGACCGCCCGGCCGCACGCCGACCCGGCCAACGATCTGCCGATCGAGCCGAGCCTCGGTTCGGCCCCTTCTGCAAGCGAACTCGTTATCGACGTGGTGGCCGAGCTCGTCGAGAACCACGTCACCAGCATGCGGCTGATCGCCGAGACGGTATCTGGTGTGCTGCAGAACGTAACCACGCGGGTGCTCCGCGCGCGTGGACGGGGACCGACGCCGCCGGCGGCATCGTCGATGAGTGCGCCGGTGCCACGCACGGTGTTCAACGCGCCGCTGACCGAGCGGCGCGCGTTGGCATTCGCCTCGATCTCGCTTGCAGATGTGAAGGCGGTCAGCGATGCGTTCGGGGGCAGCGTCACCAACGTCGTACTGGCTTCTTGCGCATTGTCTTTGCGCGCGTGGCTGCAACGGCACGACACGGTGCCCAACGGTCCGCTCCTGATGCGGATGCCCTTCGAGTTGCCAGCCACGGAACCCCCTCGAATTGGACAGGCGTTGACTGTCGGGCGGCTTCGCATCCCGGTACAACTCGATGACCCGGTGCAAGTCCTCGCCAACCTCCATACCGCCACCGAGAGACTGAACGCAATCCGCGGCCGCGGCAACGAAACCAGTCCCACAATCGATTCCGAGGCGATGGCCTCGCTCATCCCGCCGGCGCTGGCTCGTGTAGGTATGCAGCTCTACGCTCGGTCAGGCCTGCGGCATCAGCTCATGCCGACCTGTCACGGCAGTGTCTCATCGACAGTCATCGAGCCGGTGCCGGGCTACTGTGCGGGCGCCAAGATTGTGGGCATGCATACGGTGGCGCCGCTAGCTGAGGGAAGCGGGTTGAATATCGCGCTGACCCGCCGCGGTGCAGATCTGGATGTAAGCGTGTGTGCATGCCCCGACAACGTGCCCGCGGTTGACGAGCTCGCGACCGGGATCGCGCACTCTCTCCAGATTCTGCTGGCGGCCGCACAGGAATCTCCTCGGGGGCAGGGCCGTTCCGTAGTTACCGAGATGACGTCGCACCCCGTGAATCGTTCACGCGGCAGAAGCTATGACGGGTTCAACTGAGACCGGCGTAAGGAAGATCGACCTGCGATTTCGGAAGAACTGGCCCTTCTGCGGGGCGTCCCCTGTGGTTCACGAGCATCGGCCGTTACTTTCGGTCCGTCCAGCGATTTCTCATCCGGCGCAAGGTTATACGCACCACGGGCGCTCTGTGGTTGCCTCGAATATGTGAAATGCGTTGAGTTCGGCCGGCTTTCTCGCCGGGTCAACTGGCGAGCGGGTCAGGGTAGGTGGCAATACGCGCCGCCGGATAGGAGCCGGAGTCTTTCGCCCTGTACCACAGCGACCTGCGATATGGCTCAAACCCCTGAGTACCGGTCATCGCGTCGCTGGGGCAGCAGAATGCGCACAGCGCGGCCTCCAGTGTCGGATAGCCGCACGCGGGGCAGATGTTGGTGATCATTCGCTGCGACTCCTCGAGGATTTACCGGACCGGTCGTCGACTACCCCTGGCTGGGGGCGGGTAAACCCTACTGTGGCAACGGTTGTTGCCTGCCGGCCGATCCGGCGCACGGTGGAGCGTTCACCAGTCTGCGGATACGGGGCTGCTCCCGGTTCGGGAGTCTCCGAAGATCATTGGTGCGCAGTCGCCCGGATTCCGTTCCTCGCCTCGTCAGCGTCGGTAGTCCGGCAGGTTCTGCGCAAGCTCGTCAAACAACGCCTGATTCAGGTTGAAGGCGACGCGCACCTCGTCAACCGCGCGATCGATTGCCTCGGCGGTCAGGTCGAGGTCGTCAAGCCTCGCCCGGTAAGCATCCTTGTACGGCTTCGGGCGCATCGGGAAGTCATAGAACGCCAGCCCGGCCCCTTCCAGGGCGAAGGTGCGGTCGAGGATTCGGCCGATTGCCTGTCCGCCGGAAAGGTCGCCGAGGTAGCGGGTGTAATGGTGGGCCACCAGCGTGCCACAACAGCCGGCGCCGGCCAGTCGCTCCCGGTACTTTTGGGCCGCCGGCGAGTCGATCTGGCGCGCGGCACCGGGGGCCCAGTACTCGAGGTCGGCGTCAATGGCCGTCAGTCGTTCCAGCGACGGGTCATAGACCGCGGCAACCAACGGGTCGTCACGATGGGCCCGGACGGCGGCCTCCAGCGTTTCGTAGATCACCCGCAGTCGCAGCAGATAGTCAGCGTAGCCCCGCCGGTTGACCCGGCCGGCGAGCAGTTCTGAGACATACGAAGAGTGCTCCGCCGCCTCGTGCTCGGCCATCGACCCTTCCCTCATGGCAACAGAAAAGGGGCGGACGGCCTCGACGGTTCTCGGTGGCATGTCGACTCCGGAGACTGGGACTACGGCAACGCGCGACAGCAGCGGCGGCGGGAAGATTCTGACAATCTGTCAAAAACCTACCACAACCTCGCCGGGTCCGTGGGCACACCGAGCGCACGCAGCACGAATCGCTCGATCGTCGGTGCCGGAAGGTCGCGCGGCCCCAGGCAGGCGTGGATCAGCGATATCGTGGCGGCCTGATCCTCAACAACGAACTGCCGGCCCGCGACGCCGTCGGTCAGGATCTCCCGCAGCACGTCCTCGACGGCGACCACGTGCTCACGGATGGCGCGCAGCGTGTGGTGGGACAGTGCGCCGTAAAGCTGGGGGCCCAGTCCCATATGGAACTGCTCGCCTGCGTTGAGGTGATGCCTGATGTAGATGGCCAGGCGGTCGACCGGGTTCTTGACCCCGGCGAGGTCGGCACGCAGGCCGTGGATGTAGCGGCTGGTCTCATGGGAGGCGAAGGCGACGACCACCGCTTCCTTGTCCGCGAAGTAATGATAGATCGCGGTCCGGCCGATGCCGGCTGCCGCCGCAAGCTTGGCCATGGTGATGGCGTCGAAACTGTGCTCGGCCATGAGGATCGCAAAGGCCTCGAAGACCCGTCGCTGCACTTGTTCGCGGTGCTCCTCAACTGAGGAGGCGCTGATCTTCGGCACGCCGCGACTCTAACCGTTTTCATGTCTGCACCTGCCCCGTCGCCCGCGCCCAGGCCCGTAGGATTGCGGGTGGACGCCAAACAAAGGGGACAGGGCGGGTGCGACCACCCGGCACATTCGAACGCTGGCGATGCCTCAGCTACCTCAGCAGCCAGTCTGCACAGAACGGCTCGTCGAGAATGAAACCGCTACGCGCACAGCAGATGAGATCGGCACTGGGCAGCGTCCTGCTCGGCTGCATCCTGGTGGCCGTCCCTGCGTGTGGTCACGACGGCGCTTCGGCCAGCCCCACCGCCCCTACCGCGTCGCGTGCCGATTCGCTGATCGTCAGCATCGAGGAAGTTCGTCGCATCGCCAACTATGAAGAGCTGACCGCGCATTCGCACGCGGATCTGCGACAGCCGCCGGCCGGAGACCTGAATGCGCCGGGGCCGTGCCGAGCGGCCGGAATCAGCGACGTTACCTTCGGCACCGGCTGGTCGGAGTTTCGTAGCGCGGGCTATCACGGCATCACCGACGACCTCAAGCCCGGCGGTCCGGCCATGATCCAGACCGTGAGTCAGGCCGTCGCGGTCTATCCGGACACAAGCACGGCGCGCGGTGCCCTGCATCAGTTGGATTCCACGCTGCAGGCCTGCGCGGCACTTGGTGACCCTCGTTACGACTTCACCCTCGATCGGCCCGACTCGGCGACCGTGCGGATCAACGGTCGCGGGTGGAACCACGTGTACCGGGAGAAGTCGGCCGTGTTGATGTCCATCGGAGTGTTGGGACTCGAACCGGCCGACCAGATCGCCCGGACCATCCTGAATGAGGCCACTGACCGCATCGGCTAGCCCAGAACCGGAACCAACAAGCGAGACGACGAGCGCACGGTATTGCGGCTGCTGGTGCCGACGCTGGCGTGCCGGAAGTTCATGATCGCCGGGGTCGACGGGTCCTGGTCGTCACTGGTCAAGACCAACCGTATGCGGTGACCGGCCTGGAACCGTCTTGCGTTGCCGACCAAGGGGATTCGATATACCACGTCCTCGCCGAGCGGCACCGCCTGCGGATTTCGACAGGGCAGCACCGGTGCCCCGGGGCGGCTGGCCGCCTCGTCGACCTCGCGCAGGCTGGCCCGTAACCAACCCGCGGTCACATCGGTGACCTCGCCGCCGGGCGCGACGTCCTGCAGGGTCACCATCCAGCCGACGTCGATCGCCGTGGCCGACGCGACGAGGCGCAGCTCGAAGTCGCCAACCGCGTCGAGATCTTCGGCCAGTGGGGCGCTGGTCCACTTCAGCAGCGACGGCGGATCGATCTTGCTGGGGGTGACGCGACCCAGGCCCGTGCCCAGGACCAAATATTCGCGGCAGCCCGGCTCGCCCTCGTCTTCGCTGAGGACGCCGTCGGCCCGCAGCGCGAGTTCGCGATGTGCCGCCTGGGACGGCGGCCACGACTCGGCCGTGCGCCACTCGTCCGCCCCGGGCAGAAAGTAGCGAATGGGCGGGCCCTCGAGGATGCCGGTGTCGCGGCCCTTGAGCCAGTGGTCATACCAGGCCAGCGCTTCGGTGTGCATGCTTTCCCAGGGCCAGGTCAGTCCGTACTTGCCCAGCATGCCCATCCGCACGCAGGCGTTGTCCGACAAGCCTTTCCACGCGGCGAACGTCGAGGGCAGATGCAGCGGCACGTTCTCCCAGTCGCACCCGAGATACACCGGGATGTCGACTTCCTTGAGCAGCGGCAACAGGTTTCGCTCGTCCCACCATTCATCATGGGTGGGGTGGTTGACGGCTGCGTCGAGCCATAGCTCGTCCCACGGGTGCGGGTCGTGCGGCAGCTTCATCAGTTGGCGCAGCATGGTGACCGCAGCCTCGCCGTTCATGGTGGCGAACTTCTTGTGCAGCCGCGGCGTGTGCAGAACCCGGCGGGCCAGAGCGATCGGTGCGCTGCGCCACAGTTTGTCACTGCGCTCGGCGGTCAGGCCGATCATCGACAGGAACGGCGTGACGAATGCTGAGCTGAATAACCCGTGGTGGCTGGCGGCCTCGTAGACGTCGGCTGTCGCGGCGACGGGGAAGATCGCTTTGAGATGCGGCGGGCGCTCGACGGCCGCCTCGAGTTGGGATACGGCGAAGTAGCTGATACCGATCATGCCGACGTTTCCGTCGCACCACGGCTGCGCGGCGACCCATTCGACGAGGTCGTACAGGTCGCGACGTTCCTGGGCGTCGGCGAAACCGAAGGTGCCACCGGAGCCGTTGGTGCCGCGCAGATTGGCGATCACGTGTACGTACCCCCGCGGCACCCAGAAGTCGGTCACGCCGGCCTCGATGAATCCGGCTGGGGCGCCGAAGTCCTGCAGTTGTCGCGGATACGGCGACGCCGCAAGCAGTGCCGGAAAGCGACCCTGCGCGTCAGGGCGATGCACGTCGGCCAGCAGCGTGGTGCCGTCCCGCATCCCGACCGCCACATTGTTCTCCCGCCGCGAGGTGTACTGCGGTTCGCTGAGGTTGTGATATTCGCGGCCGGTGGTCTGGGGGCCGTTGAGCATGTGCGTCATAGTTTCACGCTACGTTGAGATTAATCTCAACGCAAGAGGAATTTTGGGCGCTCGTGCGCCGGTAGCGTGGCGGGGGGGACGGGCGCACCGGGGCCCGCGACAATGGTGACGTGCGTTGTCGGCGAATTCAGACTGTCGTCCGGGTGGTTGTCGCGGCGCTGATTGCGGCGTTGGGTGCATGGCAGGTGTCTGCCGGGTCCGGCGGGTCGCTCGATTCCTCGGCGAGCTGGATGCCGGTCCGGCCCGTCAGCACCTCCGTTCCGCCCGGCCCCGGCATCCCGCCGCTGAGCGGGGAGGCGCAGGCCGCACAATTCGTCGACGTCCGGACGGTGGTTCCCGACGCGATCATCGACCTGCGGTACGCGAGCACGAACAATTTCACCAAGACGCGGTTGTACCCCGCGGATGCGCGCTGCCTGGTGCACCAGAGCATGGCGCCCGGCCTTGCCGCCGCGGCCAACGCGTTACGTCCGCAGGGGCATGTGCTGGTGTTCTGGGACTGCTACCGGCCACACGACGTCCAGGTCAGGATGTTTCAGATAGTGCCGAACCCCGCCTGGGTGGCGCGCCCCGGTCCGTACGCCACCAGCCACGAGGCGGGGCGATCGGTCGACGTCACCTACGCCGGTGCGCAATCCCAGTGCCCTACGCAGCGGCAGGTTACCGGAATCTGCCTCGCCGACATGGGCACCGATTTCGACGACTTCACCACGCGTGCAAACGCTTACGCAACCCAGGACGTCACCGTCGAGGCGCAGGCCAATCGTAGACAATTGCGCGACGCGATGAATTACGGAGGGCTGGCCGTCTATTCCGGCGAGTGGTGGCATTTCGACGGTCCCGGCGCCGGCGTGCAACGCCCGATCGTCAACGTACCGCTTGATTGACTTTCCCAAATAGTGGGATAGATGTCTCGAATTGTGGATTAGTGCGATAGGCTGGGCGCCACTACCTACCGCGAGCAGGCGCGAAATCGCACGAAACGCGTGCTTGTAGTGCGATTTCGCGTCTGCTCGCGCCAAGAACGTCAGGAGTGGTCGCCTATGAGCGGGCAACATCGAGCCGTCTACACGCACGGGCATCACGAATCGGTGCTGCGTGGTCACCGGCGACGCACTGCCGAGGACTCCGCGGGCTACCTGCTGCCGCATCTGCGGCCAGGGTTGTCACTGCTCGACATCGGTTGTGGCCCAGGGACGATCACCGTCGACCTGGCCGCCCGGGTGGAACCCGGGGGTTCGGTGACGGCCGTCGAACTCACCGAGGACGCGCTGGACCTGGCGCGTGCCGAGGCGCAACGGCGCAACGCTACGAACATCTCATTCGTCACCTCCGACGTGCATGCGCTCGATTTTCCCGACGACACCTTCGACGTCGTCCACGCACACCAGGTCCTGCAGCACGTGGGCGATCCGGTACAGGCGCTGCGCGAGATGCGACGGGTCTGCGTGCCGGGTGGGCTGGTCGCCGCGCGCGACGCCGATTACGGCGGTTTCATCTGGTTCCCCCGGATCCCGTTGCTGGACCGATGGCTCGAGCTTTACGACTCGGCGGCGCGCGCCAACGGCGGTGAACCAGACGCGGGCCGGCGGCTGTTGTCGTGGGCGCGGCGGGCGGGCTTTGACGACGTCACCCCGACTGCCGGTATCTGGTGCTACGCGACACCGGAAACCCGGCACTGGTGGGGTGGCATGTGGGCCGATCGCATACTGCACTCCGACCTGGCGCGCCAGTTATTGACCACGGGTCTGGCCAATGACGAAGAACTAGAGGGGATTTCGGCGGCCTGGCGGGAATGGGCGGCGACACCCGACGGGTGGCTGGGCGTCCCCTGCGGTGAGATTCTCTGTCGCGCGTGATCGTTAACGTGCCAGCGCGTTGCGCGTGAAGTCGGCGGCCTGGTTGGCCATCCCGTTGTCCCGGTAGGTGCTGTGTGCCGCGCGGTCACGCCCGCCGGGGGAACACACCGGATCTCCGTCGGCGCACAGCTGCAGGGTCTTCGCGGCATACAGAGAGCCGATGCTGATCGGCGGTGCGTCGTGATCGACCAGGTGCAGGAACCAGTCCGACGGTGCGGCGAAGAGCACGACCGCCGCGACCTTGGAAGCAACCGCGGGCGGCATCGGCCCGGTTATCCCGTCGGGCAGGGCGATGCTGTCCGGGACCGAATCGGTGGTGGTGTACGCGGCGACGGCGGCGCCCTGGGAGTAGCCGCCCAGCACGATCTTGGTGTTGGGGCAGTTCGCGGCCGAAGCCCGGACCTTCGTGCTGGCGTCGGCGACGCCGTCGACTGCCCTGCCGAAGTCCAGCGACGCGGGGTAATTGACCGGATCGACGGCCACCGTTTTGCCCGCCAGGCGCGCGGTGAGAGCATCGACGAACGCTTGCCCGGTTGCACCCACGCCGGGTGCCTCGAAGGTCCCGCGCGCGAACACCACGTCGACGTCCGGGCAACCGGGATCTGCGCCGGCGCGCGCCACGGCGCCGCTCGGTGCTGCTACCAGGGCGACGACGGACAAGGCGACCGCGGCTAGCAAGGGCGCCACCCGGGACAACGACACGGCGGACAAACGGCTGCAGCTCAAGGTCAGCTCTTTTCTTCGGGCTGGGAGTTCCGCCGATGAAGAACCTGTGGCGGGGGCAGTTTGTTCCGGATGTTCAGGCCCGTCTTCTTCAGGCGCATGCAGAGCGTAAAACACCATCGAACTGCACGCAGCGCGCGCGGGACCGGCATGCGGCAGCTGGTTTGGCGTGTTTGCGCACATGACGGGCGTGTCGGCGAGCGGCCAGGGGGCGTTGCGGAGGTGGCAAGTGTGCTGAGCCTCACAGCGCGCCTCGGCCGTCGTCGGCGCCGCATGGCCAGCTTTCGGGCACTCGGTCTCGGCGCTCGAAAGTGACGTTCGGCCAGCTCAGCCAAGCGGTATTGGCATTCTCTTTTTTTGCAAGTACGTTATGCACTGATGGATAACGCACCCGAGACCCCATCGGGGATCCCGCTCGCGCCGGTGTATGGCCCGGCGGACCGGCGCGTCGAGCCGCCGCCGCCGGGGAAGTATCCCTTCACACGGGGCAATTTCGCGTCCGGATACCGCGGCAAGCTGTGGACGTTCCGGCAGTACTCCGGTTTCGGCACCGCCGAGGAATCCAACCGCCGCTACCGTTATCTGCTGGACCAGGGCGGTACCGGATTGTCCGTCGCGCTGGACCTGCCGACCCAGTGTGGGTATGACTCCGACGATCCCGACTTCGGTGAGGAGGTCGGCCGGGTCGGTGTCGCGGTCGACACCCTGGCCGATTTCGAGATCCTGTTCGACGGCATCCCGCTGGATGAACTGAGCACCAGCATGACCATCAACGGCACGGCGGCCATCCTGTTGGCGTTCTACGTCGCCGCCGCCGAGCGAAAAGGAATCCCGCGAGCCAGGCTCACCGGAACCATCCAGAACGACATCCTCAAGGAATACGCCTCGCGCGGCACCTGGATCTGGCCGCCCGAACCGTCGCTGCGACTGATCGCGGACACCATCGAGTTCTGCGCGGCCGAGGTGCCGAGGTTCAACGCAATCTCGGTGGCGGGGGCGCACTTTCGCGACGCCGGCGCCACCGCTGTTCAGGAAATGGCGTTCACCCTGGCCGACGGCGTCACCTACTGCGACACCGTGGTGGAGCGCGGCCGGATGAGCATCGACGAATTTGCGCCGCAGGTCTCCTTCTTCTTCTACACCCACGGCGACTTCTTCGAAGAGGTCGCCAAATACCGTGCGGGACGACGACGTTGGGCCACCATCGTGCGGGAGCGCTACGGGTCCAGTACGGACAAGGCGTCGATGTTCCGGTTTGGCTGCGTCTGCGGGGGCGCCTCGCTATACGGCCCGCAAGCCCAGAACAACGTGGTGCGGGTGGCCTACGAGGCGATGTCGGCGGTCTTGGGTGGTGTCCAGTCGATGTTCACCGCGGCCTGGGACGAGCCGTTCGCGCTGCCGTCCGAGGAGTCCACCACCCTGGCGCTGCGTACGCAGCAGATCCTGGCCTACGAGACCGGCGTCGCGCAGGTCGCCGACCCGTTAGGCGGCTCCTATTTCGTCGAAGCTCTCACCGATGCCACCGAAGCCCGCATCATCGAGATCATGACCGACCTCGAGCAGCACGGGGGCATGGTCAGTGCAATCGAAGACGGTTACCTGCAGGGACTGATCGCCGACGAGGCCTACAGGATCCACCGGGACATCGAGTCCGGTGCCCGGCCCGTGATCGGAGTCAACCGGTTCGTGTCCCAGGAGCCGGAGCCAGACGTCGTCAGCTACGAACTCGACGCCACGGGCCGCGATCTGCAGCTCAAACGGCTGTCCAAGGTGAAGGCCGAAAGAAACGCCGGCGCAGTGCAAATGACCTTGGCCGCGCTCTCGCGCAGCGCGCAGGGATCGGACAACCTGATGCACAAGCTGATCGACTGCGCCAACGCATACTGCACGGTCGGAGAGATGGTCTCCGCGCTCAAAGCGGTCTGGGGCGAGTTTCAGCAGCCGGTGGTGTTTTAGATGGCCGCCCGTATTCTGGTCGCCAAACCCGGTCTGGACGGTCATGATCGGGGCGCCAAGATCGTTGCCCGCACCCTGCGCGACGCGGGGTTCGAGGTCATCTACACCGGTATCCGTCAGCGCATCGAAGACATCGCGTCCATCGCGGTCCAGGAAGACGTCGCCGTGGTGGGGTTGAGCATCCTGTCCGGCTCGCACCTGGCCCTTACCGCGCGCACCGTCGAGGCCCTGCGCGCCGCCGACGCCGCGGACATCGCCGTCATCGTCGGGGGCACCATCCCGCACGCCGACGTGCCCAAGCTGCTCTCCGCCGGTGCGGCCGCGGTGTTTCCCACCGGAACGTCACTTGACGTTCTGGTCCGCGAGATCCGCGCGCTCACCGGAACGCCGGAACCCGCACAGGAGGAACCGTGCGCGTCGGAGTGATGATCGGCGCCGAGCGGGGTGACATGGCCCGCAAGGTGGCCAAGCTGATCGCCGATATCGAATGGGCCGAATCCGCGGGACTGGATACCGCGTGGATGCCACAGGTGCCCGACGATTTCGACTGCCTGACCATGGTGTCGCTGATGGCCGCGCACAGCTCGCGCATCGAGCTGGGCACCGCGGTGGTGCCGCTGCAGGTCCAGCATCCCATTGCTCTTGCCCGCCAAGCGCTCTCGACGCATGCCGTGGCGGGCGGCCGGCTGGCGCTGGGCGTCGGGCCGTCGCACCACTGGATCATCCGCGACATGCTCGGGCTGCCGTACGAGAAGCCGGCGGCCTACACCCGCGACTATCTGCAGGTGCTCAACGCCGCCATCGCCGGACCGGGATCGGTTGACGTCGAGAACAATTCGTTCACGGTGCACAATCCGACCGTGCTGGCGGCCGATCCCCCGATGCCGGTGCTGGTCGCCGCGCTGGGGCCGGTGATGTTGCAGCTGGCCGGCGAACTCGCGGACGGCACCGTGCTGTGGATGGCCGACGAGCGCGCGGTCGGTGACCACATCGCGCCCAACATCACCAAGGCCGCCGCGGATGCCGGCCGCCCGGCGCCGCGGATCGTCGCCGGCATCCCGGTATGCCTCTGTGCGCCTTCGGAAGTCGAGACGGCCAAAGAGCGGGCAAACCGCATCCTGGGTGAGGCGGAGGTGTCGCCGAACTATCAGCGCCTGCTGGAACGCGGCGATGCCCGCGATGTCGGTGATCTGTGTGCGGCGGGTGACCCGGAACAGATCCTGGCCCGCATGCGCCGTTTCGCAGCTGCGGGCGTGACGGACCTGTCGGTGCGGCTGTTGCCGATCGGTGACACCCGCGACGAACTCGTCGCATCCAAGCGCCGGACGCGGGAGATGATCGCCGAGCTGGCAACGGAGTTGCGGTGACGGCCCGCGGGCCGCTGGCAGGGATCCGCATCCTCGAAGTCGGCACCATGCTGGCCGGCCCGTACGCCACCATGCTGCTCGCCGATCTGGGCGCCGACGTCACCAAGATCGAACCGGTAGGCGGCGAGATCTCCCGCGGGGTCTCAGCCAGCTACTTCGCCAGCCTCAACCGCAACAAGTCCAGTGTCTGCCTTGACCTGAATTCACCGCAGGGGCAACAGCGGTTAGGTGAACTCGTCGCGGAATCACATGCGCTGCTGGTGAACCTGAAGCCCTCGGCCATCCGTCGGCTGGGGCTCACCTACGAAGCCTTGCGGCAGCACAACGACAAGATCGTCTGCGTTGCCATCACCGGCTTCGGTCTCGACGGCGGTGACGATCCGGCGTTCGACTACGTGATACAGGCCGGGGTCGGCATCGCCGCACTGACAGGCGATCCGGACGGCCCGCCTACCCTGCCGGGCTATTCGTCGGCGGACAACTCCACCGGAATGTGCGCGGCGCTGGCGCTTTTGGCCAAAATCATCTCCGGCAGCGGCGGACAGGTGGACGTGTCGTTGCGCGACGTGATGTTCTCGCAACTGAACTACCACGCGGCGGCCTATCTCAACGGGGGTACCGAGCCGCGGCGCCGTCCGGGCGGCGCCCACTCATATTATGTTCCGGCACAGCTGTTTCCGACGGCCGGCGGGTATCTCGCACTGTTCATCACTCATGACGAATTCTGGAAATGCTTCGCCACCGAGGCCGGTATCGACGGATTCGAGACGATGGCCCAGCGGGTCGCGCAGCGCGACGAGGTGCTGGCCGTGGTCACCGCGGCCCTGGCGACCGACACCGCGGCGCGCTGGGAGCGCCGGCTGCGCATCCTCGGCGTGCCCGCGGCGGCGGTGCGAACGCTGCCCGAGGCGCTCGATGCGACACCGGAAGTGATCGTGCAGGCGGGTGACATGAGATTGGTCGGCAGTCCGATCCAGGTCTGGGGCTACCAGCCCGACTACCGCCCGCCGCCCGTATTGGAGGGCTAGCGGCTTCCGCGCGGTGGAAATACTTCCCGAGCGATTGCGGTTGCTCTCGTTACGACAAGGGAGGCCGAGCAATGGCTGACAATCCTCGAGCCGGCGCCCTCGGCTTCCATCCCGGCGAGCTTGCCGTCCAGCAACAGGCGGGCGTGCAGGCAGCCGCGGCCAGGCTGGCCCCGATGGTTGCCGGCGGCGAGCTGCGCGGCGGCGCCGGTACCTTTCTCGCCAAGGTGACATTCGCCGCTCTGACCGCCCGCGACGGAGCCGGCCGGCTCTGGGTGTCGCCTCTGTCCGGTCCTCCTGGATTCCTGCGGGTCGCGTCCGCCACCACGCTGCAGATCCAGACGCCACCCCCAGCGGCAGACCCCTTGCGCGTGTTGCCTGTGCACCAACCGGTCGGCGTGGTCGCGATGGACTTCGCCACCCGTCGCCGGCTGCGCGTCAACGGCATGCTGACCCGCGCCGGAGACGACGGGCTGACGATCGCCGTGGAGCAGGCGTACGGCAACTGCCCGCAGTACATCACGCCGCGACACCTGTCCATCGGCACCGCTCAGCGTTCGAACGTCCTGCGCGGGACCGAACTACGGCACCAGGACATCGAATTCGTCCAGGCCGCCGACACGTTCTTCCTGGGCACCTCCCACCCTGAGTCCGGCAATGACGCATCGCACCGCGGCGGCCCCGCCGGATTCGTCCGCGCCGCACCTGGGCTGGTGTGGTGGCCAGATTACCCGGGCAACAAGATGTTCAACAGCTTCGGGAATCTGTTCGTCGATCCCTCTGCCGCCCTGTTGTTCGTCGACTCCGACAGCGGCGCAACGCTTCAGCTGTCCGGTACCGCCTCGGTGCGCTGGGACGGCGACGCCGGCGACAGGCGGGTGATGTTCGCCCCGGAGGAAGTGATCGCGGTCGACGCGTCCGTCTAGCCCACCGGATGGCAATCGGCGATCACCTCGAGCAGTCGCGGAATCGGCGGCGGATCCAGTTGCAGCGCACCGGACATGGTCAGTTTGGCCCCGCTCATGCCCTGCAGGACGGCCTGCAGATCGTCGCCTTCGATCTCGTAGAGGGCGACGTAGGGTCCTTCGCCGTTGACCGGTCGCAGCCGGCGCGCCGAGACGATCCCGTCAAGGGCGACGAGTTCCGGCAGGTGGACCTCGTCGTACCAGGTGTTGTATTCCTGTTCGCGGTCGGGCGAACTCGGATAGGTCTCGACATAGATGATGCCCTTGGCCATAGTGGCTAGCCTTTCGTGACTACTCGTAATGCACGGTGATCCGCGTCGTGTCCGGAATGCCCTGGCACGTCAGAATGTAGCCGTCGGCCACCTCGTCGTCGTCGAGGGCGTCGTTGACGCGCATGGTGGCGCTGCCCTCGGTGAGCCTGGCCATACAGGTGCCGCAATTGCCGGCTTCGCAGTTGAACGGCGGGTCCAGCCCGGCCCGGCGCGCGGTTTCCAACAATGTCTCGCCCGGGACGCGCGGCACCGACACTTTCCTGCGCTCAAGGTGAATCGTCACCACGGCGGCCTCCGTCATGGGCACCTTCCGTACTTGTATTCTTCAGTATTGAGAATACTATTCTCACCAAAAGATAGGACCTTCTCAAGGTTGCGGGAGGGATCGAGACGTGACCGGATCGGCGGCGCTCGCATTCGAGGATCAACACGTGGGCCGGCCTGAACTCGATGCGTTGACCGGCAGCCTGGCCGCGACCCTACGGAAGCGAGGCGTTGGTGCCGGCCGGCGGGTCGCGCTCATGGCGTCCAACCGGCCGGAGTTCATCGCCGCCGTGCACGCGATCTGGCGACTCGGCGCGTCGGCCGTTCTGATCAGCCCGGCGTGGAAACGCGACGAAGTCGAGCACGCACTGGCGTTGACGGAGCCCGCCGATGCGGTCGGCGACCATCCGGTGCTGGCCGCGATGATGCCGATGCTGCACCTGGACGAACCCGTCGCGCCGGTCGAATTCGCACCGGCTCCGGTGCCGGTAGACGGTGACGCGGTGCTGGTCTTCAGCTCCGGCACCACCGGGCTGCCCAAGGCCGTGCGGCACACACACGCATCGTTGAACGCGGCGGTTCGGCACTGGCGCGGCGCACTGGGCTTGACCGAGCGGGACCGGCTGCAGGTGACCACCCCGCCGTCACACATCCTCGGACTGCTCAACATCCTTACCGCGCTGCGCACCGGCGCTTTTGTCAGGCTGCACCGTCGCTTCGACGTCGACCGGATGCTGCGGCACATCGAAAGCGACCGCATCACCGTCGAAATGGCCGTCGCGCCAATCGCCTTGGCCATCGCGTCGCACCCCGTCCTGGAGTCCTATGATCTGTCGTCGCTGCGGTACATCATGTGGGGCGCCACGCCGGTGACCGCCGGCATCGCCGAATCGGTGACCCGGCGCACCGGCATCGGTTGGGTGCCGGCGTACGGCACGACAGAACTTCCGGTGATCGCCTGTAATCCGTTGAGCGGCGCCCGGCTGGATTCGGTGGGCCGCGCGGTGCCGGGTGTCCGGGTGCGGGTGGTCTCGTTGGAAACCGGGGAGCCCGCCAGTCCGGGTCAGGTCGGCGAGATCCAGGCCCGGTCCGACTCGCTGATGGCGGGCTACCTGCCGACCGGGGCGAGCGCCGAAGTCCTTGACGCCGGCTGGTACCGCACCGGAGACGTCGGCTGGCTGGACGCCGATGGTTGGCTGCGGATCACCGACCGCCTCAAAGAGATGATCAAGGTGCGGGGCTTTCAGGTCGCGCCCGCCGAAATCGAGACCGTGTTGCACGGCCATCCCGCGGTGAAGGACTGTGCGGTCTTCGGCGTTGCCGACGGCGTCAACGGTGAAGCCATCGTGGCGGCCGTCGCCACCCACACCCAGGTCGACGCCGACGAACTCACCGCCCGGGTGGGTGCGGC
The DNA here is from genome assembly GCF_054515735.1 of Mycobacterium sp. ML4. Taxonomy (NCBI): domain Bacteria; kingdom Bacillati; phylum Actinomycetota; class Actinomycetes; order Mycobacteriales; family Mycobacteriaceae; genus Mycobacterium; species Mycobacterium sp. ML4. Next base: position 18,705 of record NZ_JBTNSY010000017.1, read on the forward strand.
GCTCGCGTCCTACAAACAGCTGAGCCGGGTGGTGTTCGTGACCGAAATTCCCCGCCTGCCCTCGGGCAAGGTGTTACGAAGAGTGCTCAAGGAGAGCTATGGATGTACGTCTGAGCACTGAACAGCAGCAACTTCGCGATGCCGCGGCCAAGATGGCCGACGACCTCGGGCCGGCCGCCGTGCGGGAGCTGACCGATCAGAGCCGAAGGGCCCGGCTGGACAAGCAGATTGACATGACGGGCTGGCGGTCGCTGCGATCCGACGGCGCGTCGGGGGTTGAAGTCGCGTTGATTGCCGAGGAATTCGGGCGCCGGCTGGTCGACGCACCGTTCCTGGGGCCGGTACTTGCCGACGAGCTGGCGCGGCACCTCGGGACGAACATCGGTGACGCGACGATCGCGGTAGACGGCGTGGCGTTCGACACCCGCGGCTTTGGGCGCGCGTTGCTGCTCTCGGGCACCAGCGTGCTGGCGGCCGGCATCGACGGCGACTGCGACGGTGCGGACCTGACCCGCGCCTGCGCCGGCATCGCGGACACGCCCGCCGTGTTGGGTGAGCTAACGGACGAGGCCGCACAGCGATGGCATGCCCTCGCGCTGGTCGGCACCGCTGCTGACCTGCTCGGTGCGGCGCGCGGCGCGCATGCCCTGGCTTGTGACTACGCGAAAATCCGTGAGCAGTACGGCAAGTCGATCGGGTCCTATCAGGCCATCGCACACCTGCTGGCCGAAAGCCTGGCGCTGGTCGAGGGCTCGGTCAGTGTGCTGCGGCACGGCGCGTGGGCGGTGGACGAACTGGAACCGGCGCAAGCGATTCATGCCGCGCGGGTGGCGAAGGTGTACTGTGCCCGCGCTACCCGAACCGTGTGCGAGACTGCGATTCAGGTGCACGGCGGCATCGGCAACACCTGGGAATGCCTGGCGCACGTGTATCTGCGCCGGGCGCTGACATCGACCGAACTGTGGCCGGTCAGCCTGAAGGAGGTCTTCCGTGGACTTTCGTGATTCAGCGCAGGAGGCAGAGTTCCGGCAGCGACTCCGAACCTGGCTTTCGTTGCACGCCAAGGAGTTCGGTGGATCCGGCGACGAGTACTGGGCCCGCCAGGCGGACTGGCACCGAGCACTCTACGACGAGGGCTTCTTCGGGCTGTCCTGGCCACGCGAGTACGGCGGCCTCGAATTGCCGCCGGTGTATGACGTCATCGTCGACGAGGAAATCGCACGCGCCGGCGCACCGCCGCGCCCCAGCGTCGGATACCTGGTCATCGGGATCGGCCGGCACGGCAGTGATGCACTGCGGCAACGATTCCTGCCCGGCATCATCAACGGGTCCGAGCGCTGGTGTCAGGGGTTCAGCGAGCCTGGTGCGGGCTCGGACCTGGCCGCGCTGACCACCACCGCGACGCGTGTCGGCGACCACTACGTGATCCACGGGCACAAGATCTGGACCAGCTACTCCGACGTCGCCGACTGGTGTCTGCTGCTGGCCCGCACCGACCCGGCCGCCAAGCGGCACCGCGGCCTGTCGGCCTTCGTGCTGTCGATGAAACAGCCTGGCGTGCAACAACGTCCGCTGCAGATGATCAACGGTGTCACGAACGAATTCGGTCAGGTATTCTTCGACGGCGCCACCGTCGCGGCCGACCGCATGGTCGGCGCCCACGGGGACGGGTGGGCAGTCGCAATGACCGTTGTCGGGCACGAACGGGAACCTTCCACGCTGGGCTACGCGGCCCGTTACAACAAACTGGTCGCGCAATTGGTGGCCCGCGGCCAGGGCCAGGCGGACGACTCGGCAAAAGATGAGGTGGCCTGGGCTGCGGTGCAGGCCGAGATGCTGACCCATCACGTGCGGCGTCGGCTGTCCGAGCAGCTCGACAACGTGTCGCACGGTCCCGAGGGCTCGCTGGACAAGCTGCTGATGACCTGGGTGGAACAGGCCGTCGGGCACGCGGCGCTGGCCGTCGGCGGCACCCGCGACCCGGGTCTGCTCAGCGCCTACCTGTACAGCCGCGCGCAGAGCGTGATGGGCGGGACATCACAGATTCAGAAGAACATCATCGCCTCGCGAATTCTGGGATTGGGAGTCTGACATGTACGACATGCCAAGCGAAATCGACGTCCGCGCAGAAGGGGCGCTGCGCATCATCACCCTGAACCGGCCGGAGGATCTCAACGCCGTCAACGACAGTCTGCACGTCGGCCTCGCCCGGTTGTGGCAGCGCCTGACCGACGACGCGTCGGCGCGCGCAGCCGTCATCACCGGCAGTGGCAAAGCCTTCTCGGCCGGTGGGGATTTCGCTTACCTGGCCGAGCTGGCCGAAGACGCCGACCTGCGCGCCAAGACGATTCGCGATGGACGCGAGATCGTGCTCGGCATGGCGCGGTGCCGGATCCCGGTGATCGCGGCCGTCAACGGCCCCGCCGTCGGGTTGGGCTGCAGCCTGGTGGCGTTGAGCGACATCGTCTACATCGCCCCGCACGCGTTTCTCGCCGACCCGCACGTGCAGGTGGGGCTCGTGGCCGCCGACGGCGGACCGCTGACCTGGCCCCTGCACATCAGCCTGATGCTGGCCAAGGAATATGCGCTGACCGGCACCAGGATTGGCGCCGACCGGGCGGTCGAGCTCGGTCTGGCCAATCACGTTGCCGAGGATCCGTTCGCGGCGGCGGTGGACTGCGCCAAGAAGATCATGGAGTTGCCGCAGCAGGCGGTGGAAAGTACGAAGCGCGTGCTCAATATCCATCTGGAGCGCGCAGTGCTGGCCAGTCTGGACTATGCGCTGTCGGCCGAGCACCAGTCGTTCGTGACCGAGGACTTTCGGGCGATCGTCAGCAAGCTCAACGCCGCCAAGAACTGAAACTCAGCCCAGCGAGACCAGGTCTTCCACCGAATCGCGCGGCAGCGGGCCGTCGGCGACGGCGGTGATCACCGAGTCGGTCAATTCGATCGCGCCGCCGTGGTTGTCCAGGAAGGCGGTGTCGGCGGCGTCGCGTCCGGTGGCGATGCGCAGCATCGTCTGGCGCGGTGCCAGGCAGGTCGCATCCACCACTTGCCACTTCCCGTCGATCAGGGCCTCGGCGACGGCGTGGAAGTCCATCGGGTCACATCCCGGTGCGTACACCGCAACCAGGCGGGCGGGCACGTTGACCGCGCGCAGCAGCGCGACGACCAGATGCGCGTAGTCGCGGCACACACCTGCCCCGGCCAGCAGGGTGTCCGTCGCGCCGTCGATCGGATCACTGGACCCCGGAACGTATTTCAGCCTCGTTCCCACCCATGACGAAACGTTCTCCAGCAACGTCACGGAGTTGGTGTACCGCCCGAATTCGGTGGCGGCGAAACCGAAGAACTTGTCGGCCTCGGCGTAGCGGCTGGGCCGCAGGTAGGTCGACACATCGAGGTCACGGACCGCAATCGGATCGGCACGGCCGGTAACCGTGGCCTCGTAGGAGACCTGTAGATTGCCCGTTCCGATTTCGGCGGTGTGGATCCGGGTGCCGTGCTCGCCGGTGATCTCGCGCACCGAGACCGGTTCGCCGTCCAGCTGCACCTTCAACGACTCGTCGATCCGCAGTCCGGGCAGGGACGCGACCGCGATCTGGAATTCCAGTGTCGTGGGATCGTTGACTTTGACCTGCAAGTTGGCCCCGACCTCGCGCTTCATCAACGCGTCCCCCTTGTGACGATCACGGCGCAACTACGATGCCTGTAGCCAACCACAGCTCGCCCGTGCCCGCATTCGCTGATATTCACGTTCTGTCGTGGTGGCCCAGGAACTCGCGCATCACCGCGTCGAAACGCTCTGGCTCCTCGATGAAGGGGACGTGAGCGGTGTTGTCGAAGAACTCGAAGCACGAGCCGGTGATGCGCTCGTGCATTCCCCGCATGTGCTCCGGCGAACACTCGTCATACCTGCCGGCCAGCAGCAACGTAGGTACGGATATCTCGCCCAGCCGGTCGACGACATCCCAGTCCCGGATGGTGCCGAGGATGTGAAAGCCGCTGGGCCCGAACATCGTTCGGAAGATTTCCGTGCCCATATTCTGGAAGGCCCGGTAGAGGTCGCGCGGCCAGGGCAGCGAGCGGCACAGAAAGGTTTGGTTCCAGGTCGTGATCGCGGCCTGGTATTCCCGGGAATCGGTGGTGCCGGCGGCTTCGTGGCGGTCGATCGCGTCTTGAGTGGCGGTGTCCAACTCGGCCTTCAGTCGGATCACGTTCTCGGCGAACACGGGTATCGACGCCGTGCTGTTGGAGATGGTGAAGCTGGCGGCGCCGGACGGGACATCCAATACGTACTGCAGTGCCAGCATGGCGCCCCAGGAGTTGCCGAAGATGTGGAAGGCCTTGAGCTGCAGAGCCTTGATGACGGCGTCCATTTCGGCCACCGAACGCTCCATGGTCCACAGCCCGGGGTCAGACGGGCGTTCGGAGTTGCCGCAGCCGAGCTGATCCCAGAAGATGACTTCGCGTTCATCGGCCAGTCGCTCCAGGGAGCACAGGTAATCGTGCGGCAGACCCGGACCGCCGTGCACCACCAGCAGAGGTAGGCCGTCCCCGGAACCCACCCGCTTGAACCACACCCGGCCGCCGGGAACCTCGATTGATTTCACGGTGCCATTATGGTTCCGCGACCAGACACAAAATCGCACAATTCCCTTCGGAAATGTGCGATTTTGTGTCTGCTCGCGGGAAGGTGAGAGAATGGGGTTCTCGCCGACACCCGCCCCCGCCGAACGGACGCAATCCTGGACGTCTCCGATCTGATTGCCAAGGCGCGCAGCGGTTCTCCGCGCGCTGCCGGTCGCCTGCTGAGCCTGGTCGAAAGCGATCGCCGGGACGAGGTACTGGCCGGAATCCCGCCGGCACAGCCCGTCCGCGTGATCGGCGTTACCGGCCCGCCCGGTGCCGGCAAGTCGACGACGATCGGGGCCCTGGTGGGCGCCTACCGGCAGCGGCGGAGCCGGGTCGCGGTGCTGGCCGTGGATCCCTCGTCGCCGTTCAGCGGTGGCGCCCTGTTGGGTGACCGCATCCGGATGACCGCGCACATCAACGACGCCGATGTGCTCATCCGTTCAGTCGCCAGCCGTGGGCATCTCGGCGGCCTCGCCGCCGCGGTCCCCGCGGCGATCAGGCTGCTCGGGGCCATCGGCTATCAGGTCCTGCTGCTGGAAACCGTCGGAGTGGGGCAGTCGGAAATAGAGATCGCCGCGGTCGCCGACCCGACCGTCGTCGTACTCAACCCCGGTGCCGGCGACGCCGTGCAGGCCGCCAAGGCCGGTCTGCTGGAAATCGCCGACATTGTGGTCGTCAACAAGGCCGACCGCGATGGCGCCGCGCAGACCGTGCGCGATCTGCGCGCCGAAACCAGTGTCCCGATCGTCAGCCTGATCGCCGCGCGCGGGGACGGGCTCGGGGATCTGTTGGCCGCTATCGACGCCCACCACCGCACTGACAGTCGCACGCGCCGGTTGGCCCGGGCCCGAGCGCAGATTCTGTCGCTGGCGCAGACTCGGCTGCGAACCCGCACGGATCTGGAGTTGCTGGCGGAGTCGGTGGTCGACGGACGCAGCGATCCCTACACCGCCGCCGAACATCTGCTGTCACCGGAACCCGACTGACCGGGGGACGGCGGTTCCGGCAATCGGAGGACATGGAATTCAACCCTGTCGGTGGCCGCTCACCCGACAGACAGCAACGACGAGTACGGGCAATCTCATTGGCATGAACTCATTCGTGACCAGCCAGCCTGAACTGCTGACATCGGCCGCGGGAAACCTCGAGTCCATCGGTACCGCGATGATCGCGAGCAACACTGCCGCTGCCGCGCCGATTACCAGCGTCGTACCAGCCGCCGCCGACGAGGTGTCGGCGCTGACGGCGGCCCAGTTCGCCGCCCACGGTGCCCTCTACCAGGCAATCAGCGCTCAGGCCGCGGCGTTTCATCAGCTGTTCGTGTCCACCCTGACTTCCAGTGCCGGTTGCTACGCGGCGACCGAGGCTGCCAACGCGGTAGCGGCGCGCTGAGAACACACAGCAACCAATGGTGTACGGGGCATTGCCGCCCGAGATCAACTCCGGGCGCATGTACGCAGGGCCTGGAGCGGGTTCGTTCATGGCTGCTGCAGCCGGGTGGGACGGGCTCGCGGTCGATCTGATCTCGACGGCAACGGGCTTCGACGCGGTGATCACCGGATTGATCAGCGGGCCCTGGCTGGGTGCGACGTCCGTCGCTATGGCCGCCGCGGCCGCACCATACGTCGCTTGGCTGAACGCCTCTGCGGCGCAGGCCGAGGAGGCCGCCGGACAGGCGAAAGCCGCCGCCGCGGCCTACGAGGCGGCCTACTCCATGACCGTGCATCCGGCGCTCGTCGCGGCCAATCGCGCGCAGCTGGCGACCCTGGTCGCCACCAACTTCCTGGGACAGAATTCCCCCGCGATCGCGCTCACCGAGATGCAGTACGGAGAAATGTGGGCTCAGGATGCCGCCGCGATGTACTGCTATGTCGCGTCATCGGCGGCAGCAATGCAGCTGACGCCGTTCACCGCGCCGCCCCAGATGGTCGCGGGCTTGGTCAGTCAGGCCGCCTCAGTCGCTCAGACCAGCGGCACCTCTCTGGCGAGTACGGTCGCGTCGGTGTTGTCGGGGCTGGGTTCGATGGGTCTCGGGGATGGCGTGCTGCCGGGCTGGATCACCGATCTCGACACCGTGATGAGCATCTTCGGCACACCGTTCTTCGTGTGCACCTCCTCGGCCGGACTGATGATGTCGATGCTGTCGACGATCAAGGGCCTCTTTCCTGCCGCCGCCGCCATCGGCAGCCAGATCGCGGCCTCGGCGGCCACCGGCGCGGCCGGTTTGGAATCGGCCGGTCTCACCAGCGCGGTGGCCGCGAGCCTCGGTGCAGCCGAGTCGGTCGGCGGACTGTCGGTTCCGGCCGCCTGGGCAGCGTCGGCTCCGACACTGAGCCATGCCGCCGTGGCGGCGTTGCCGGGCGCCGTGAGTGCCGCCGCTCCGTCGGTCGGCTCGGCCGCTCCCGGCCTTTTAGGAGGGTTGCCGTTGTCCGGTGGCCAGGGTCGGGCCGACTCCGGCGGCAGCACCCTCCAGGACGGCATCACACCGCTGCGGGTGCTGCCGAGTCTCATCGGCTGACCGCGACCGTGTCCCCCGATTGGCTGACGTGGGTCCGCCACACTTGGGCCCGATCGGTGGAGTTATCAAACCGTGATCGCCCATAACGTTCCACGGGTGACGACCGCGGTGCCAGGCGCAGTAGCCGGACTCCAGACTTCCGAGGGGAGGTCCGCCCCCCGGCCGGCCGTATGCACCGGCGGTGGCGCCCTGCGCGGAAGCACACGGTCGCGCGCGAGGACAGCACTGCGCAGCACCCCGTTACTGCGGCACCGAGACAGCGGGCGCACCCAGTCGGCTCGCGGTGAATATCCGGCGGTCATCTGGCTGCTGCTGGGCGGCAACTTCGTGGTGCGCGGGGCGGGCTTCGCCTATCCCTTCCTGGCCTACCACGTCGCTGGTCGCCATCACGCCGCCGATGCGGTGGGTGCCGTGCTGGCCGCCTTCGGCGTGGGCTGGGCTATCGGGCAGCTGTTGTGCGGATGGCTGGCCGACCGGATCGGTGCCCGGATGACCCTGGTGTCCACCATGCTCGTGGCTGCCACGGTGCTGGTGTTGATGGCGCAGGCGTCCAGCGTGCCGGCCCTGTTCATCGGAGCCGTGATCACCGGCATCGTGTATGACGCGCCGCGCCCGGTCCTGGGCGCCGCGATCGCCGAGCTGGTTCCCGACCCTGCGCGCCGCGCCAAACTCGACGCCTTCCGCTTCGGCTGGGTGGTGAGCATCGGGCGTGCCATCACCGGCGGGGTCGGCGGGATGCTGGTCGGCGCGCTCGGCGTGCCGGTGCTGTTCTTCATCAACGCCGTCGGTTGCTTCATGTTCGCGGTCGTCGCAGCCGGTTGCGTGCCCGGCCGTGGCCGCAGGCCGGCGAGGGGCACACCCAAGCCCCGCAGCCTCGGCTACCGCAGGGCATTCGCTGACACCCGTCTGACGCTGCTGTTCGCTTCGAGCCTGGCCACGCTGATCGCGGTGCGGGGGCTGTACGCCGCCGTCCCCATGCTGATGGCCGACCGCGGTCTGGGCGCCGGCCAATTCGGTTGGGCGCAACTGGCCAACGCGCTGGCCGGACTGGCCCTGACCCCGGTGATCACGCCCTGGGTCGGCAGGAAAGTGGCAGCCCGTGTGCAGCCGCGACTGGACATCCTTGCTCTTGCCGGCTTGTGGACAACGATCAGCATGGGCTGGGCGGCGATGGCGCACACCACCTTCGAGTTCGGACTGGCCACTGCCATGTCGACGCCCGGTGAGCTGGCGTGGTTCGTCATCGCGGCCGGCGTCGTGCACCGGATCGCTCCGCCCGCCACTGGTGGCCGCTACCACGGAATCTGGTCGATGTCGGTGGCCGTGGCCTCGGTCATCGCCCCGATCCTGGCCTCCTTCAGCCTCGTGCACGGCGGCCATGCGCTCGTAGCTGTCATCACGGTGGGGGCCGGAGCTCTCGGTGCCGCCCTGTGCCTACCACTGGCCCGGACCCTGAACAGGTCAACCGTCTAACCCGTCCATCCCAACAAGGAGAGTCAGTCACTTTGAGCACCAACCAGACTCGGCAGATCGACCTTAACGATCTGCACTCTCGGCCGGCGGCGCTGCAGGATCAATACTTTGTCGAGGCAGAAGCTCAGGTTGCGCATCACATCGTCCACGACTTCGCTGAGGCCAACTCCGAGATGTCGGCTCGGCATGGAATCCTGTTGTGGCAGAAACGAGTTGCCCAAGGCGTGGCGGCGCTGTGCGTCGTCATGGCGGTCGTGGCGCCCTCGGTGTTGCTGCTCACCCTACTGACCGTGACGTCGCTGATCGTGCTGGTGTCCTTCGGTGTGGCGATCGCCGGGTTGCGGCGCTGGAATGACCGCACGCGCCGGCCCAAGCCGGAGCTGGCTGAGCGCCAATTACCCAGCTACACCGTGCTCGTGCCGGCGTACCGGGAGGAAGAGGTGATCGGAGACCTGGTGCGTTGCCTGGCCGAGTTGGACTATCCGCAGGACCGGCTGGAGGTGCTTTTCCTCGTGGAGCGCACCGACATCGAGACCCAGGCCGCGATCGCCGCGGCCCGACCGCCGTCTCACATGCGGATTCTGCAGGTTCCGGCCGGACCACCGCGCACCAAGCCGCGGTCCTGCAACGCCGGATTGCTGGTCGCCAAGGGCGAGTTGCTGGTGATCTACGATGCCGAGGACCGGCCCCAGCCCGATCAGCTCCGGCGTACCGCCGCTGTCTTCGCCGCCGATTCGGGCGAACTCGCCTGCGTGCAAGCGGTCTTGCAGACCAGCAATATCAAGTCCAATCTGCTCGCGCACTGCTTCGGGGTGGAGTACGCCCGGCGCTTCCGCATGACGGTGCCGGGACTGGCCGCATTGGGTGCGCCGTTTCCCTTGGGCGGCACCAGCAACCACTTCCGCACCCGGGTGCTGCGGGAGGTCGGCGGCTGGGATGCCTGGAACGTATCGGAGGACGCCGATCTGGGCATGCGGCTGCACGCCCTGGGCTACCGGTCGGACGTGGTGGATTCCGTCACCTACGGTGATGCACCAGACCGGTTGCGGGATTGGATATCTCAACGCACCCGCTGGCACAAGGGCTTCCTTCTCACCGCTTTGGTGCACACCCGTTCCCCGCGCGCCGCGGTGCGCCGGTTCGGTCCGCGCGGCCTGCTGACGCTGCTGGTGTTCGTGCTCGGCATGCCGCTGCAATTCCTGGCGCAGACAATGATTTTCGGGCTCAGCGTTGCCGACACGCTCGGCTACGGCGGGCTGGTCGCGATCGAGATCGACCCGGCGGTGGTAGCCACCGTGCAAGCGGTCGGTACCTTGACCTGGTTGGCGGCCACCTACCTGGCCTGCGGCGAACAACGCAGGAGCCACGTGCGCGCGGTCGCCGCACTGCCGCTGTACTGGATCGCACACTGGGTGGCGGCGTGGCGCGCGTTGTACCAGCTGGTGACGGCACCCTTCCTGTGGGAGAAGACCGCGCATCGCGGTCCTGCGACGACGGCATCGCCGGTGGAGCTGACGGCCGCCGCGTGACGCGCGGCCGTCTTGGGATGTCCACCGATCGGCGGATAGGCGTTCGTCACCCATTGGGGCCGATCAGAGGTACTGCGGTGCCGCCCGAATCTCTACCTTCAGTCTGGTGAGCACATCGGGGGTCCTGGAAGTCCGGCCGCGGACGCCCGACACCGGGCGTGAACAGGCCATTCCGTCGGTGATCTGGCTGTTGCTGATCGGAAGCCTGGTGGTGCGATCGGCGGGGTTCGCCTACCCGTTCCTGGCCTATCACGTCGCCGGGCGCGGTTACGCCGCGGGCGCGATCGGGGCGGTGCTGGCGTCCTACGGTGTCGGTTGGGCCGTCGGTCAGCTGGCAACCGGGTCGTTGGTGGACCGGATCGGTACCCGCACGACGCTGGTGGCCACCATGTCACTGGCCGCGGCGGTCCTGCTCCTGATGGCCGAGGCGCGCAGCCTGCCAATGCTGCTGACCGGTGCACTGGTCGCAGGTTTGGTCTGCGACGCGCCCCGCACGGTACTGGGGGCGGCGATCACCGAGCTGGTTGCTGATCCGCGGCAACGGGCGCGGCTGGACGGCTGGCGTTTCGGGTGGGCGCTCAATGTGGGCGCGGCACTCACCGGTGGGCTGGGTGGCCTGCTCGCGGGCTGGGCCGGTACCCCGCTGCTGTACTGGGTCAACGGTATTGCGTGTGCGGCCTTCGCGGTACTGGCCATGAGGTGCATTCCGGTGGGCAGCTCGCACCCGGTGACCGCGCGTCAGGCGAATGGCGGCTACCGACAAGCGCTTTCCGACAGTCGTCTGATGCTGATGGTGGGGTCCAGCCTCGCGACGCTGACGGCGCTGATGACCATCTTTGTCGCCATGCCGATACTGATGTCCGCGTCTGGACTGAGCGCCGGAGCCTACGGTCTGGTGCAGTTGACGAACTCCCTGGCGGTGGTCGTCCTGACTCCGGCAATCACACCCTGGCTGAGCGCGCGACTGGCGATCGCGCCGAGGCTGGACATCCTGGCCGTCGCGGGGGTGTGGTTGGCGCTGTGCATGGGTGCGGTGGCGCTGGCGCACACCACAGTGGCCTTCACCCTGGCCGCAGCGGCGTGTTCACCGGCCGAGATCGCCTGGTTCGTCGTCGCCGCCGGCGTGGTGCACCGGATTGCTCCGGCCGGCAATCGTGGTCTCTATCAAGGGATCTGGTCGATGACCACCGCGGCCGCAGCGGTGGTCGCGCCCATTCTGGTGACGTGCGTCCTGCCCCACGGCGGACGTCCGGTGTTGGCGGTCGCCCTGGTGGCCGTGGGACTGCTCGGCGCCGCATCCTGCTCGCCGATGGCGCGTTCGCTTTCCAGGGTGAACTAGCACTCAGTAGGGTGTTTCGGTGGCGACCGCCAGCGGTGTGGAACTCGACCGGGTGCGCAGGATTCACCAGATGCGCTCCTACCGGATTGTCGCCATCCTCCGGATAGGGGTGCTCGCCTTTGTGTTGGGCGCCATGGTCGTGGCCGCTCCCCGGTCGGAGTGGGGCGGCCAGATCTCACTGGTCAGCTTGTATGCGTTCGCCACCGTGTGTGCTCTGGTGCTGGCGTTCACACCGTTCGACCGGCTCGGCATGAGCCGTTTCGTCGTGGGCCGATTGGAACCCTTCGCTTTCACCGCCATCGATGTGGTCGTGTTGACGGCTTTGCAGCTGATCTCGAGCGACGGTATCTATCCGCTGCTGATCATGATCCTTTTGCCGGTGCTGGTGGGTGTGGACATGTCGACCCGGCGTGCGGCGGTGATCCTGTCCTTCACGTTGGTCGGGTTCGCGTTCGCCGGGATCCAGGACCACCTGCAGAAGCGGGCGATCGACTGGTCGGACACCGCATTCCTGTTCGCGCTCTACACGTTCCTGTGCGTCGCGGCGCTGCTGACGGTGCGTATCGAAGAGCGGCATGCCCGCTCGATCGCCGGCTTGAGCGCGCTGCGCGAGGAGTTGTTGTCGGAGACCATGACGGCATCGGAAGTACTGCAGCGCCGAATTTCGGAGTCCATCCACGACGGACCGTTGCAGGATGTGCTGGCCGCGCGTCAGGAGCTGGTCGAGTTGCAACTCGACGACCCCGAGGACGACCGGGTGAGTCGTGCGCTGACGGGATTGCAGAGCGCCTCCGAACGATTGCGGCAGGCCACGTTCGAACTGCATCCGGCGGTGCTCGAGCAGGTCGGGCTGGGTCCCGCGGTGGAACAACTTGCCCAGTTCACCGCGACGCGGTCGGGCATCAAGGTCAGCGCCGACATCGACTACCCGATCCGCAATCAGATCGATCCCATCGTGTTCGGTGTGGCGAGAGAACTGCTGTCCAACGTGGTGCGCCACTCCCAAGCTCAGAACGCCTGGGTCGCGCTTCGCGTCGAGGAGGACATGTGCGTGCTCACCGTGGCCGACGACGGTGTCGGGGTCAACAGCGACACCATGGCGCGGCGGCTGGGGGAGGGGCACATCGGGCTGGCGTCACACCGGGCGCGCGTCGACGCCGCCGGCGGTTCCTTCGTCTTCCTCGAAGCGACCGCCGGTACCCGGGTCTGCGTGCGAGTGCCGCTGAAGAGTTGACCGCGGCGCGCTCAGTCGAGCAGCTTCTGGCGCATCGCTTCGGCGACCGCCGCGGCGCGGTCACTGACACCGAGCTTCTCGTACAGGCGCTGCACGTGCGTCTTGACGGTTGAGGGCGCCACATACAGTTCGGCCGCGATGGCCGGGATGCTCTGGCCGCGGGCGATGCGCAGGAGCACTTCGCGTTCCCGCGCGCTGAGCACCGGAGCGCTGGGGGCCGCGCGCTGGCGGATCTCCCCCGCGAGCCCGCCCACCAGCGACGGCGCTACCACGTCCCGGCCCTTGGCGCAGTCGAGTACAGCCTTGACGATCTCGGTGCGGGTCGAATCCTTGAGCAGGAATCCGGCGGCCCCCTGCTGGAGCGCCTGGTAGACGATTGCCGACTCGTCGTGCGCGGAGATCAGCAACACCCGGGTGGGTAGCTCGTAGCTGCGCACCGCGGCCGCGACCTGTGCACCGTCCATTCCGGGCATCCGGTAGTCCAGCAATGCGACGTCTGGCCGGTGCGCCTTGATCAGCTCCAGCGCGGAGGAACCGTCGTCGGCTTCACCGACGACATTCACCGAACCGCTCAGCGAAAGTGCGCGCACCACGCCCTCGCGAAACAGTGGGTGATCATCACCGACCACCACACGGACCTTCTCGGGGGTCGCAGCGCCGACCATGGCGAAAGTGTAGCGGCTGCCGGCAAAGTTCCGGTGATATTCGCTTACACCGGGGGGCGGCACCTTCTCGGGGCGGTGAGTACGGTGTCCCTGTGGCGATCAGCAACCTGGAACTGGACCGGGTGCGCAGAGTGCACCGATTGCGCTCATACCGGATCGCTTCGGTGTTGCGGATCGGTGTCGTTTTGCTGATGGTGGCCGCCATGCTCATCGGCACCCGGCGGTCCGAATGGCCTCAGCAAATCGTGCTGATCTCCCTTTACGGCGGCATCGCGGTGTGTTCGCTGGTGCTGGCCTACGCGCCGTCACGGGCGTTTGTCGGCATGGGACCGCTGGTCGGCGTGCGTCGGCTGGAACCGTTCGCGTTCACCGCCATCGACGTGGTGGCGCTGACGGGTTACCAGATGCTGTCCACCGACGGGATCTACCCGCTGTTGATCATGACCATGTTGCCCGTGCTGGTCGGACTCGATGTGTCCACCCGGCGGGCGGCGGTGGTGCTGGTCTTCACCCTGGTCGGGTTCGCCCTCGCCGTCATCGAAGACCCTGTGATGGTCCGGGCGATCGGGTGGCCAGAAGCCGTCTTCCGGTTCGCGCTGTACGCCTTTTTGTGCGGTACCGCATTGGTCGTGGTGCGCATCGAGGAACGCCACACGCACTCGATCGCCGGCCTCAGCGCGTTGCGGGAGGAATTGTTGGCACAGACGATGACGGCATCAGAAGAGCTGCAGCGCCGGATCTCGGAGGCCATCCACGACGGGCCGCTGCAGGACGTGCTGGCCGCGCGTCAGGAACTCATCGAACTCGAACTCGACCATCCCGACGACGAGCGGGTGAGTCGTGCGCTGGCAGGGTTGCAGAGTGCGTCGGAGCGGTTGCGGCAGGCTACTTTCGAATTGCATCCGGCGGTGCTCGAAGAGGTCGGGCTGGGGGCCGCCGTGGAGCAGATCGCCGGGTTCACCGCCAAGCGCTCGGGCATCAAGGTCAACACCGACATCGACTATCCGATTCGCAACCCGATCGATCCGATCGTGTTCGGCGTGGTGCGAGAGTTGTTGTCCAACGTGGTACACCATTCCCGGGCCGAGAGCGCGTCGGTGATGCTCGGTATCACCGACGAGATGTGCGTGCTGAACGTCGCCGACGACGGAGTGGGGGTCAACGGCGACGTGATGGCGCGGCGGCTGGGCGAAGGGCACATCGGACTGGCTTCGCACCGGGCCCGGGTGGACGCCGCCGGCGGCACCTTCGTCTTTCTCGACGCTCCGACCGGAACGCATGTCTGCGTTGAGGTGCCGCTCAAGGCTTGACGGACTCTCCGGTCGCCGCCGCATAGCCCGCCCGGTATCCGAATACCATCGCTGGGCCCAGGGTTCCGCCGGCCCCGCCATAGGCTCGGCCTGTTACCCCGCCCATGGCGTTGCCCGCCGCGAACAGGCCCGGAATCGGTTGGCCGCGTACGTGCAACACCCTGCCGTCGGGATCGGTCCGCGGTCCGCCTTTGGTACCCATCGATCCCACCCGGATCGGTACCGCGTAGAAGGGAGCGGTGTCGATGGGTCCAAGGGTTCTTCCGGCCGGGGTGCTCGCGCGGTCGTCGCCCCAGTAACCGTCATATGCGCTGGCACCGCGCCCGAACTCCGGGTCCGTGCCGGCGGCGACGTCGCGGTTCCACCGTTCGACGGTCCGGCTCAGTCCCGCGGCGTCGATGCCGGTCCTGGCGGCCAGTTGCGCCAGGTCGGCCGACTCGCAGAACCAGTCCGGAACCGGTTCCCCCGGCGCGACTCCCAGGAATCCGTAGCTGCTCAAGTGCACCGCGTCGAAGACCATCCACGCCTGGTCGTTGACGTAGCCACCCCGGGGATCGAGGTAGTGAAACGCGCCCGCCATCGAGTTGTACTCGCCAGCCTCGTTGACGAAGCGCCGGCCGGCCCGGTTGACGATGATGCTGCGCGGGCGGGTGCGTTCCAGTCGCACGCTGCGGCTGCGCTGGTGGCCGTTGATGGTGTCGTCGGGGATCTGGACGATCGGCACCCACCATGCCTCGCCCATGTTCGCCAGGTCCGCGCCCAGCGCCATCGCCATCCGCAGCCCGTCGCCGGTGTTGTTCGGCGGCGATACGGCGCCATGCATAGGTCCGCGCAGAAAAGCCTTCACCAGCGACGGGTCCCATTCGAAACCACCGGTGCCGAGGATCACGCCGCGTCGCGCGTGCACGTCCACGCTCTGCTCGGGACCTACGATTCGGACGCCGGTGACGCTTCCCTGCTCAACGATGAGCTCGGTGGCCCGGGCGTTGGTGCACGGCGCCACACCAACGTCGAGCAGACCCTTGAGTAGACCGGCGATCAGGGCGGTGCCCGCTACGCACAGGTCACCGGTGCGGTCCACGTCGGCGTGCAGACGGGCTTTGGTTTCGGCATCGAACCCGACGTTGGACCAGTCGGCGGGGAAAGCGGTGATTCGGGTCGCCCAGTCGCCGATCTGGGTCAGGTCGAACGGTGCCGCACCCAGTGAGCGACCGCCGGCCGGCTGGCCACCCGGCAACTCCGGCTGGTAGTCGGGGAAGCCGTCGGCGACCTCGAAGCGCAGGCCACTGTATTTCTCCACGAAGTCGAGCATCGATGGTCCAGTCCGCACGAATGTGTCCACCGACGTGTCGTCCATCGAACCGAAGGATTGCGCACGGAGATAACGCAACGCGTCCTCTACCGTCAATTCCCTTGCCGGACAACGGTCATGGGCCGGAATCCAGGCTATCCCGCCGGACACGGCACTGGTCCCGCCGACGGTCTCGGATTTCTCGAACACCGCTACGGTGGCGCCTGCGATCGCCGCCGTCAACGCGGCCGTCAACCCGGCGGCGCCACTGCCGAGCACCACGACATCGTATTCGTGGTCCCAGTACCGGTTTTCGTCCTTGGCCATACCCGAAAGTCCTTTCAGCTCAGCAGCATGGACAACTGCCCTGCGGCACTGACGACCGCGTCCTTGCCGCGCATCACCACGTCCTCGCGGTGGGAGATCAGATTGATACACGTCGGGGGCGACGCCGCCAGACGCCGCACCGGCACCGCGAGTCCATAGGTGTTCGGCTCGATTTCGCCGTGCGTGGTCACCCAACCGCGCTGACGTGCCGCGGTGACCAGGTCCCGCTCGCCCGGACGCGGCGGCATGCTCGCCAGCAGCGCGACGCCGGCCGCGCCGCGGTCCAGCGGGTAACGGCTGCCTTCGTGAAAGGCGAGTTGGTAGGCGACCTGCGTCGGCACGATGACCGCGACGGCCACCTGTTCGTCACCTTCGGCGACCAGCAGGGAGACCGTTGTGCCCAGCTCGTCGGCCAAAGAGCGCAGCGTCGGCAGGCAGAGCCTGCGCACATTGTGGTCGAAGGACGCGCCGAGCGTCGCCAGGGCAGCGGCAGGGCGGAAGCGGCCGTCTTCTCCCTTTGACACCAGCCGGAACTCGGTCAGAGTGGCCAGCAGCCGGTACGCGATGGTTCGGTGCACTCCTACCTGGTCGGCGACCTCCTGCATGGTCAGCCCGGCCGGCGCGGCGGCCACCAATTGCAGCGCGGTAAGGCCCCGGGCCAGTGTCTGCGAACCCGTCATGGTCTTGACAGACCTCGAGGGGAGAGCAAAGCTCTACATATAATGCACATCGATGTGCGATATTAGCACACATGCTGACGCGAAATCGAGAACACCATTTCCGCAGGAAGGGACCGTGACCGAGTTCGAGAGCATCTGGAGCGATCTTCAGGGCATCCCGTTTTCCCAGGGCTACCTGGATGCAGCGGGAGTCCGCACCCGCTATCTGCAGTCGGGCGACCCCGACCGGCCGGTGCTGATCCTGCTGCACGGTTCCGGTGGCCATGCGGAGGCTTACGTTCGCAATCTGGCCGCCCACGCAGAGCATTTCTCTACCTGGTCGATCGACATGCTGGGGCACGGGTACACCGACAAGCCGGGACATCCGCTAGAGATCTGGCACTACGTTGACCACCTGATGGCGGTGGTGCGTGCCATCGGGGCCGATCGCATCCACCTCAGCGGCGAGTCGCTGGGTGGCTGGGTCGCCGCCCGCGCCGCCATCGATCATCCCGATGCCATCGAGCGGCTGGTGCTCAACACCGCCGGTGGCTCCCAGGCCGACCCGGTGGTGATGAAGCGGATCATCACGTTGTCGATGGCCGCGGCCGAGGACCCGGCCTGGGAGACCGTGCAGGCACGCATCAAGTGGTTGATGGCCGACAAGTCGAAGGACTACGACGACCTGGTCGCCAGCCGGCAGCGCATCTACCGGCAACCGGGCTTCGTTGCGGCGATGCGTGACATCATGGCTCTGCAGGATGCGCAGATCCGTGCCCGAAATATGTTGGGGCCCGACGAATACGGATCCATCACCGCGCCGACGCTGGTCTTGTGGACCAGCGATGACCCCACCGCCGACGTGCCCGAAGGACGCCGCATGGCGGCGATGATTCCGGGGGCTCGTTTCGAGGTGATGCCGGGTTGCGGCCACTGGCCGCAGTACGAGGACGCCAAAACGTTCAATCGCATCCATCTCGACTTCTTGCTGGACCGCTGATGTCCGCAGGCACGCGCGCGGCAGAGGTCGACGCTCTCGTCGTCGGGGCCGGTCCGGTCGGCCTGACCATCGCCAATATCCTTGGCCTGCAGCATGTTCGGACGTTGGTGGTCGAGGCGCGCGCAACGCTGATCGACTATCCCCGCGGTGTGGGTCTCGACGACGAGGCGTTGCGGACCTTCCAGTCGATCGGTCTGGTGGAGCAGGTCCTGCCGCACACCGTGCCCAACCAGATTCTGCGGTTCTACGACGCCAAGCGCCGGATCCTCGCCGAAATGGCGCCACCGGACGCGCGATTCGGCTGGCCCAGGCGCAACGGATTCGTACAGCCGCTGGTCGACGCCGAATTACTACGCGGGCTGGACCGGTTCGATCACGTCCGGGTTCGCTGGAACAGCCCGATGGTCCGATGTGAGCAAACCGGGGACGGCGTGCGGATCGAACTCGGCGGCGCGAAATCCCGGACAGTGCGGGCAAAATACGTGGTGGGCTGCGACGGCGGTCGCAGCACCACGCGCGCAATGATGGGCGTCCACTTCGACGGCACTACGTCGTCCACCCGGTGGCTGGTCGTCGACGTCGCCAACGATCCGCTCGGACACCCGAACAGTGAGGTCGGCGCCGACCCGGCACGACCTTACGCCTCGATCTCGATCGCGCACGGAATCCGGCGGTTCGAGTTCATGATTCACACGGACGAGACCGACGAACAGGCCGAGGACCCGGCCTTCCTGACCCGGATGCTGGCGCGCATGGTGCCTTACCCCGAGCGCGTCGAGGTCATCCGCCGGCGCATCTACACCCACCACTCGCGGATCGCCGCCACCTTCCGGAGCGGCCGGATGCTGCTCGCGGGTGACGCGGCACATCTGATGCCGGTGTGGCAGGGGCAGGGCTACAACAGCGGGATCCGCGACGCGGCCAACCTGGGCTGGAAGCTGGCCGCGGTGGTCCGCGGCAGCGCCCGCGACTCGTTGCTCGACAGCTATGACGTAGAGAGGCGCAAGCACGCCCGGGCCATGATCGACCTGTCCACCATTGTGGGTCGGGTCATCTCACCGACCAGTCGCACAGTGGCAACCGCCCGCGACGCCGTCATCCGGTCGGCGTCGATAGTGCCTTCCCTCAAACGGTACGTGCTGGAGATGAGGTTCAAACCCATGCCGCGCTACGAGCAGGGAGCGGTGGCACACGTCGTCGCGCAGCCGGGCCGTCCGGGCTCGCCGGTTGGGACGCTGTTCATTCAGCCCCGTGTCGACACTCGCACGCAACGCGACATCCTGCTCGACGATGTGCTGGGCACCTGGTTCGCGGTGCTGTGCTGGAACAACAACCCCCGCAGTATCCTCGGGCAGCGCGCTTTCGAAGAGTGGAAAGCCCTCGGCGCCCGCTTCGTCGCGCTGCGGCCGGCGACCCAGCTGAACTGGACCGAGCAGGACGATCCCGACGTGGTCATCATCGGCGACCGGCGCGGCGACCTGAAGGCCTGGTTCGATGAACACGAAGAGTCGGTGGTGTTTCTGCGCCCCGATCGCTGCATCGCCGGAGCTTGCATCGCCCAGCGCTCCGCCGAGCTGAGTGACGCACTGATCCGGGCCCTCTCATTGATACCGGGAGGGGGTGAATCTGACAGTGCCACTGGTTCTTTGCTGTATGTCCCACAGCCCGCTGCTGAATCTACCGGGGCCGCCGCAGGATCTGCTTGACGACGTCGACGCCGCAATCGCCCGGGCGCGCGTATTCGTCGACACCTACGACCCCGAGCTGGTCGTCACCATATCCCCGGACCACTACAACGGATTCTTCTACAAGCTGATGCCGCCGTTCTGTATCGGCCTGCAGGCCAACGCCGTCGGCGACTACGGCACCTACGACGGTCCCCTGTGCGTCGATGAGGACACCGCCGCGGCATGTGCGCAGAGCGTTCTGGGTGCAGGCGTCGACGTGGCGGTCTCGGCGAGTATGGACGTCGATCACGGCACCGTCCAGCCGCTGGAGAAGCTGTTCGGGTCCGCCACCGCCCACCCGGTGCTCCCGATCTTCATCAACGCGGTGGCGGTGCCCCTGGGGCCGTTGCACCGCTGCCGTGCGCTGGGGACCGCGGTGGGAGAGTTTCTGTGCACCCTGGACAAGAGGGTGCTGGTGCTGGGTTCGGGCGGGTTGTCGCACAGCCCACCGGTGCCGACCCTCGCCACGGCCGCTGCGGAGCAACGGCAACGGATCGTGCAAGGCCGGCCGATGACCGCCGAACAGCGGCAGGCCCGGCAAATGCAGGTGATCGAGGCAGCCAGAAGCTTCGCCGATGGCCGCAGCGACCTCCAACCGCTCAACCCGGCCTGGGATCACCGATTCCTCGACCTCGTGGACGGCGGGCACCTGTCCGACCTCGACCAGTGGTCGAACCAGTTCGTGACCCACGAGGGAGGCAGCTCTGCACACGAAATACGCAGCTGGATAGCAGCTTTCGCGGCACTGGCCACGGCGGGGCCTTACCGGATCACGGAGCGCTATTACCGGCAGGCGGCCGACCTGATCGCCGGATTCGCCATCCGGACGGCGGTGCCGGCGAAGTGACGACATGCAACGACTTCGATCACCTGGTCGACGTCCTCGTCGTCGGTTCGGGAGGTGGCGGTATGACCGCCGCGTTGACCGCGGCGGCACGCGGACTCGATGCCCTGGTGATCGAAAAGTCCTCGCAGTTCGGCGGTTCCACCGCCCTGTCCGGCGGCGGCATCTGGGTTCCGGGCGCGCCCGCCCAGCGCCGGGCGGGCTACTCACCGGCGCCCGAGGAAACGGTCCGGTACCTACAGCAGATCACCGACGGCCTGGTCAGTGAGGCACGGATTCGGCAGTACGTGGCTTCGGCGCCCCGCATGCTGGATTTTCTGGAGGGTCTCAGTTCGTGGCTCGAATTCGTCTGGAAGCCAGGCTATGCCGACTACTATCCCGAGCTACCCGGCGGCTCCGGACTAGGCAGCACGATCAATGTCCCGCCCATCGACCTGCGTGCGCTGGGCGACGACGAGCCCAATTTGCTGCAACCGCTGGCACTGGCCCCCAGGGGAATATGGCTGGGGCCGAAAGAGTTGCGGTCCTTCTATCTGATCCGCCAGTCGTGGGCCGGCAAAGGTGTTCTACTGAAACTTATTTCGCGAATGGTCCGGGCGCGGCTGCTCGGCGAACGCATCGCCGCCATCGGGCAGTCACTGGCCGCGCGGTTGCGACTGGCGATGAAAGAGCGCGCAGTCCCGTTGTGGCTGAACGCGCCGATGGGCGATCTGCTGACCGACGTCGACGGGACCGTGACCGGCGCGTGGGTGCATCGGGACGGTAAGCCACAACGGGTCGGCGCGCGGCGTGGGGTGATCCTGGCATCCGGAGGCTTCGACCACGACATGGCCTGGCGCAAAGAGCACCAACCGGTGCTGGACCAGGATTGGAGTTTCGGCAACCCGGCGGCCACGGGCGACGGCATCCGCGCCGCGCAGCGGCTCGGCGCGGCAGCCGACCTGCTCGACGAAGCATGGTGGTTCCCCGCCATCCAATGGCCGGACGGGCGAATGCAATTCATGCTCAACGAGCGGATGATGCCGTCGCAGTTCATCGTGAACGGCGACGGCAGGCGGTTCATCAACGAGGCGGCGCCCTACATGGACTTCGGTCACGCCATGATCGAAGGCCACAAGTCCGGCGTCACGCACATCCCCTGCTGGCTCATCACCGATCACCGGTCATTCAACCGCTACGTCGTCGCCGGGCACCTGCCGATACCGCGAATTCCCGGCGCACCGGTGCCCACCGGACGCAAGATGCCGAAGGCCTGGCTGGAGGCCGGCGTGGTGAAGGCCGCTTCGACGTGGGCGGAACTGGCCACCAAGATCAGTGTCCCACCAGCGGAACTCGAGGCAACCGCGGCGCGGTTCAACGAACTCGCGCGCGCCGGACACGACGACGACTTCGGCCGTGGCGACAGTGTTTACGACAACTACTACGGTGATCCGACCCTGCCCAATCCCAACCTGTATCCGCTGGGCAACCCGCCCTACTACGCGTTCCGCATCGTGCCCGGCGACCTGGGGACCTCGGGGGGTCTGCGCACCGACGAGTTCGCCCGGGTGCTGCGGCCCGACGACACCGTGGTGCCCGGCCTCTACGCGGTGGGCAACACTTCGGCGCCGGTCATGGGACGTAGCTACGCAGGTGCCGGCGCGACCATCGGACCCGCAATGACCTTCGGCTTTGTCGCCGCCGAACATCTTGCCGCACAGACCCTTAATTCCCGTAGGAGGTAGCCATGAAAGTTTCGCTGTTCTATGAGTTCGCCCTGCCACGGCCGTGGGACGCCGATGACGAGCGTCAGATGCTGCAGGACTGCCTCGACGAGGTGGAAGCTGCCGACAGGGCCGGCTTCTCCATCGTCTGGCTCACCGAGCACCACTTCCTCGAGGAATACTGTCACTCCACCGCGCCGGAGATGTTCCTGGCTGCGGCCAGCCAGCGCACCAAGAACATTCGGCTCGGATTCGGCATTATGCATCTACCGCCGGCCGTCAATCATCCGGCCCGAGTGGCCGAGCGCATCGCGACCCTGGACCTGATCTCCAACGGCCGAGTTGAATTCGGGACCGGAGAATCCTCCTCCATCGGTGAACTCGGCGGCTTCAACATCGACCCCGCCGACAAGCGGGCCCAGTGGGAGGAAGCCCTCGAGGTCGCCATCCGCTGCATGGTCGAGGAGCCTTTCTCAGGTTTCAAAGGTGAGCACATCGAGATGCCCGCGCGCAACGTGATCCCTAAGCCGCTGCAGAAACCCCATCCGCCGGTCTGGGTGGCCTGCACCCGGCCGGCCAGCGTTCAGATGGCCGCTCAGAAGTGCATCGGCGCACTGAGTTTCGCCTACACCGGTCCCGGCCCGCTCACCGAGCGGGTCAACGGCTACTACAAGGAGTTCGAGGAAAACGGGGTCCCCGTGACTCCGCAGATCAACCCGAACATCCTGGCCATCGGCGGTGACCTGTCGATGATGGTGGCCAAGACCGACGACCGTGCGCTGCAGCGCCTCGGAAAGGGCGGCGGATTCTTCTCGTTCGGCATCATGCACTACTACATGACCGGCGTGCACACACCCGGACGCACCGGTGTCTGGGACCGCTATCTCGAAGAGGTCGACAAGGACCCGACCCTGGCATACGGTCCTGGTCGGGGCGCGATCGGTTCACCATCCACCGTGCGGGAGTTCCTGCGCGGCTACGAAGAGAGCGGTGTCGACGAGATCATCCTGCTGCTGAACCCGCGCAGTCATGAGGGCACCATGGAATCCATTGAGCTGATGGGCAAAGAAGTGTTGCCCGAGTTCATCGAGCGCGACGAGAAAGCCGCGGCCGAGAAGGCCGCGAGACTGGCGCCGGTGATCGAGAAGGTGGAGGCGCGTCGGCCCGAGTCGACCATCCCGCCCTTCGACGAGAACTACTCGTTCGGTGGCTTGCCGACCGGACGCGGCGGTAAATTCACCGCCAGCGAGATTCCCGAGGCCATGGCCGAGATCAACGAGGGCCGGGTACAGGCGGCGCAGCGGTTGAAGGAGCAGCAGGCCAAGTGACACCGGAAGGCGGCTGAGCGTTGGCGCGCATCGAGGAGTTGTTGCGCTACGACGGTCGTCGTGCCGTGGTGACCGGGTGCGCATCGGGGATCGGCGCGCAGGTGGCCCTGCAGCTCAGCGAACTCGGCGCGCAGGTCATCGGGCTGGACCTGAAGCCACCGAGCCTGACCTTGAACGACTTTCACGAAGTCGACCTGGCCGACCCGGCGTCGATTGATCGGGCCGTCGCCGCCATCGCCGGCCCGATCGATGCGCTGTTCAATGTCGCCGGCGTCTCTTCGGGAATCGGTGACCCGCTGCTGGTGGTGACGGTCAACTTCCTGGGGCTGCGCCATCTCACCGAGGGGCTGATCTCTCGCATGCCCGCGGGTTCGTCGATCGCGAGCGTGTCGTCGCTCGCGGCGGCGGGATATCGGGAACATCTGCGGCAGGTCGCACCGTTGCTGCGCACAACCTCAATGCACGAGGGCATGCAGTGGTGTGAACGCCACCGGAACATCCTGGGCGCCGGCTACCAGTTGTCCAAGGAAGCCATCATCCTTCACACCATGCGCTGCGCCGCCGGCCTGGGCGCGAAAGGCATCCGGATCAATTGCACGGGACCGGGAGTCACCGAAACCCCGATCCTCGATCAATTGCGCACGGCCTACGGATCCGCCTACCTCGACGACATCGCCAAGCCGCTCGGCCGCGTCTGCGACCCGGCCGAACAGGCGGCCGTGCTGGTGTTCCTGAACAGCCGGGCCGCCAGCTATATTTCGGGCCAGGTGGTGTGGGTGGACGGCGGCAATGTGGGTGCTGCCATCGCCGCGGAACTCGAGGAAGGACGGGCCTGATGGCCACGATGATTGACTTCCGCCGGACCGCAAGCGAAGTGAGCAATTGGGGACGATGGGGTGCTGCCGATGAACTCGGCACCCTGAACCTCATCACCCCCGACAAGGTGCGGCAGGCGGCCGGACTGGTCCGTCACGGCAAGGTATTTCCGCTCGGCGTGGACTTCGGCTCATCCGGGCCACAGGGCGCTTTCGGCTTCCGGCACAACCCCATTCACGTGATGACGGTGGACGGCGGTGACGCGAACTCGCTGGCGCAGTACGGCCCCGGGTGGGCCAAGAATCCCACCGCGGCGCAACTGAGCAGTTATGTAACCGACAGTCCGTTCCGGTTCAACGACGACCTGGTGATCATGCCGTTGCAGGCCGCCACCCAGTGGGACGCCCTGTCCCACGTGTACTACGAAGATCGGCTCTACAACGGCTTCCCGGCCGACTCAGTCACCAGCCTGGGGGCATTTCACTGCGGCATCGACAAGGTCGACGTCAAGGGCATCACCTCGCGCGGCGTGCTTTTGGACGTGGTGCGCCACCGGGGAGCAGAGGTGTTTCTCGAGCACGGAAACCCCATCACGCCAGCCGAACTGGACGACGTGGCGCGAGGGCAGGGGGTGCGGATCGAAAGCGGCGACATCGTTTTGGTCCGAACCGGTTGGTGGACCAGGTTTCTGATGACCGGGGACAAAGTCGAGCCATATTCCGGACTGGACTGGAGCTGCGCTCGCTGGCTGCATGACAACGAGGTTGCTGCGGTTGCTGCCGACAATCTTCAGGTCGAGGACCCGGTATCCGGTGTCGAGGGCTTGTTCCTGCCGTTCCACCTTCTCTGCCTGCGCGACATGGGATTGATGCTGGGCGAGTACTGGGATCTCACGGCACTGGCCGAGGACTGCGCGGCCGACGGCGTATACGAGTTCCAGCTGATCGCGCCGCCGCTGAGGTTCACCGGCGCCGTCGGTTCCCCGGTGAATCCGATCGCGATCAAGTAATGCAGGTACACCGCAGGACCGTCGAGATCGACGGTCTGACAACGAGTTACCTCGAGGCGGGTGACGGTGATCCGGTGGTGCTGTTGCACGGCGGTGAGTTCGGTGCCGGTGCCGAGTTGGGTTGGGAGCGCAACATCGGCGCGCTCGCCGCGCACTACCGGGTGCTCGCGCCCGACCAACTCGGATTCGGTCAATCGGCGAAAGTCATTGACTTCGTCAACAGCCGG
The DNA here is from genome assembly GCF_054515735.1 of Mycobacterium sp. ML4. Lineage (NCBI taxonomy): Bacteria > Bacillati > Actinomycetota > Actinomycetes > Mycobacteriales > Mycobacteriaceae > Mycobacterium > Mycobacterium sp. ML4. The sequence continues at coordinate 44,339 of NZ_JBTNSY010000017.1, forward strand.
GCGATGCGGATCCGGCATGTGGCGCGGTTCTGCCAGACACTGGGCGTCGAGGCAGCGCACTTCGCAGGAAACTCCATGGGAGCCATCAACCTACTCACCGACGCTACGTCGAATGCGCCGCTGCTGCCGGCGCGCAGCCTGGCAATCATCTGCGGGGGCGGGGAGATTACGCAGAATCACCATTTCGATGCCCTACAGCAATACGACGCGACGTTGCCGGCCATGCGCAACATCGTCGAGGCGTTGTTCTACGAAGCCGGCTACCCCGCGGACGAGGACTACGTGTGGCGCCGCTTCGAGGCCAGCACCGCGCCCGGGGCATGGGAGGCGGTGGCGGCCGCGCGATTTCGCCGTCCCAACGCGGCTGCACCGGTGGCATTTTCCAGTGCCCAGGCTTATGAACGGATCCGGGTGCCGACGCTCGTCATTGAGGGGGCCGGCGACAAACTTCTGCCATCCGGTTGGGCGGCACAGATCGCCGAGCAGATCGCCGGTGCCCGTTCGGTGGTCGTCGACGACGCCGGGCACTGCCCCCAGATCGAACAGGCGTCGGTGGTGAACGAGTTGCTACTCGAATTCTTCGGGCGATAAGGTAGTCGAAGCCCTGCTTGACGCAGGAAATTCTTATACGGCCGCGGATGCCGCCAGTGCATCTGCGTTGCAAATTCTTCAGGACGGCATTCCGGGTGTGGTCAATGCACCCGCTCAGGGCACTGCTGGGGCGCCCGCTGATCGGCAATGGCGCCGACGGTACGGCTGCCAGTCCCAACGGCGGGGCCGGCGGACTGTTGTACGGCAATGGCGGTAACGGCTTCTCCTCGACGACCGCCGGAATGGCGGGCGGAGCCGGGGGTGCTGCCGGACAGATCGGCAACGGCGGAGCGGGCGGAGCCGGAGGTCGGGGCGGCACCGCTGGTGCGGGCCTGATCAACGGTGCCCCCGGCACCGGAGGCCCGGGTGGCGACGGCGGTAACGCCCACGGGGCAGGCAATGGTGGTGATGGCGGAGCCGGTCAGGGCGGAGCCCCCGGCGGCGCCGGTGGCATGGGCGGACGGTTGTTCGGCCGGCCTGGGGCCGACGGCGCCGTCTAGACGGACTCCGTTGTTATGAAAGTAGCTGCCGCGATGGACAATTCACAGAGCGATTCGCCGAATCCGGCAGCGATCGACTTCCTCCGGCGCCCATCGGCGACATCGGTGGCCAATCAGGCGTGCCGCCCCAATCGCCAAAAACGTTCTGATGCAATAGGGCTCCCTCAGTAGAGGTAGTCGAGCCGCGTCTGCATGCCGGCGAACTCGTGATAGGTGTTGTGGCAGTGCATCACCCAGGTGCCCGGATTGTCGGCCACCAGGACAGCGCGGAGCTGCTGCTTGGGCAGCACGATCGCGGTGTCCTTGCGGGCGCCCAGCGTGCCGTCGGCGCGGATGACCTGAAATGTATGCCCGTGCAGATGCATCGGATGCCACATCATGGTGGTGTTGTCGAAGACCAGGGTGGGGCGCTGGCCGTCGCGCACATGCAGCGGCTTGGTCTCGCTGTACGGTTCGCCGTTGATCGTCCAGTCGTACTTGGTCATCGTGCCGCCGAGGAGGACGGGGAGATCGAATCCCGGGTCGGGCCGGCCCAGATTGGCCACCGTCTCCGCGGTGAACATTTCGATTGTGCCCACTCTTCCGGTGAGTTCACTCGGCCGGAATTCCGGGTCCGGCGGACTGCCCTTGCCGGTGACCAGCAGCGCGCGGGCCACCGCATTCTTGCCTTCTGCGGACGCGACCAACGGAAAAACGCCGTCGGCTGCGGTCACCACGACGTCGTAACGTTCGGCCATGCCGACCAGCAACGCGTCCACCTGAGTCGGAAGCACCGGGAAACCGTCGGTGTGGGTGACCGTCATCGAATGCCCCGCAAGAGCGACCCGGAACGCGGTGTCCGAGGCGGTGTTGATGATACGAATGCGGATTCGCTGCCGGGGTTGGGCGTCGAATGTGGTTGCGGCTTCGGGTATCCGCCCGTTGATCAGATAGTAGGGGTAGGCGATGTCACCGGCGTCGCCGCCGAGCAGATCGCTCTTTCCCACTTCACCGCGCGGCATGCCCGGCATGACGCTGGTCGGACCGGGAGAATTCGATAACGTGGGTGCGGACGCGGTTGTCGGGGTGCTGCCGGTCGTTGCGGGCGCCCCCGTCGTGGTCGTCGCGGAAGTCGTGGGTGGCGTAAAGGTCGCGGCAGGCTCGGGTGTGGCCGGTTTGTTGCTCAGCTCGTCGTAGAGTTGCTGTGGCGACTTCCCTACGCCGTCGGTCCAATCATCAATGATGACAATCCATTCGGCGTCATAGCGGCCCAGTTCGGTTGGATCGTCGACGATGAACGGCAGATACAGACCCCGGTCGCCGTCCAAGCCGGTGTGGGGGTGGGCCCAGTATGTGCCGGAGTTCGGTACCGAGAAACGGTAGGTGAAGCTTTGTCCCGCGGGAATGTTCGGGGTAGCGGGTGCGGCGCCGTCCATGTCGTTACGTAGCGCGATGCCGTGCCAGTGAACCGACGTGGGACGACCGAGCTTGTTGGTGACGGACACGACGACCTCGTCGCCCACGGTGGCGCGGATCAGCGGCCCGGGAACGGTGTCACCGTATGCGAATGTCTCGACGATTCGGCCGCCGATGTCGACCTTTGCGGGTTGCGGGGTCAGGCTGACGGTCACCGTCCGGTCACTGTGTGGGCGGGCAGCCTCGGCGGCGGCGATCGCGGCGGCCATCGGTGAGGCCGGCTTCCCCGTTCGGCCGCATCCAGCCAGCGTGAGTCCGCCGGCAATGCCGGTCGCGATGAAGCCACGCCTGCTGAGGTTCGGCGTGTCGAAGGGGTTTCGGCTGGTCGGCGGTGCCGGCATTGACCGCTCCTTGGTCGTGGGTCCTGGTCGAAGCGAAGACGCCTTCCACACACTGCTCAGCTCGCCGGGATCGCGCAACCTGGTCTGCGCGTTCCGTCGCGTGCCGGGGATGGCGAGCTGGTCGGGGCCGGAAATCCGTCGCCACCTCGTCATTGCCCCGCCGAGAACCCGCAAGTATCGGAGAGCGCCTTGGTTCGGTAGCTGCATGAAGGCACTTCGGGATTGTCAGTGACGAAACCATGTGTCGGGTGCATACTGGCCCGTGCTCAGTTGGTGGCAGGTAGGAGGCACGTGATGTCGTTCGTCTTCGCTGTTCCGGAAATGTTGGAGAGTGCTGCACAGCAAGTCACGGGCATCGGTACGTCGCTGCACAGTGCGAATGCCGCCGCCGCCGCGTCTACCACCGAAATAATGGCGGCCGGTGCTGACGAAATATCGGCGGCGGTTACTGCGCTTTTCGGCGATCACGGCTTGCGGTTTCAGTCGCTGAGTGCTGCCGCTGCGCAATTTCATCAGAGCTTTCTGCAAACGTTGAATGCGGCCGGCGGGGCGTACGCCGCGTCGGAGGCGGCGAATGCCTCGCCATTGCAAGCGCTGACAAGCAGCGTCCTGGGCGTGGTGAATGCGCCCGCGCAGTCGTTGTTGGGACGTCCGCTGATCGGCAACGGTGCCAATGGGACCGCCGCCAGTCCCAACGGCGGTGGGGGCGGGATTTTGTTCGGCGACGGGGGCAATGGTTACAGCGTCACCAGCGGAGCCACCACGCAGAATGGTGGCAGCGGTGGGGCCGCCGGATTTATCGGCAACGGGGGTGCCGGCGGTAACGGCTACGCGGGCGCGAACGGTGGGGCCGGCGGTAGCGGCGGGTGGTTCATCGGCAGCGGCGGCGCCGGCGGTTCCGGAGGGGTGGTGGCCGCTGCCACTACTGGCGGTGCCGGTGGTGCCGGCGGCAACGCCCCCTCGATCGGTTGGGGTGGCCACGGTGGGGCGGGCGGTGAATCTGCCCTGGGCACCGGCGGAGCTGGCGGCATTGGTGGTGCCGGCGGAAGACTCGCGGGTATCGGCGGCACCGGAGGGCAGGGCGGGTACGGCCCCGCCGGCGGCGCCGGCGGGGCCGGCGGCGAAGCCGCCGCCCGTTTGTTCGGACTGGGTGGCACCGGCGGTGCCGGCGGGCCGGGGACGATACAGGGTGGTGCCGGTGGTGCCGGCGGTACCGCCGGGGGTTACTTCGTAGGCTTCGGCGGTGCCGGTGGAGCCGGCGGATCTGCCCACAACGTCGACGGTGTCGGTGGCGCTGGGGGAGCCGGCGGCGTTTCTGGCGTGTTGTGGGGCTACGCGCAGGGCGGCGCCGGCGGTATGGGTGGTTTCGGCGTCTCTGCCGGTGGTGCGGCTGGCCAGGGTGGTATCGCAGCGGCAGCGCTGGGCGTGGGCGTAGGTGGCGGCGGCGGCATCGGGGGCGCTGCCGACCTCGACGGGGCCACCGGCGGTGCCGGCGGTCAGGGTGGCTCCGGCGTCGCGGTCGCGGGATTTGGTGTCGGCGGTATGGGCGGTGCTGGCGGCTTCAGCCTCAACGGTGCCGGCGGCTCCGGTGGCACCGGCGGTCCGGGCGTCCTCGTCGCCGGCCTCGGCGTCGGCGGTGTCGGCGGTGCCGGTGGCAGCAGCATCTTGGCGACCGGCGGTGCCGGCGGGGCCGGAGGCGACGCCGGGGGACTGCTCGCTGTCGCGCTCGGCGGTAACGGCGGCAACGCCGGCAGTGGCGTCGGACCGGCCGACGGAGGTCACGGCGGAAACGTCGGTGCGATATCCGACGGGTCCTTCGTTCAGACTTTCTTCGGTAACGGCGGCGACGGCGGCCACGGCGTCAACGGTGGAGCCGGTGGCAAAGGCGGCACCGGCGGGCTACTTCTGGGTGCCGACGGGACGAACGGCTCGGCTTAGCCGCAGAGCGCGAGGCCGGCAGCCCCGCGTACGCATGCCGAGTACGCCCTCGCCGCCGGGCAACCGCGCGGACTCTAGGCCGATCGCGGATCGCGGTGTGGTCGATCAGTTCCGTCACGGCCGTTCCCTCAGCGCGCGGGGCTGGGCAGGTGATCGGCCGCCCAGTCGCTGAAGTGCGTTGGGTAAATGGTCACGTCTTCGCCGTCGACCGGAACGATGCTGCGGTCGTCGAGCACAGCGCCGAAATAGCGGGCCGACGGGTCGTTGACCACCTCGCGTGAATCACCCTGGGCCGCCAGCGCCGCGCGAGCCAGGTCGTCCATGCTGAATTTGTCCGGCCCGGCGATGTTGGTGACGCCGTTGAGCGGGCCGCTGACGGCCGCGCGGGTGACCGCCGTGGCGACGTCCTTGGCGGCGATGGGCTGGATGGCAGCATCGTGTGAAAGACGCACGGTGTTGCCGTCAGTAGCCGAGTTGGCGATTCCCAGGGCGAATTCGAAGAACTGAGTCGCCCGGACAATCGAGTACGGCGCGCCGGATTCGGTGATCAGCTTCTCCTGGGCCGCCTTTGCCCGTAGGTAACCGCTGCCCGGCACCCGGTCCGTTCCGACGATCGAGAGTGCGACATGGTGCTTGACGCCGGCAGTGTTTTCCGCCTCGAGCAGATTTCTGGTCGAGTCGGTGAAGAAATTCAGTACGTCGTCGTCCGCCCACGACGGCGAGTTCGTCACGTCCACGACGACGTCGGCGCCGGCCACCGCGGCGGTGACGCCCTCGCCGGTCACGCTGTTGACACCGGAACGCGTAGAGGCCGCCACGGCCTCGTGTCCGAGTTCGGTGAGGTCGCTGACGACCTGCGATCCAATGAGCCCGGTACCCCCGAAAACCACAATCCTCATCGCCATGCCTTTCACATTCCCTGTTGCAGACCTTTTCAGCATGGCCCGTCACCGCGGCTCGGCGAAACCCTCGAAAGTGCTCGTGAAAGGGCTGTAGTCAGTCGCAGCGCTGGTACGAAGTTGCCGGCGTGACTTGATGCCGGCCAGCTGCGCGGCGATCCGGATGTTGGCCGGCTTCTCGATTGCCCTCGAACAGAAACTCCGCTGAGCCGATGGCGCGTCGCGCGCATTAAATCAACTGCTTGACTTAATGTTGGGGCCCGGTTTAACTCGACGGGTGGTCAACGAATTGCGGGACAAGGTCGCCATCGTCACCGGGGCGGCCTCGGGTCTCGGCCGTGGGATCGCCCGGCGGTTCGCTGCCGAGGGTGCGCGCGTCGTCATTGCGGACGTCGATGCCGACGGCGGCACGGCGCTGGCCACCCAGTTGGGACCCGACGTGATCTTCCAGCGCACGGATGTCTCGGATCCGGCACAGGTCGGCGCCCTGGTGGCGACGACCGTGGAGAAACTCGGCGCCCTGCACGTCATGGTGAACAACGCCGGTGTCGCGGGAACGCTGCGCCGGTTGCTCGACGACGATTTGTCGGATTTCCATCGCGTCATGGCGGTGAACGTTCTTGGCGTGATGGCCGGTACCCGCGATGCTGCGCGGCACATGGCCGCCCATGGGGGAGGGTCCATCATCAATCTCACCTCCATCGGCGGCATACAGGCCGGTGGTGGCGTGATGACCTACCGGGCGTCCAAAGCCGCGGTCGTCCAGTTCACCAAATCAGCAGCAATTGAGCTGGCGTACAACGAGATTCGTGTGAACGCGATAGCCCCGGGCAACATCCCAACGCCGATGTTGGCGTCCTCGGCCGGGGAGCTGGACCCCGACGAGCTCGAGCGGTTCGAGGCCCGGATCCGGCAGGGAATGCGCGACGACCGCCCCCTGAAGCGTGAGGGCACGCCCGACGACGTCGCCGAGGCCGCCCTCTATTTCGCCACCGACCGATCGCGCTACGTCACCGGGACGGTGCTTCCGGTCGACGGGGGAACCGTTGCGGGCAAGGTGATCCGACCCCGCGGCGGCCAGGGATGAGTTCCTACCGCAAAATTGCCGGCCCGAAACATCGTGCTTGGTGAGAGACTTCATCTGGACTACCCCGGGGCTCGAACATCGACGGGAGCTCACACATGACAGTCCGGACGGCACCGACGACGGCACCTGTGATCGCCTCGGTTGATACACGGTCGCCCTGCGATTCGATCGGTCCCGCGCGGCGCAACGTCATTTTCGGTGCGCTGGCGCTCGGGGTCCTGACCGCGTCGATGGACCAGGCGATGGTGGTGCCCGCCCTTCCGACGATCGTGGCGGACCTGGGCGGCCCCGGCCAGCAGTCGTGGGCAGTTGCCGCTTATCTACTAGGCGGCATCGTCGTCGTCCCGGCGGCAGGCAAGCTCGGAGACCTGCTGGGGCGCACGCGGGTCCTGCAAGGTGGCGTCGTGATCTTCCTGGTCGGCTCGATGTTGTGCGGTTTCTCGCAGTCGATGCTCATGTTGGCGGTCTCTCGGATGGTGCAGGGCATCGGCGCGGGCGCCACGACGGTGACCGCCGCAGCCCTCGTCGGCGAGGTCTTTGCGCTCCGCGATCGCGGCAGCTTTCAGGGCCTCCTGGGTGCTGTGTTCGGAGTCGGCACGGTCGCCGGTCCCTTGTTCGGCGGTTTCTTCGCCGATTATCTGAGCTGGCGCTGGGCCTTCTGGATCAACCTGCCCATCTGCGTAGCGGTTCTCGTGCTGGCCGTCGCAGCCATCCCCGCCCTGCCCCGGCGCGCCAAGCCGGCCATCGACTACGTGGGAATCCTGGTGATCGGCCTGGCCGCCACCGCCCTCATCATGGCTACGAGTTGGGGTGGGACCACCTTTCCGTGGTCCTCGGCACCGATCATCGCACTATTCGCCGGTGCTGCGGCGGCCTTGCTCCTCTTTTGCTGGGTGGAGGCCCGGGCGGCGGCGGGCATCCTGCCGCCCCGGCTGTTTCGCAGTCCGGTTTTCACCGTCTGTTCGGTCCTGTCGCTGGTGGTCGGTTTCGCGATGCTGGGCGCCTTGACCTTCGTGCCCATGTACCTGCGCTACGTGGACGGCGTCTCGGCCACCATCTCGGGTCTTCGGACTCTGCCGATGGTGGTGGGTCTGCTGAGCACCTCGGTGGTCGCGGGCATCCTGGTCGGCCGAACCGGTCGGTACAAGATCTTCCCCCTTGCCGGAACGGCATTGATGGCAGTCGGTTTTCTGCTGATGGCTCGCATGGACGAGTCGACCCCGTGGCTGGTGCAGGCCTGTTACCTCGTGATTCTGGGCGCCGGGATCGGCTTCGCCATGCAGGTCCTCATCCTCATCGTGCAGAACACCGCCTGTTTTGAGGACCTGGGGCTGGCCACCTCCGGGGTGACGTTCTTCCGCTTGATCGGAAGTGCATTCGGCGCAGCCATATTCGGGGCATTGTTCGCGAACTTCCTGAGTAGTCGCTTGGCTTCGACGTCGACCCCGGGCGGCACACCCGCTGAGGCGATGCACTCACCAACCGCTCTGCACCGGCTGCCGGTGAACCTGTCGGCGCCCGTGGTGCATGCGTATGCCGGGTCGTTGGCGCAGGTGTTTCTCTGCGCGGCATTCGTCGCCCTGGTGGGATTCGTCTTCGCGTTGTTTCTGCGCGAGACCCCCCTCACCGGAATCCATGACAGCCCCGGCTGCCTGGGCGACGGTTTTGCTGTGCCGAGGGTCAAATCGCCCGAGGATGTTCTGGAGATCGCGGTGGGACACGTGCTGCACGAAGCGACGAAGATTCGGTTGGACGATGTTGCCGACCGGTGCGGCAGCGAACTCGACGTGGTCGGCCTGTGGGGTCTGCTGCGGATCTACCGATACGAGCGGCTCTTCGGGTCGGCGCGACTCACCGATATCGCCGCACACCTGGGCTTACCCCACCAAGTCCTCGAACCAGTCTTCGGTCACCTCGTCGACGCGGGTCACGCCCTCCGCGACGGCGACCAACTCTGCCTGACCACTACCGGCCTGCGACAGGTCGAGCACGTGGCAGCCTTCGTGCGGCGATGGCTGGTCGAGCACCTTACCTTGTCGGCCAGTTCTGCCGGACTTGCCGACGACGAGGAATTCGGTGCGGCCCTGCAACGCATCGCCGAGGGGCTACTGGTGGAACGGGACTTGTTTGCCGGCCTCGGTGAACCGGCGGGTCAGTCATCGATGGGCAGTCGACCCGTTTCCAGCCAGTGAGCACATTGCGTGCCCAATCTTTCCAGGGCGACCCGGTCGAAGCGCTCGATTTGCGCCGGGGTTAGCTCGCCGCGGTAGTCGCGGGCAGGCCCTTTGTGGAAGAAGGCCTTGGCGCTGGACATGTGTGCTCCGTTGAACGGGGCCATTTGATCCGCTCGGCCACTCATGTACTCGAACGAGCAATGCTCGGCGATGACGTCCATTCGAAGTGAGGCCGGATCGATGCCCAAGAATTCCGCAAGCCGCGCGATTTGACCCGTGATGTCCTCCTTGAGCTGCTGGTAGTGCAGCAGCAGGACGTTCGGCTCTTCACGACGTTGCCACCACGATTTCGCAATGTCGAACAAGTCCGAACAGCCGTAGCCGTCCGTGTCGAGCCATAAGTCGAAAAATACCTGCTTATCCTCGGGAATCGTCAGCGGAGCGGCACTGCCCGACCACTGCGCGTGGATCTGGTTGATCGTCGACATCGTCGATGCAGAGTAGTTGCGAATCATGTGGTGCAGGCTGATCACCGCATCCTTGCCGTTTCTGCCGACAAACACGTACCGGGCGTCCTGCGATATCGGCATCGCGTCGGCGGGCAGGTGCGATTTGATGACGCGTCTACTACCCGCCTCGTGCTGCTCCCGGAGTACCCGAAGCATTCCAGCGTGGTCACCCCAGCTGGATTCGAGCCACGGCGAGGTGTCCGACAAAGAGCCGTCCTTCTCTTCCCCGTTGTGCAATATCTGCTCGATTATTCGCTGGGTCCATGTCGTGCCGGCCTTGACCGGAGTGGCGATGACGATGTCGCCTTCGACAAAGCCGCCGAGGGCCAGAAATCCGTCCCATATCAACGAATTGTGCAAATAGTCCCGAACAACGCGCGTCGGAGCCATCAATGATTTTGTCATGGCGACGTCCTCCGAACGGGGTTTCCATAGAACAACGGCCGGGACAGACGATACGACAATGTCGTTCGGGTGACCAGGAGTCGCGGCACCTCGACAAGGGTTCTGCCCAGCCGTTTTCGTCGCGACGCCGACCATCTACTCTCGGTTCCATCAGCCGGTGTCGCGAAGACCAGGGAGTCCCGGGAGGTTGGCCATGAACGATTTTGCCGGGAAGGTCGCGGCAGTCACCGGTGCGGGGTCCGGGATCGGCAGGGCACTTTCGGTGGAGCTGGCCCGATCCGGTGCGTTGCTGGCGATCAGCGACGTCGACGCCGAAGGGTTGGCACAGACCGAGCGGATGATCCGGCAGATGGGTGCCCCGGTTCGGGCGGACCGGCTCGACGTCACCGAACGCGAGGCATTCGTCGCCTACGCGGACACCGTCCACGCCCACTTCGGGACGGTCCACCAGATCTACAACATCGCGGGGATCGCCTTTCTGGGCGACGTCGAGGTCACCCAGTTCAAGGACATCGAGAAGGTGATGGACGTTGACTACTGGGGCGTGGTCAACGGCACCAAGGCCTTTTTGCCGCACCTGATCGCCTCGGGCGACGGCCACGTCGTGAACATGTCGAGCATGTTCGGCCTCTTCGGAGTACCGGGCCAGGCCGCCTACAACTCGGCCAAATTCGCGGTGCGCGGATTCACCGAGGCGCTGCGCCAGGAGATGGCGATTGCCGGTCACCCCGTCGCGGTCACCGTCGTACACCCCGGCTTCGTCAAGACCGCGATCGCGGCCAACGCCGGACACGCGGAAGGTCTGGACAAGCAAGCCGGTATCCGGGTCTTCGACAAGGTCGCCATCACCAGCGCCGAGCGTGCCGCGCGGATCATCCTGAAGGCGGTGCGCAGGAAGAAGGGACGGGTGGTGGTCGGTCCGGATGCCAAGGCCTATGAACTGCTGGTGCGTCTGGCGCCGACGGGCTACCAGCGCATCCTCGGCCCGATGACGGCGCGATTCCAGTCCGGCCGCTAGCGGCTTTGACATCGATGCCGCGAACTTCGGCGCGCATCATTCTCGGCGCATTTCTGGTCTTCGCCGGTATCGCTCATCTGAGTTTCGCTCGCACCTCGTTCGACGCCCAGGTGCCACCGTGGTTACCGCTGAACGTCGATTTCGTCGTCATCGCATCAGGAGTGGTGGAGATCGGGCTCGGCGCAAGTCTGCTTTTCCTGACCCGGCACCGCGTCCTGGCCGGATGGGTGGTGGCGGTCTTCTTCGTCGTGGTCTTCCCCGGTAACATCTCCCAATTCATCACGCACACAAACGCTTTCGGGCTCGACTCCGATCTTGCCCGCGGTATTCGGTTGCTTTTCCAGCCGCTCCTGGTCCTCTGGGCGCTCTGGTGTACCGGGGCGTGGGCCGCGGTTCGGCAGCGACACCGTTCGAAGCTTTAAATCAGTCGCTTGACTTAATTGCTTCGGACGCGTTGACTGGGCGGCATGACAACAGTCGGGCGCGCGGTTCGCGGCGAGCGAGCCAGCTCCACTCAGGAGGCGATCCTGGTGGCGGCCGAGCGGCTGTTCGCCGAACACGGGGTTTTCGCGGTCTCCAACCGGCAGGTCAGCGAGGCCGCCGGGCAGGGCAACAACGCCGCGGTCGGCTACCACTTCGGTACGAAGGCCGACCTGGTCCGCGCGATCGAGCAGAAGCATCGTGCGCCCGTCGAGCGGTTGCGGGAGCAGATGGTGGCCGCGCTGCCCGAGTCGGCCGGGATGCGCGACTGGGTGGCCTGCCTGGTCTGCCCGCTCACCGAGCACCTCGAGGACCTGGGCAATCCCACCTGGTATGCCCGGTTCGCGGCGCAGGCTATGACCGACCCGGCCTACCACAGCATCGTGGTCAAGGACGCGCTCAGCTCGCCGTCGCTGGTCCAGGTGATCGACGGCATCAACGGCTGCCTCCCGGAACTGCCGGTGGCCGTCCGCTTCGAGCGAAACATGATGGCCCGCAACCTTTTGATGCATACCTGCGCGGATTTCGAACGGGCGCTGGCCGAAGGCACCTCGATGCCGCGACCGTCCTGGCGGGCCGCCGCCACCGGCCTCATCGACGCCATCGTCGGACTGTGGCTGGCGCCGGTGACCGAGGAGCAGGGTCGATGAAAGTCACTGTCGATCAGCACGTTTGCGCATCCTCGGGCAACTGCGTGAAGAACGCGCCGGGAGTCTTCGACCAGCGCGACGAGGACGGCGTCGTCGTGCTGCTCGACCCGAACCCACCTGCCGACCGGGCCGAGGCCACCCGCAAAGCCGCCGCATCCTGCCCGGCGCTGGCCATCCACATCGAGGAGTGAGTCGTGTCCGAGACCATGGCGAGCACCCCCACGGAAACGGCCGCCGACGTTCCCGAGTATCCGATGCCCCGGGCATCCGGTTGCCCCTTCGCCCCACCGCCGGGGGTGATGGCGCTGGCCGAAGCCAGGCCGCTGTGCCGGGTGAAGATCTGGGACGGCAGCACTCCGTGGCTCATCACCGGCTATGAGCAGTGCCGCGAACTGTTTTCGGATTCACGCGTCAGCGTCGACGACCGGCTGTCCGGCTTCCCGCACTGGAACGCCGGGATGCTGGCGACCGTGCACAAGCGCCCGCGCTCGGTGTTCACCGCGGACGGCGAGGAGCACACCCGGTTCCGGCGAATGTTAGCCAAGCCGTTCACCTTTCGGCGGGTGGAAGGCCTACGCCCGGCCATCCAGCAGATCACCGACGAGCACATCGACGCGATGCTGGCCGGGCCCAAGCCGGCTGACATCGTCAGTGCTCTGGCGTTGCCGGTGCCATCGCTGGTAATCAGCCAGCTGCTCGGGGTGCCCTATCAGGATGCCGAGATGTTCCAGCACCACGCCAATGTCGGGCTGGCGCGTTATGCGACGGGCGAAGACACCGTCAAGGGCGCGATGAGCCTGCACCGATATCTGGCGGAGTTGGTGCACGCCAAGATGGAAAACCCGGCCGAGGACGCGGTTTCGGACCTGGCCGAGCGTGTCAGAGGCGGAGAGCTCACCGTGAAGGAGGCCGCCCAGCTGGCGACCGGGCTGCTGATCGCCGGACACGAGACCACCGCAAACATGATCGGGCTCGGTGTCCTTGCGCTGCTGGAAAATCCAGACCAGCTGCCCGCCATTCGGGACGCCGACGATCCCAAGATTCTCGCCAATGCCGTCGAGGAATTACTGCGCTATCTCAGCATCATTCAGAACGGACAACGCCGGGTCGCCGTCGAGGACATCCCGATCGCCGGCGAGCTGATCCGCGCCGCCGAGGGCATCATCATCGACCTGGCCCCGGCGAACTGGGATGCCCACGCCTTCACCGAACCCGAACGCCTGTACCTGCACCGCTCCGGCGCCGAGCGCAACGTGGCCTTCGGTTACGGCCGGCACCAGTGCGTAGGCCAGCAGCTGGCCCGCGCCGAGATGCAGATCGTCTTCCGCACCCTGTTCCGGCGCATCCCGACACTGCAACTGGCTGCGGCGCTTCAGGACATTCCGTTCAAACACGACCGCCTCGCCTACGGCGTCTACGAACTGCCGGTCACCTGGTAACGAAAGGTCAATGATGACAAGCACGCTGTACCCGCCCAAAGGCTTTGGCGCGCCGAAGGATCGGAAGGGGCACGCTCTCGGCAGGGAGGTAGGCCTGCCGGCCGGGACCGAGGTGTTCTCGGCCGACAACCACATCTCACTGGCAGCCGACATCTTCTACGAACGGTTCCCCGAAGACCTGAAGGACAGGGCGCCCCGGATCTGGTACGAGGAAGGCGCGTATCAGGTTGGGCGCAAGGGCCAGTCGTTCCTGCCGGAGGACTTCAGCGCGGTCCTGATGCAGTACGACGACCTGCCCGGAGCGGCCAGCACCAACATCGAGGCCAGGATCCGGGAGCTGCGCGAAGACGGCATCGACAGGGAACTCGCCTTCCCCAACGCGGTGCTGGCGCTGTTCCACTACCCGGACAAGAAACTGCGCGAGCTGACCTTCCGTATCTACAACGACTACATCGCCGAGTTGCAGGAGCGTTCCAACGGCCACTTCTACGGCGCCGGCCTGATCAACTGGTGGGACCCCGACGGCACCCGCAGGACCCTCGCCGAACTGAAGTCGCTGGGGCTGAAGACATTTCTGATGCCGTTGAACCCCGGCAAGGACGACGACGGCAACCCGATCGACTATTCCAGCACCACCATGAGCGCCGTGTGGGACGAGATCGAGGCCGCCGGTCTGCCGATCGCCCACCACATCGGCGAGACGCCGCCGAAGAGTCCCTGCGAGTTCAACAGCGTCGTCGTCGGCATGATGATCAACATCGACGGATTCCGGGAGACGTTCTCCAAGTACATCTTCGGCGGCATCCTCGACAAGCATCCGAGGCTCCGGATCGGCTGGTTCGAAGGCGGGATCGCCTGGGTGCCTTGGGCCCTGCAGGACGCGCAGCACCTGGTTGCGTCCTACCAGCACATGTTCAACCGACCGCTGGAACACGATACTAGCTACTACTGGGATACCCACATGAGTGCCTCGTTCATGGTCGACCCACTCGGCCTGGAGTTGATCGACCGGATCGGGGTCGACAAGGTGATGTGGTCATCGGACTACCCGCACAACGAAAGTACGTACGGATATTCCGAGAAATCACTGGCGGCCGTCGTCGAGGCTGTCGGACCGGACAACGCCGTCCGGATCGTCAGCGGCAACATCAGCAAATTCCTTGGCCTATGACCATTTTCGCGCAACCAGACAATGGGCTGGCGATACCCGAGGCTCCTGACCTGTCGCGGATGCGCCGCGAAACCGGGGTGCGGCTGCGCACGGCGATGACCGAGCGTGGTGTCGACGCCCTGGTGCTGCTCGGCAACAACGCGGTGGTCTATGCCACCGGGACCAGTTGGCCGCTGGGCGATGCCGGCCTGTCGTACGTCGAACGGCCGGTGGCCGTGGTGCTCGCCGACGACGAGTGGCCGCACCTGTTCCTGCCGTTCCGCGAGGGCGCCGCTCAGGAGTCCGAACTGCCGGCCGATCACCTGCACGGGCCGGTCTACCTCGAATTCGACGAGGGGGTGGCCGATTTCGCGCGGGTACTGGCGGATCTGGTTCCGGCCGGGGCCACGGTCGCGGCCGATGAACTGACCGGTGCCATGTCGCGAGCCCGCAACGTGTTGTTTCCCAGCGGTTTTCCCGTCGACGCGGCGGCGGTGATCAGCGCCGCCAAGGTGATCAAGACTCCGGATGAGCTGGCCTGCATCCGCACCGCGGTGCGCATCACCGACGAGGCGATGGTTGAAGTCCATCGGGCACTGGCTCCGGGGATCCGCCAGATCGACCTGTCGGCACGCTTTGTGCGCCGGGCCTTCGAGCTCGGGGCGATGACCAGCATGCTGGAACCGATCTGGCAGGTGATGCCGCACAGCAAGGCCGAAGGTGTCTGGACCACCCACGGGGATCTGGCCCTGCCGCTGTTGAGTACCGAACGCGAGTTGGTCAAGGGCGACGTGCTGTGGACCGATGTCAGCATCACCTATGCCGGCTACTGCTCCGATTTCGGCCGCACCTGGATCGTCGGACAGGACCCGTCGCCGCGCCAGCTGGCACAGTTCCACCGGTGGCGGTCGATCATGGACGCCGTGCTGGGCGTCGCTCGCGCCGGAGCCACCGCGGCCGATCTGGGCCGGGCGGCGACCGCGGCCAACGGCGGTATCCGGCCCTGGCTGCCGCACTTCTACCTGGGCCACGGCATCGGGGCGAATGCCGCCGAAATGCCGATGATCGGAACGGATCTCGGCGAGGAGTTCGACGAGAACTTCGTCCTGCAGCCGGGCATGGTGCTGGTGCTGGAACCGGTGGTATGGGAAGACGGCACCGGCGGCTATCGCAGCGAAGAGGTACTGGTGATCACCGAGGAAGGCTCGATTCGTTTGACCGACTACCCCTATGACCCCTATGTCGACTGAAGTCCTGCCCGACACCAAAGCGCTGCGCCTGGGACGCCGGGAGCGTGCCCTGGCCCAGATGGCCGCCCATGACCTGGATGTGCTCGTGCTGGGGCGGCAGGCCAACGTCCGCTATGTGACTGGCGCCCCGCAACTCTGGGTGGCCGGCACGCGGCCGTTCGGGCCCACCTGTGTGCTGGTGCGGGCGACGGGTGCCGTTCATCTGCTCAGTACCTGGGACGAGGGCATCCCCGAGGACATCCCCCGGGAGAACCTGTACGGCATATCCTGGAATCCGGCGAACACCATTGCCGCGCTGAGCCGGATCGAAGGTGCGTCCACCGCCCGCCGCGTCGGAACCGACGCGTTGTCACCGGTTTTCGCGCAGCTGTTGCCAACCGCGTTTCCCGACGCCGAACTGGTCGACGGTGAACTGGCCATGCGCGCGGCCCGGCGGATCAAGACCGACGAGGAGATCGCTGCGTTACGCGAATCCATCGCGGTGGCCGAATCCGGCCTGGCCGCGGCGGTGGCCGAACTGCGGCCCGGTGTGAGCGAACGGGAACTTGCCGGGGTGTTGCTCGAGGCGGTGGCCGCGGGCGGGGTGAGCACGCCGTCGAATCAGGATGTGGCCTGGGTGACTTCGCGTGATCATCCCTGGCGGCGCGCAACCGGTGACGGCCGCGCGCAGCCCGGCGACCTGGTGGCGCTGTCCGCCGGCGTCCTTGCGGGCGGCTACATCGGAGAGGTGGGTCGCACCTGGCCGGTGGGAGACGTCTCCGGTGCCGCGGCGCTGTTCGGCCGTTGGGACCGACTGTGGGACATGCTGATCGCGGTGTGCCGGCCGGGCGCGGGCGCGGGTGAACTGCTGGCTGCCTATGCCGCAGCGGGTGAATCGGCGCCCCCGATGCCGGTGGCACGGGGTCTGGGCATGGGGTTCGACCCGCCGGTCATCTCCGCACGCCTGCCCCGCACCGCGGCGCAGGAGCGGCTCGAGCCTGGCATGATGCTGGCGGTCACCGGCTACGTCTGGGAGCAGGGAGTCGGAGCGGTGTTCGGGCGCGAAGCGGTGCTGATCACCGCCGAGGGTCCGGAGGTGCTGACCGGCAGTCCCTTCTGGCGGGTCTAGCCCATGTCATCGCGACCGGATCCGAAGGCCAAGAAGATGATTCGGTACGAGAAGGACGCCGGGACCCGAATCGCCACCATCACGTTCGACCGGCCCGAGTATCTCAACGCGCCGACCATCGCTGCGCGGCAACGCTATGCCGACCTGCTGCACCGGGCCGGCATCGACGACGACGTCAAGGTCGTCGTGATCCGCGGCAGCGGTGACGACCTGGGATCCGGCGCGGATCTCGAAGAGTTCATGCAGGCCAGGGATTCTGATGATCCGGGACCCTTGCTGGCCGAATTCCGGCTGGGGACCGGCGACGTCACCTACCCGCCGAAGGGGTCGTTCCGGCACAGCGCCTCGGTGGGGCAGTGGTATGCCAACCCGAACTCGGGGATCCGCGGACTGCAGGACTTCAAGAAGATATCCATCCTCGAGGTCAAGGGGTACTGCTACGGCTGGCACTTCTATCAGGCTGCCGACGCCGACCTGGTAATAGCCTCTGACGACGCGCTTTTCGGGCATCCGTCATTCCGCTACTACGGCTGGGGCCCGCGGATGTGGTGGTGGGCGCAGACCATGGGCATCCGGAAGTTTCAGGAAATGGTGTTCACCGGCCGGGCGTTCACCGCCGCCGAGATGTATGACTGCAACTTTCTCAACAGCGTGGTGCCACGTGCGGCGCTCGAGGCCGAGGTGGAGAAGTACGCGCTGGCGTGCGCCCGCAACCGCCCCACAGACACGGTTTTCATGCAGAAGACCTTCTTCGAGATCATGAAGCAGTTTCAAGGCGAGTACATGGGCAGCCTGCTCAGCGGGTTCTTCGAATCCACCGGCGCGAACGTGCGCGCGGACGGCGACGACTTCCTGCTCGACGACGCGATCGGCCGGGGTCTCGGTGGCGCCGTCAAGGCCAACGACGACAACTTCCCGCCGGAGTGGCGATTGAGCAAGAAAGCGCGCCGCAAGGCCCGAAAGGCCAAGCAGTAGTGACGCAACCACCACTGTCCGACTACGCCGTGATCGACCTCTCGTCCGGTATCGCGGGCGCCTATTGCACCAAGCTGCTCGCCGACGGTGGCGCTGACGTCGTCAAAATCGAGTCACCCGAGGGTGATTGGCTGAGATCGTGGTCGGCGTCGCGGTCTGACCTGGCTGGCGACGGCGCGCTGTTCAGCTTCCTGGCTGGGTCCAAACACAGTGTGGTCGCCGATCCGGACGCGGATGCCCAGTTCGTCGGCCAGTTGCTGGCCGGCGCCGACGCCGTGGTGTGGTCAGCGGGATCGACTGTGGCCGAGCGTGTCTCGCCTGCTGCGATCCTGGAGCGTTGTCCGCACCTCATCGTGGCGTCGATCACCCCGTTCGGTTTGGATGGCCCCTGGCGGGACCGCCCGGCAACCGAGTTCACCCTGCAGGCCTGGTCCGGTGGGATCATCGGCGTGGGGCGCGGTGTGGCAGATCGCGCCCCGGTGTACGTCGGCGGTCAGGTCGGCGAGTACCTCGCCGGTGCCTACGCCAGTGCCGCCATCCTGGCCGCGCTCTACGGCGGCCGCGGTCAGGGCCAGCTCATCGACCTGTCGATGCTGGAGACTCAGATCCTCGGCCTGACCTACTATCCGGTGACCTATTTCGACATGCTCGGCAGGCCCTGGCGGGACGCCCGCCGCCTCACCGTCCCCGGCGTAGCCGCCGCTCAGGACGGACTGGTGGACCTCGGCTGCGGGACCGCGCAACAATGGTTCGACCTGTGTGCGATGGTCGGGCACCCGGAGTGGATCGACGAGGAATCCCCGCTGTCGATCACCGAACTGGCCAACGTCTACGCCGACGAGATCTACGAGTGGGTGCGCAGCCACCGGGCCGACGAGATCCGCGAACTGGCCACCGCCTTCCGGATCCCCAACGCCCCGGTGGCCAACGGCGCCAACATCGTTGCGTTGGATCACTTCGTCGAGCGCGGTTCGTTCCAGCGCAATCCCGGCCGTGGATTTCAGCAACCGGGTCACCCCTACCGGATGCGCCAGGCACAGTTGCGGGATCCGGGCAGGGCACCCCGGCTCGGCGAACACACCGCTCGCTACCGCGCGGCGACGGCGGCGCCGCGGGCGGTGGCGGCCAGGGCCGCAACAGGATTGCCGCTGGCCGGACTTCGGGTGCTGGACATGACCGCGTTCTGGGCCGGGCCGTCCTGCACGCACCTGCTGGCGTTGTTCGGCGCCGAGGTGATCCACATCGAGTCCGCACGGCGCCCGGACGGCACCCGGCTCATCGCCGGCATTCCGGTCACTGAGGACCAATGGTGGGAGAAGTCGCCGATCTTCGCGGCGCTCAACACCAACAAGAAGGGCCTGACCCTGGACCTGCAGCGCCCGCGGGGGCGTGAACTCCTGCTCAGGCTCATCGGCACCTGCGACGTGATCGCGGAGAACTTCACCCCTCGCGTGCTCGATCACCTCGGCTTGGATTTCGCGGCGGTGCAAGCGGTTCGGCCCGACGCGATCCTGTTGCGCATGCCCGGCTTCGGACTGGACGGTCCCTGGCGCGACAATCCGGCGTTCGCCTACGTCATCGAGTCGGCGTCGGGGTTGAGCTGGCTGACTGGCTACCCCGACCGCACGCCCTTCGAGCCCTATTCCGTGGGCGATCCCAACGCCGGCGTTCACGCGCTCAACGCCCTGTTACTGGCGCTGCACCACCGCCGCCGCACCGGTCAGGGCGTCATGGTGGAGGCCGCCATGGTCGATGCGGCCCTCAACATCGCCGCCGAGCAGGTCATCGAATACTCCGCTTACGGCGCCCTGTTGGAGCGGGCCGGCAATCGCGGTCCGGCGGCGGTGCCCCAGAACCTTTACCTGAGTGCCGATGTCGACGAGTTCGGCCGCCTCGACAGCTGGGTCGCGATCGCGGTGGCCACCAACCAGCATTGGGCCCGGTTGTGCCGCGTGCTCGGGTGCCCCTCCTGGGCAACGGCTCCGGAGCTGACTAACGCGGAGGGTCGGCGCGCGCACGAGGACCTGATCGATGAACGGCTCGCGCAATGGTGTGGAGGTCGCACGCGGGACGAGATCGTGACCACCCTCTGGGAGGCCGGGGTGCCCGTCGCCAAGGTCATGCAGCCGCACCGGCAGACGGAGCTGGAGCAGCTCGCCGCGCGGGGCTTCTTCGAAGTCGTCGATCATCCGGTGTGCGGCCCGGCTAGGCTCAGCAGCGTGCCCATGCGACTGTCCGGTGGCCCGTGCCGATTCCACACCCAACCGGCACCTCTGCTGGGTCAACACAACCGGGAGCTGTTGACGGAGTTGGGGCTGAGCGGTGCCGAGATCGCGGAGCTGGAAGCCGACGGGGTGATCGGCCGGAGCCCCGCATGACCCGCTCTGGGGCGAGCAGTCGCAAAATCGCACGGCGCGGGCTCCGCGCGTGCGATTTTGGGTCTGCTCGCGCGGGGTAGGGGGCGCCGTGGCGATCGATCCGTTGAACATTCTGCTGACCGGCCGGGTCGCGGTGGTCACCGGTGGGGGAGCGGGCATCGGACGCGGCATCGCCGCGGGCTTCGCGGCCTTCGGCGCGCGAGTGGCTATCTGGGAACGCAACCCCGATTCCTGCGCCCTGGCCGCGGAATCGATTGGCGCACTGGGTATCACCACCGATGTCAGAGACAGCGGCCAGGTCGATACCGCCCTGACGCAGACGGTGGCCGAACTGGGGACGCCGACAATTCTTGTCAACAACGCAGGTGGCGTATTCACCTCGCCGCTGCTGGAGACCAGCGAAAACGGCTGGGACGCCTTGTATCGCGCCAACCTGCGGCATGTGTTGCTGTGCACCCAGCGGGTCGCCCGCCTGCTGGTGGCCGATGGTCTGCCCGGCAGCATCATGGCGGTCACCTCCATCGAAGGGGTGCGGGCGGCGCCCGGCTACGCGGCATACGCCGCCGCGAAAGCCGGGGTCATCAACTACACGAAGACCGCCGCGCTCGAACTGGCGCCGCACCGCATCCGGGTTAACGCGATAGCACCCGACATCACCCTGACCGAAGGACTGGCTCAGCTCGGCGGCGAGGCCGCCACGGCCGCCACGGCCGCCATGGATGCCATAGTGCCATGGGAACGTCCTGGGCACGTCGACGAAATAGCCGGCACTGCAATATTTCTCGCCTCGGACATGTCGACCTACATCACCGGGCAGACGCTGCACGTCGACGGCGGTACCCACGCCGCGGGCGGCTGGTACCACGACCCGCGGACCGGGAACTACCGCCTGGGCCCCAGTTAGCGCGAGCAGTCGCAAAATCGCACGGCGCGGGCCCCGCGCGTGCGATTTTGCGACTGCTCGCGGGAGCTAGTGGCGCCAGCCCTCGGCGGCCTGTTCGTCGAAAGTCCGGTCGATGCGGTCGAACCGGCGCCGGATCGACGCCCGCGATGCCTCGTGCGGAAGCACATACAGGCGGTTGGCCAGGATCGCGTCGGCGGTCAGGCGGGCCAGATCGGCGACGCCCAGCGTCGCATCCTGCTCGGGGAGCGGACCCACCGATCCGGTCACGTCGGGTGCCGAAGCCAAACCGTAGTCCGCGCCGCGGATGCGTTCGGAATTGGACACCAACTTGGTCTCGACGACCATCGGGCACAACACCGACACCCCGATGCCGTTGCCCTTCACCTCGCGCGCCAGCGTCTCGGCCAGGCTCACCACGCCGTACTTGGCAACGCCGTACGCGCCGAGCCCGGCGTTGGGCACCAGGCCGGCGAAGGAGGCGGTGAACGCGATATGGCCGCCCGTGCCCTGCTCGAGCAACCTCGGCAGGAACGCCTCGACGGCGTGGATCGAGCCCCACAGATCGATGTCGATCACCCAGCGCCAGTCGTCGTGCGTCATCTGGGCAATGGGTCCGGCCACCACGATGCCGGCGTTGCTGAACAGCACGTCGACCTGGCCGAGTAACCGAAAGGCTTCATCGGCAAGGTGCACGACCTCTTCGAGATGCCGGACGTCGCACATCACGCCGTGGGCATCGAAGCCCTGGCCACGCAGGTGTGCGACCGCCAATTCCAACCGCGGCTGGTCGACGTCGGCCAGCATGACCCGCGTACCGCGGTGCGCGAATTCGGTGGCGGTAGCCAAGCCGATACCGCTCGCCCCGCCCGTGATGACCGCTGCGCGCCCGTCAAATCCGTCCATGGTCAAAACCCTATTTGAGGCAGGCCCCCGCGTCGACGGGCAGGGTGACGCCGGTGATGTACCGGGATTCGTCGGATGCGAAGAACAGCACCGCATTGCTGACGTCCTGCGCTTCGACCCACGGAATCGGCAAGGTGTGGAACATCTGGCAGATTGGGGCCATGTCGTCAGGTCCGGGATTCTCCAGGTCCGGCCGGAACATCTTGAAGGTTCCCTCGTTGTGCAGCATCGGCGTTGCTACATGCGTGGGGTGTACCGAGTTGACGCGAATCATGTGCTGCCCCAACTCGACTGCGAACGAGCGCATGATGCCCACCACGCCGTGCTTGGCGGCGACGTAACTACCACAGTGCGGGTAAGCCTTGAGCCCGCCGACCGAGCTGGTCAGGATGATGGAGCCGCCCTTGCCCCCCGCCCGGATGTGGGGCACCCCCGCTTTGACCGTCTTCCACACGCTCGACAGGTTGACGTCGATCATCTCCTGCCAGTCGTATTCGCTGGTCTTGTCCAGGGTGTCGCCGCCGTTGCCGATACCGGCGTTGGCCACGATGATGTCCAATCGCCCCAATTGCTCCACCCCGCTGTCCACGGCCGCCTTGAGCGCGTCGAAGTCGCGCACATCGACTTCGGCCGTGACGATTCGGCGGTTGAGGCCCTTGACGAGATCGGCGGTCTCGGCCAGATCCTCAGGGGTGGACGCCGGGATGGTGGTGTTCTTGACGATCGGTTTGCAGACATCGACGGCGATGATGTCGGCGCCTTCCTCGGCCAACCGCAGCGCGTGGCTGCGCCCCTGGCCCCGCGCCGCCCCGGTGACGACGGCGACCTTTCCTTCTACCCGTCCAGTCATGTTTCCTTCCTGCGTGATTCAGCCGAAGACAGCCGGCATGGACTCCCAACCCCGCACTGTCGACGTCGGGGAAAGCGTGGCCTCGGCAAGGTCGACATCCCAGTCGGGGAATCGCTTCAGAATCTCCTCGAGCGCGATCCGGCCCTCCAGCCGGGCCAGTGCCGAGCCGAGACAGTAATGCGTGCCGACGCTGAAAGTCAGGTGCTGACGCGGTTCGCGGTGGATATTGAAAACGTCTCCGTCGGGCGGGAATTGGCGATGGTCGCGGTTCGCCGCGCCGATCAGCATCATCATCACGCTGCCTTGCGGCACCCGTCGGCCGTAGTACTCGACGTCGCGCGTGACATACCGGGCGACGTGCGGCGCCGGTGGCTCGTAGCGCAGCAATTCCTCGACGGCTGCCGGAATCAGGCCCGGATTGTCCACCAGCGCGCGACGCTGGTCCGGGTGTTCGGCCAAAACCTTTCCCGCCCAACCGATCAGCCGGGTGGTGGTCTCGTTGCCGGCGCCGGAGACCACGGTGACGTAGGTGAGCAGTTCGTCGCGTCGCATGCGCCGGACGGTTCCGGTCTCGTCCTCGAACTCGGCGTTGAGAAGTTCGGTCATGATGTCGTTGGAGGGATGCTGCGCACGCCAGTCGATGTACTGGCCGAAAAACTGGCCGTTCAGCATGGTTTCGGCCGAGAACTCCATCGGCTTGCCGGCCTCGGTGCGCATCTGCGCATTGGCGAAATCACGCGCGGCTTCTTGATCCTCCTCCGGGACACCCAGCAGCATACCGATCACCCGCATCGGCATCTGGGCGCCGAGGTCCCTGACGAAATCGAACCTGCCGTTATCGATCAGCGGGTCCAGGCTGCGCGCGCAGAACTCGCGGATCTTGGGCTCCAAGTCGCTGATCTTGCGCGGAGTGAACATGCGCGACAACAACTTGCGGTGGATGTCGTGGACGGGTGGATCCTCGAAAATAAGTACGCCCGGCGGCATCTCGATATTCGCCCGGATGAGTTCGAGGATCGCGCCGCGCGCGGAACTGAACGTCTGGTAGTCGACGATCGCGTTGTCGACATCGGCGAATCGGCTGAGCGCGTAAAAGTCGTGCTTCGCGTTGTAATACAGCGGCGCCTCCTCGCGCAACCGCCGGAACGTCGGGTAGGGGTCGGCGATCAACTCGACATCGTAGGGGTCGAAATAGACATCGCTGGCTGCGCTTACTGTCACGAGCAATGGCCCTCCCGCCGGTTGCGCGCGCCGCCACTGCTACGGACGCGCGATCATGCCGCCCCTAGAACTCTGGCATCACCCACCGATGAGTGTCAACGTGGAATTCATTTCTGCTAATCATGATTCTGTACATCAGAGAATTGTGTTCTCACAGGCAGCGGGTGAGCGAAATTCACTCCAGCGTCATCGACCCGGAAGGCCTAGCTGCCGGCGAACCCCCGTGAGCAGAAGTCCCACACCTCGTCGGCGCTGATCGGGTGAACCGTCGCGTCGTCGGACCCGCCGCTGGACTGCGCGATGAACATCACCGTCTGCATGGTCATGGCGGCCATCCGCTTGGGGTTGACGCCGGAGCGCAGCTCTCCGGCTTCGCCGGCGGCCTCCATCAACTCAGTGAGCAATGCCAGCAGCGGCGCATGGGCCACCTTAACCTCCGCGGGATGCGAAACCAGCAAACGCGGTGCAAAGTCGGTGAACAGCGGGCGCTTGGCGGTGGGGTCCGGCCGTGACGCTTCGTACAACAGCTCGACAGCGACTTGCAACCGCTCCAACGCGTCGCTGTGACTCTCGGTGGCCGCGCGGATCTGATCAGCGGACCGGCTCAGCGCGTCCTCGAACAGCGCGAGCAACAGCTCGTGCTTGCCGTCGAACTGCAGGTAGAAGCTGCGCAACGACTGACGTGACCGGTCGACGACCTCCTGCACGGTGAAGTCCGTGCTCCCCTTTTCGATGATGATGGCCTGCGCCGCGTCCAGGAAGCGCTGAACACGCTGTGCCGCCCGCAGTTTCGCGGTCTTGATGGATCGCTCGACCGCCCGCTGCTTCCAAGCCGGCTCTTCGCCCGGGCTGGTCACGGGC
This sequence comes from Mycobacterium sp. ML4, assembly GCF_054515735.1. Classification (NCBI taxonomy): domain Bacteria; kingdom Bacillati; phylum Actinomycetota; class Actinomycetes; order Mycobacteriales; family Mycobacteriaceae; genus Mycobacterium; species Mycobacterium sp. ML4. The sequence continues at coordinate 69,425 of NZ_JBTNSY010000017.1, forward strand.
GGCTCAGCAGGCTGCCGCGAGGAAAGAACATGGTTGGACTGTACCGGAGAACGTCGCGCCATCGCTGTGCTCGACCTCCTCACGGACGATGTCTTGGAGATTGTAACTTCCTCACGACGAGAATAGTATTCTCTTGATCGGGTGTTTGGGAAGCACATCGGCGAGAGTGGCACCCATCGGCGCGGAAGGGGATTGCGTGCAGCTGACTTTCGACGCCGATGTCGAGGCATTTCGCGCAGCATTCGTCGCGTTTCTCGACGAGCACCTGCCCGATGAGGCTCAGGGCGTCCTACGCCCGCGGTCGTGCTCGCATGTGCCGGGTTGGGCGGCCCGCTGGCAGCGCTTGCTGTTCGACACCGGGTGGTCGCTGCCGGGAAACCCGCCCGAATTCGGTGGCCGCAATGCGACCTTGTTGCAGCAGTACGTGCATGCCGACGAGATGGCGCGGCGGCGGATCTACCGCAGTTTCAATCCGCAGGGCGTCGGGATCATCGCGGCGTCCCTGTTGTCCTTCGGAACCCCCGAACAGCAGCAGCATTGGGCGGTGCCGATCCTTCGCGCGGAAATCACTGCGTCGCTGGGCATGAGCGAACCCGGAGCCGGTTCGGATCTGGCGTCTCTGAAGACACGGGCAGTGCGGGACGGCGATGACTTCGTGGTGAACGGACAGAAGGTGTGGACGTCGGGGGCGCACGACGCCGACGTGCTGCTGACTTTCGTGCGCACCAACCCCGATGTCCCAAAACACAAGGGCATCAGTGCGTTGCTGATTCCGACCGACACACCGGGCGTGGTCCGTCGGCCGTTCGCCTCGGTGTGCGACCACGACGACATCGAATTCAACGAGGTGTTCTTCACCGACGCGCGGGTGCCCGCCGAGAATCTGGTGGGCGACCTCGACGGTGGTTGGCGCGTGGCGACCGGCGCGCTCGGGCACGAGCGCGCCATGCTCTGGCTGGACTACGCCAACCTATTGGACCAGCAGACAACGGATTTCACGCCGACCGGAGCATTGCAGCGAGATCGCTACGCCACACTGGTGATGGATGCCTGGGCGATGCGGCTGCTCGGCTCGGTGACCCTGGCCAAAGCGGCGCGCGGTGAAGAGGACGTGCCCGGCCAGTCGGTGCTGAAGCTGCTCGGCTCGGAGGCGGTCCAGCGCGCTTCCGAAGACGCGTTGAACGTCAAGGGCGCCGAGGGCCTGGTTCATCCGGCGATGACCGCACCGTTCGCGCCGCTGAACCTGGACGCCCACTACGGCAGCTGGTTCGACCGGTATGCCCGCAGCTTCGCCGGCACCATCGCCGGCGGTACGTCAGAGATCCAGCGCAACATCATCGCCGAGCGGGTGCTCGGGATGCCGCGCAATTAGGCTGCGCCAGTGCGAATTTCACGACGCTGCGACGGCGGGTCGCGTCGCAGGATTCACACTCGGCGCCTAGAGGTGGACAAGCCGGGGCGCCGAGCCCACGGCACGTAGGTGCGCTCCCGCTTCGCGCGTCAACTCCTCTGTGCTGCCGAGCAATCCGTCGAGCACCAGCACCCGCTTTACGTGGCGATGCAGTCGATGCTCGGCGGTGAAGCCGATGCCACCGAGCACCTGCTGGCAGTGCCGGGCGGCGGTCAGTGCCGCCTGGCCGGCCGCGGCCTTGGCCAGTAGACAGACCAGCTCATCGGGCTGATCGGTGGCGGCCTGCAGCGTGGCCTCGGCGCCCTCGATGGCGACCAGCGTCTCGGCAAGCCGGTGGCGCACCGCTTGGAAAGAGGCGATGGGCCTGCCGAATTGGACGCGGTCCAGTGCGTGCCGGCGGGCCAGCGACAGCATGGCCCGGCTGGTGCCGGCCAGCCACCAGCCCAGCGCTTGCCGGCCAGTGCCGAGCGGCAAGGGATCCCCGGCCGCGGTCCGGTGGATGGGGAGTTCGTCGTCGAGTGTCGAAGCTGCTGAGTTGGTGCGCTCCCAGATCACCCAGGCACCGCCCGCATACGGCAGGGGCACCGTAGAGCCGCCGACCCGCCCGGCGGCTCGCAGCACCACGTCGTTGAGCACCGGTGCGTGCGCGCCGGTCTCACCGAGTAACCGGAATACCAAAGGGATTGCAGTCGAAGGTATTTCGTCGAGCATGTCGAGCCAGCCGAGATCGGCCAGCGCGGCGTCCAGCGTGGCGCCACTAGCGGCCGTCATCGCGGTCCGCAACGAGTCGGCCAGCAGCGTCAGCTCCGGGTCCATGTCACTCCTTGCCCAGATCTAGCAACCGACGGGCGATGATGTTGCGCTGGATCTCCGCGGTGCCGCCGTAGATGGTCGCCGCCCGCGAATAGAGGTACTCGGGGCGCCAGGCGGTGTCGTCGAGTTCGAGCGTGCCGGGGAGCAGGTCGCGGACCGTGTCGTAGAGCCGTTGTTCGGCGGCGGCCAACAGCACCTTGTCGATGGATGTGTCCGGGCCGAGCCGCGCCCCGTCGGCCAGCCGGTGCGCAGTGGCGCGGGATCGGCAACGTAGCGTGTGCAACGCGAGATAGGCTGCCCCTAAAGCGGACTCGTCCGGGTCGGTTGTCTCGGCGATCAGCGCGTCGAATCTCGAGTACAGGTAGGCGATGCGCTGCCAGAAACAGGTCGACCGTTCATACGGCAACAGGTCCATCGCCAGCCGCCAACCGTCACCCGGCTTGCCCAGCATGCGGCTGGACGGGATCACCACATCGTCGTAGTACACCTCGCAGAACTCGTCGACGCCGTGCATGGTGCGCAGCGGGCGGACGGTGATGCCCGGCGTGTCCAAGTCGACGAAGAACGCGGTGATACCGCTATGGCCCGGCGCGGTGCGGGTGAGCAGGACGCACCGGGTGCAGAACTGCGCGAAACTGGTCCAGACCTTCTGCCCGTTGACGATCCAGTTGTCGCCGTCCGGGACCGCCCGGGTCGATAAGGACGCCAGATCGCTGCCGGAGCCCGGCTCGGAGAACCCCTGGCACCACCGCTCGCGGCCGCTGAGCAGCCGCGGCACCATCTCGGCGGCGAGTTCGCTTGGCGCGTAATCGATCATCGTGGGTGCCAGTACCTCCACCATCGAGTAGGGGCCCGGTTCGGCCAGCCTCCGGCCCACCACTTCCTCGCCGACGATCGCGCGCAGCAGGGCGGGCCCGCCCAGGCCGCCGACTTCGGTGGGCCAGCCGTAGCGCATCCAACCGGCTTGGTAGAGCGCTTCGCTGACGCGGGCGAACTGGCGCATGTGGCCCGCTAGCGAATGGTCGGGCCCCGGAGTCAGGTCGTGCTCGTCGAGCCACGCGCACAGTCCCGTCCGGAACTGCTCGACCTTCACGGAGAGGGGCGGCCCACCGCGTGCGGTCGCCCCGAGTCGTGGGCGCCGCTGCGCCGAATGAAGGTCATGGCGCGGGTTTTCAGCCGCCATCCGTCGGCGGTACGCAGGTAGGTGTCGCGGTAGTAGCCGATGCGCATGTCGTGGGCCGAGTGTTCGATGAAGCACAGCGGTTGGGTCCCGGTGGCCGAGTCACCGTCCAGTTCAACCAGAGAGGTGCCGGTCATGAACAGGCCCTTGGGTGCGGCGGCGACCAGCTCCGGGAACCGGTCCAGGGTGTAGGTGTCGCCGAACGCGCTGTAGGTGCCATCCGGCGTGAACACACCGATCAGTCCCTCGATGTCGCCCTGGGTGATGGTCACGGCGTACCGGGCCAGCAACTGCTGGATCTCCACCAGGTCGTCAGTTCTGGTTGGCATAAACCTTGCCGCCTTTCATGACGAAGCTGACGTTGCGGGTTACGGTGATGTCCTGCAACGGATTTCCGGGCACCGCAATCACATCGGCGAGCATGCCCTCGGCCAGGCGGCCCAGGTCGGTCGAGTTGATCAGCTCCGCGGCGGTCGTGGTCGCCGCACGCAACGCCGCCAGCGGCGGCAAACCCCAGTCCACCAGGGTGACGAGCTCGTCGGCGTTGCGCCCGTGCGGTATCGCCGGCGCGTCGGTTCCGAGGGCGATCTTCACCCCGGCCTGGTAGGCGGCCAGTATCGAGGTGCGCGACTTCGGGAACATCTCGGCGGCCTTGGCCTGCAGTTCGGGCGGGGCGTGAGAGACGTCCATGCCCTCGGCCAGTCGCCGGGTGCTCACCAGGAAGGTGCCGTTCTCGACCATCAGGGCGATGGCTTCGTCGTCGATCAGGAATCCGTGCTCGATGCAGTCGATGCCGGCGGCCACCGCGTGCTTGACCGCATCGGCGCCGTGCGTGTGTGCGGCCACCCGCAGGCCGCGCCGGTTCGCCTCGTCGACGATCGCGCGTAGCTCTTCATCCGAATAGTGCTGTGCGCCGGGTGGTCCCGTCAGCGACATGACGCCGCCGGAGCAGCAGACCTTGATCAGCTGGGCGCCGTGCTTGATCTGGTAGCGCACCGCCCGGCGGACCTCGTCGACGCCGTTGGCGATGCCCTCCTCGATCGTCAGGTCCAGCACGTGCGGCGCGAAGGCCGCGAACATCGTCGGGTCCAGGTGTCCGCCGGTGGGTGTGATGGCATGTCCGGCAGGCACAATGCGGGGCCCCTCGATCCAGCCCGCGTCGATGGCCTTGCCCAGCGCCACATCGAGCAGATAGCCGCCGGTCTTGATGAACAGACCCAGGTTTCGCACGGTGGTGAACCCGGCGCGCAGCGTGCGCCGGGCATTGCCGACCGCGCGCAGCACCCGGGTCGGCGGGTCGTCCTGCACCTGGGACAGTCCCGGCTTCTCGCCGCGGCCGCCCATCAGCAGGTTGACCTCCATGTCCATCAACCCGGGCAACAGGATCTGCTCGCCCAGGTCGATCAGCTCGCCCTGGGGCTCACCTCCGATGCCGACGATCCGGTCGCCGTCGATCCGCACGACGCCCGGCGAGACGATCTCGCCGGCATCGACATCGAGTAGCCCGGCCGCCTTGAGCGTCAACACGCTTCAGATCACCGGTTCCCTGATGCACTCCACCCAGGCGGCGCCGCTGTCGGGCACCCTCGGCTGCTTCCACGCCTCGATCGGGAAGGACACCATCACCAGCGACTGCATCAAATGCATCAGCGTGCGTGCGTCCTCGGGTAGATCGTCCAGTGGGTACCTGTCACAGTAGGCGATGACGTCGTTCAGGCGCGGGAACGCAACGTCGTAGAACTGCTGCATCTGGCCCATCGTGGAGGCCAGCCGCTTGGCGTAGCGCTCTGGCTCGGTGGCCAGATCCCAATCCAGATACGGTTCCAGGTCGGCGAATTCAGACGGTAACTTTGCCATTGTTGCGGCTCTCCTTTGCGAAGTCGGCGACGTAGTCGCCGGTCACCTTGTGCAGATGGCGCAGCAGGATCTCCTGGTCGCACAACGGGAAGTCGTTGACCACCTTGGTGCCGATCATGGTCTGCGTCGCTTCCAGGGTGTTGGCGTCCTGCAGCGCGTACTCCTTGAACGTCACCGCGGCCAGCTCATGAGCCAGGCGCTCCCGGGCATTTCGCGGCGGGACGAAATATAGCGTGCACTCGAAGATGTGTTTGTCGACCGCGGTCGGCCAGTAGTGGTAGGTGAGGAACCAACCCGGCTCCCAGATCAGCAGCATGAAATTCGGGTAGAAGTGCCAGGAGTCAACACCCCACTGCTTGACCTTTTTCGGGTTGACACCCGGTGGAAGCGTGTCGAGATTCGCCATGACTTCCGGCTTGTCCCAGGGACCGAACAGCCCACTGCGCAGCACCTGGTCCATCGGCTTCACCATGCTCATATCGGCCGGCGGTGCCTGGCCGCCCCAGGTGGAGATCATCCCGTGTGGGCTGGCCAGCTCGTAGTGCAGCGCCTCGAAGCCGTACTTCATGATCTTGGCGGCTTCTTCTTTGGTGTACTGCCCCTGGTGCAACACCGGCGCGTGGTAGAACTCGGCGAATGCGTCGATGAACAGCTTCCAGTTGCTGCCGACTTCGGCTCGGTAGGAATAGGTTTCGGTCATCTGGTGGAAGGGGTAACCCTCGATGCCCTTGCCCAACGAGCCCAGGTAGTCGACGAGCGGCCGGGCGTTGCGGTCGAGGTTGATGAAGATGAAGCCTTCCCACACCTCGCAGCGCACCGGCACCAGCCCGTAGTCGCCCTTGTCGAGGTCGAAGAACTCGTCCTCCTGTTGGACGTAGGTCAGATCGCCGTCGAGACTGTAGCGCCAGGCGTGGTACTTGCAGGTGAACTGCCGGCAGGTGCCGGACGTCTCCTCGTTCGGAAAGTCGTTCCACACCAGCTTGTTTCCGCGGTGCCGGCAGACGTTGTGGAACGCTTTGACCGAGCCGTCCCGGGTCTTGACGACGATCACCGACATCCCTTTGCCGGCCGATGGCAGCTCCTTGGTGAAGTAGCTGCCGGTGCGCGGCAGACGCTCGACGCGGCCCACGTTGAGCCAGGTCCGCTTGAAGATCGCCTCGCGCTCGGCTTCGAAGAACGCGGGATCGATGGAGTCGGTGTAGTCGACCGGGGCGGTCCCTAACTCGGGGTAGTTCTGCGTCCAGCTCCCGGCGGCTGGCTTGGGGAAGTGGGCCACTGTTAGCTCTCCTCGTCAAGTTCGGTGTGTGTCTCGAGCTGAACGCCAAAAGTGTTCAGGGCCATGGCCAGCATGATGTAGGAGCCGACCGTGAAGACGTAGTCCATGCGCTGACGGTCGTCGAAGCGGGTACCGAGCCTGGTCCAGGTCTCGTCGGACAGTTGGGATTTCTCGTCGAGCTCGTCGACACCGGTGAGCGCCGCGCGCTCGAACTCGTCGAAGGCGCCGTCACCCCGGCGGACCGCGTCGATCTCGGCATCGGTGATGCCCTCTCGCTTGGCGAGGTCGACATGGTGGGTCCACTCGTATGCGCACTCGCGGCGGTGCGCGACGCGCAGGATGGCCAGTTCGCGGACCCGTGGCGGCAGGGTGGACGAGAACAAGAGGTGGACGTTGAACCGAAGGAACGCCTTGGTCAGTACCGGGTGGTTGACCAACGTCGCCAAGACGTTGGAGGCGTCGCGCGGATTGCGGCGCTCCGGGGGGAGCATGACGGCCAGCGCACCGTCGACGGCTTCGTCCCACTGGTCGGCGGGCAGTGGGGCTAAACGCATCGGTTCGATCCTTCTCACGTGCGTCCTCTCACTGAGAGAGAATTATATTCTCATTTCCAACCAACAGACTTGCATGTATCGGTCGGCGGGTCAATGCTGGCCCGACGGGTGCCCGGCAGCGGGCACGTGACCGCGGCACAAAGCGGTCGTCGGCGGTCCGGGCGGCTATGCTGGATGTTGATTCTCGCTTCGCGAGAAGATAGTTTTCAACATATAGAGAGCTCGGCGCAGGTGGGCTCTGCTCTGCGGCTTGGAGCCCGCTCTGGGCACCCGATCAGTGGATCAGACGAGAAGGGAATACCCGTGAACAAAGAGGACATGATCCTGATCAGCGTGGACGATCACACCGTCGAGCCGCCGAACATGTTCAAGAACCATCTCCCGTCCAAGTACCTGGACGACGCGCCGCGTCTGGTGCACAACCCGGACGGCTCGGACATGTGGAAGTTCCGCGACACCGTGATCCCGAACGTGGCGCTCAACGCGGTGGCAGGCCGGCCCAAGGAGGAGTACGGGATCGAGCCCACCGGTCTGGACGAGATCCGGCCCGGCTGTTACAACGTCGACGAACGCGTCAAGGACATGAATGCCGGCGGGATCCTGGCCTCGATCTGCTTCCCCTCCTTCCCGGGTTTCGCCGGACGCCTGTTCGCCACCGACGACCACGATTTCTCGATCGCGCTGGTGCAGGCGTACAACGACTGGCACATCGACGAGTGGTGTGGCGCCTACCCGGCGCGGTTCATCCCGATGGCGATCCCGGTGATCTGGGATGCCGAGGCATGCGCCGCAGAAGTGCGCCGGGTCGCCAAGAAGGGCGTGCACGCGCTGACCTTCACCGAGAACCCGGCCGCGATGGGCTACCCGAGCTTCCACAACGACTACTGGAATCCACTGTGGAAAGCGTTGTGCGACACCGACACCGTGATGAACGTGCACATCGGCTCCTCGGGCCGGCTGGCGATCACCGCGCCCGACGCGCCGATGGACGTGATGATCACCCTGCAGCCGATGAACATCGTGCAGGCCGCAGCTGACCTGCTGTGGTCGCGGCCGATCAAGGAGTACCCGGACCTCAAGGTCGCGCTGTCGGAGGGCGGCACCGGGTGGATTCCCTACTTCCTCGAGCGGGCCGACCGGACCTACGAGATGCACTCGACCTGGACACACCAGAACTTCGGTGGGAAGCTGCCGTCCGAGATCTTCCGCGAGCACTTCCTCACCTGCTTCATCAGCGACAAGGTCGGTGTGGCGCTGCGCAACATGATCGGCATCGACAACATCTGCTGGGAGGCCGACTACCCGCACAGCGACTCCATGTGGCCCGGCGCGCCCGAAGAGTTGTGGGACGTGTTGTCGCTCAACAACGTGCCCGACGACGAGATCCACAAGATCACCCACCAGAACGCAATGCGTTGGTACTCGTTCGACCCGTTCACCCACATCACGCCTGAGCAGGCGACGGTCGGCGCGCTGCGCAAGGCCGCCGAAGGCCATGACGTGTCCATCCGGCCGTCGAGCCATCACAAGGACACCCGGGCTGGTTCGTCGTTCGCCGAATTCGCGGCCAACGCGAAATCTCTCACCGGCAACACGGACTGAGGTTCCACCGGCGAGCAGACGCAAAAGCCCCCAAATCCGGTGATTGTAGGGCGCTTTTGCGGCTGCTCGCGCAATGAAAGGTGCGGGCGCATGGAATTCGAGCTCACCGATGATCAGGAGCTCATCCGGCGGTCGGTCGCCGAGCTGGCGGCCAAGTTCGACGACCACTACTGGATGGAAAAAGATCAGGCACACGAGTTTCCTACCGAGTTCTACCGCGCCATCGCCGACGGCGGCTGGCTGGGGATGACGATTCCCGCCGAGTACGGCGGCCACGGCCTGGGTATCACCGAGGCCACGATTCTGCTCGAAGAGGTCGCCAAGTCCGGCGGCGCCATGAACGCGGCGAGCTCCATCCACCTGACGATCTTCGGCATGCAACCGGTGGTGGTGCACGGCTCCGACGAGCTCAAGGCGCGCACCCTGCCCAAGGTGGCGACTGGGGAGGTCCATGTCTGCTTCGGCGTCACCGAACCCGGCGCCGGGCTTGACACGTCACGCATCACCACGTTCGCCAAGCGCACCGGCGATCACTACATCGTCAACGGCCGAAAAGTCTGGATTTCCAAGGCAATGGAGTCCGACAAGATACTGCTGCTGACCCGGACGCAGGGCTATGACGAAGTCTCCAAAAAGACCGACGGCATGACCCTGTTTCTCACCGACCTCGACCGCAGCCGGATCGACGTCCGGCCGATCAACAAGATGGGCCGAAACGCCGTGAGCTCCAGCGAGCTGTTCATCGACAACCTCGAAATCCCGATCGAAGACCGGGTCGGGGAGGAAGGCAAGGGCTTTCAGTACATCCTCGACGGACTGAACCCGGAGCGGATGCTGATCGCGGCCGAGGCGCTGGGCATCGGCAGGGTGGCACTGGACAAGGCGGTGAAGTACGCCAACGAGCGCGAGGTGTTCGGCCGGCCGATCGGAATGAACCAGGGCATCGCGTTCCCCCTGGCGGATTCACTGGCCCGCCTCGACGCCGCCGAACTGATGCTCCGCAAGGCGACATGGCTGTATGACAGCGGCAAACCCTGTGGGCGCGAGGCGAATACCGCCAAATACCTGTGCGCCGACGCCGGATTCGCCGCCGCCGACCGGGCGCTGCAGACCCATGGGGGCATGGGATACGCGGAGGAGTATCACATCACGCGCTACTTCCGCGAGGCAAGGCTGATGAAGATCGCGCCGATCAGCCAGGAGATGATCCTGAACTTCCTCGGCACACATGCGCTGAAGCTGCCCAGGAGCTACTGACGTACCTTAATAGCCATCGAACGTGAACTGATGGCGAGTTTTTCGCGTTTTCTCCGCCGCGGATGCACGTTCGGCGATTGAGAGGCGGAGCGAGGCATGCGCGAAACAGTCATCGTCGAGGCGGTGCGCACGGCGGTCGGCAAGCGCAACGGCGGACTGTCCGGTGTGCACCCCGCCGACCTTTCTGCCGTCGTCCTCAACGAGCTGATGGAGCGCGCCGGCGTCAGCCCTGAGCTCGTCGACGACGTGATCTGGGGTTGCGTCAGCCAGGTTGGCGATCAGTCCGCCAACATCGGCCGCTACGCCGTGCTGGCCGCCGGCTGGCCGGAGAGCATCCCGGGGACCACCGTCAATCGCGCGTGCGGATCCAGCCAGCAGGCCCTCGACTTCGCGGTCCAGGCCGTGATGTCGGGCCAGCAGGATGTGGTGGTGGCCGGCGGGGTCGAAGTCATGAGCAGGGTGCCGCTCGGCGCGGCCCGGGCGACCGGCATGCCCTACGGCCCGAAAGTCCTTGCGCGCTATGACGATTTCTCATTCAATCAGGGAATCAGTGCGGAGCTGATCGCCAAGAAGTGGGGGCTGTCGCGCACGGCGCTCGACGAATACTCGGCCCGGTCCCATGAGCTGGCCGCCGCCGCGCAGGACAGCCGCGCTTTCGTCGAGCAGATCGTGCCGGTGTTCTGCGACGACGGTTCGGTAGTACACCAGGACGAGGGTGTGCGGCGCGGGACGACGGTCGAGAAACTCGCCGGACTGAAACCGGCCTTCGTCGACGATGGCGTGATCCACGCGGGCAACTCGTCGCAGATCTCTGACGGCGCGGCCGCGTTGTTGGTGACGACGTCGGAGCTCGCCCTGGAGTTGGGTCTGACGCCGATCGTGCGTTACCGGGCCGGCGCGGTCGCCGGTGCCGACCCGGTGCTGATGCTGACCGGCCCGATTCCGGCGACCGAGAAAGTGCTGGTCAAGTCCGGCGTCCGGATCGACGAGGTGGGCGTCTTCGAAGTGAACGAGGCGTTCGCGCCGGTACCGCTGGCCTGGCTCGCCGAGACCGGCGCCGACCCGCAGCGAATGAATCCGTTGGGCGGCGCGATCGCGTTGGGCCATCCGCTGGGTGCGTCCGGTGCGGTGCTGATGACGCGGATGGTGCATCACATGCGCGCCAACGGCATTCGTTTCGGGCTGCAGACCATGTGCGAAGGCGGCGGCACCGCCAACGCCACCCTGGTGGAGTTGGTGGGCTGACGCGCACCGCGATCCAACCCTTGCCACGTCCGGCCCAACCAACCTACTGCGTATTGACTAGGTCGATTACCACGACGGTTCGACGAGGAATTTGGTGCCAGAAGTCGCGCTGTGGGGCACCAGCTGGCCGATTGAACTCGACGACAGCGTGGGGCGAGTCCAGCACTGGCGCTGCGGCGTCGCACCCGCCGGTGCCGCCTGTTGAGACGTTACGCAGCGGCCTGATGGCCTGCCCGTCGGTCGCCGCCCGATCTGCCTCCCGCCTGAGACGCCGCCCCGCGGCATTGCGGTGCGCTATGCCGTGTGGAAATGTAATACTCATCAGTGAGAGGCACATTCTCGCCTGTCGAGATTCTAACGGAGCGTGACATGGTGGATGACTTCACCGAGATGGATTTCTTCCGTGACCGCCGGCTCGTCGAGGATCCCTACCCGTACTACGAGGCGCTGCGGCAGCGGTGCCCGGTCACCCGCGAGCCGCACCACGACGTCGCGATGGTGACCGGTTGGGACGAGGCCTGCGCCGTACTGAACGACGCGCAGACCTTCTCCTCGTGCATCTCGGTGACCGGTCCGTTCCCGGGCTTCCCGGTGTCGCTAACCGGCCGAACCGACATCACCGAGCTGATCGAGCAGCACCGTGACGAGTTGCCCTTCAGCGACCAGCTGCCCACGCTGGACCCACCCACCCATACCAATCACCGTTCGTTGTTGATGCGGCTTATCACCCCGAAGCGCCTCAAGGAGAACGAGGACGCCATGTGGGTGCTGGCCGACCAGGTGCTCGACGGGTTCCTGGCGCCGGGCGAGGGCGAGTTCATCAAGGGCTTCGCCGGCCCGTTCACGCTACTGGTGATCGCCGACCTGCTGGGCGTGCCGATGGAAGACCGCGACTCCTTCGTCAAAGGCATCCGCCGGCACTCGGGCGGTGGCGTCGGGAGCACCGGCAAGGAGGCGCTGGCACACAGCCCGCTGGAATTCCTCTATGGCCTGTTCTCCGACTATGTCCGGGATCGCCGCCGGGAACCCCGTGATGACGTGCTGACCGGCCTGGCGACCGCCACCTACCCTGACGGCTCGGTGCCGGAGATCCAGGACGTGGCCCGCGTTGCCAGCAACGTCTTCTCAGCGGGGCAGGAGACCACCGTGCGGCTGCTGGGCGCGGCGCTGCAGTTCCTGGCCGAGCGGGCCGACATCCAGCGGCAATTGCGCCGGGATCGCAGTCTGATTCCCAACTTCATCGAGGAGGCGCTGCGCGTCGAGAGTCCGGTCAAAGGTGATTTCCGCCTGAACCGCGTCCCCGTCAACGTCGGCGGTGTGGACCTGCCGGCCGGCACCACCCTGATGATCCTGCAAGCCGCCGCCAACCGCGACCCGCGTCGCTTCGACGATCCCGCCACATTCGACCCGGCCCGCAAGAACGCCCGCCAGCATCTGTCTTTCGGGCGCGGCATTCACAGCTGCCCCGGCGCCCCGCTGGCGCGGGCCGAAACCCGGGTCGCTCTGGAACGCCTGCTGGACCGAACCTCCGACATCCGGCTCGACGAGAGGGAGCACGGTCCGGCGAATGATCGCCGCTATCAATATGTTCCGACCTACATTCTGCGTGGGCTGACCGAGTTGCATCTGGAGTTCACGCCGGCATGAGGGTGTGGGTCGACGACGGCACGTGCCGGGGCCACGGCATGTGCCTGACGCTGTGCCCGGAAGTGTTCAGCCTGACCGACGACGGCTATGCCGAGGCGATCACCACGGAAGTCCCAATGGCATTCGAGGCGGCTACCCGCGAGGCTATCGAGTGCTGCCCGGAGCAGGCGATCAAAGAGCGCTGACCGGATCAGCCCGGCAGGCCGTCGACGCCGGCATTGCCCTGGGCGCCGTGTTGGCCGGAACGACCAGGTAGGCCGCCTGGGACGCCCCCACCGCCCGTGCCGCCCTGACCCGGAGTTCCACCATCCCCACCAGCGCGTGCGAATCCGCCCGCGCCGGAGGCTCCCGAATGCCCGAACAAGCCACCGGCGCCACCGGCAGCACCGTTGCCGCCGTCACCGCCGTCGCCGCCGTCGCCGCCGTCGCCGCCTGTGCCGCCGCTGCCGCCGACGCCCTGCGCGGAGTTGAACCCGAATCCGCCGTTGCCTCCTGTCCCGCCTCGTCCGCCGGTGTCGCCTGCGCCGCCGGCACCGGCGTCTCCGCCGGCGCCGCCCGCTCCGCCGTCGCCGATCAGCAGACCGCCACGACCGCCGACACCGCCAGCTCCGCCGTTACCGCCATGTCCGCCTGCGGCACCGACACCACCGGCGCCGCCAGTCCCCCCTGCGCCTCCCATTCCCATGAATGTGCTGGTGGAACTGCCTTCCCCACCTGTGCCGCCGGTACCGCCCGAGGCGCCCGTGCCGCCTGGTCCACCGGTGCCGCCCGGGCCTCCTACACCGGCAAAGAGGGCGTTACCACCGGTGCCTCCCGGGCCGCCCGAGGCGCCGGCGCCGCCGGCACCGCCGGCGCCACCCGGACCGCCGATGGTGCCTCTGAAGGGCGGCACATTGACGAAGTTGGACGATGCGGTCCCGCCGGTTCCTCCTGTCCCGCCTGGGGCGCCATAGCCGCCGTCGCCGCCTACTCCGCCGGCGCCGCCCATCACCGCGCTGGTGAAGCCCGTCGCGCCGCCGGCGCCGCCGGTACCCCCGTTGCCGCCGGGCTCACCGACGGTCGCCGTGCTGACTCCATGGGCACCGGGTCCGCCGGGGTTGCCGTTGCCTGCGCTGTTGTTCGCACCCGGGGTGCCTGCTTGCGCTGCCGGACCTGCCGGCAGCGGGGTGGGGTTGACGCCGGCGGCGCCGGTCGCCCCCAGCCCTCCGTTGCCGCCAGCGCCTCCCTGCCCCCAGAAGACCGCAGGTCCGCCGGTGCCGCCGCTGCCGCCGTTGCCGCCTGCAACGGCGGCGTTGCCGCCGGACCCCCCGGCGCCGCCATTGCCATAGAGCAACCCGCCCGCTCCGCCGTTGCCGCCGTTTGCCCCTGGCGCGCCCAGCCCGCCGCTGCCGCCGTTGCCGAGTAGTCCGGCGGCGCCGCCGTGCCCACCGCCGGGATGCGTTGAGCCGCCGGAGCCACCGTTGCCGCCGTTGCCGAACAACAGACCGCCAGGACCACCGTTCGCGCCGGTCCCCGCCGCACCATCGGTGCCGTTGCCGATCAGTGGGCGGCCCAACAGCGCCTGGGTGGGTGCGTTGATGACGTTCAGCAATTGCTCGAGCGGTGATGCATTGGCGGCTTCGGCGGCGGCGTAAGACTGCGCGCAGGAACTGAGGGTTTCGGTGAATCGCTCGCCGAAGAACGCCATCCGCCCCGCGAGTACTTGATACGCCTGGGCGTGCGCGGCGAAGACACCTGCGATCGCGGTCGATACCTCGTCTGCGGCCGCGGCCGCCAGCGCCGTGGTTGGAACAGCTGCGGCCGCGTTACCGACCCTCAGTGTGTTGGCGATGCCGTCCAAATCTGCTGCTGCGGAGGCAAATAAGTCTGGTTCGGCGACAACGAACGACATGATGCCCCCCGTTAGAGCTTGGATTGCGCAGGGTCATCCCGCGCACCGGCGGAGAGGCAATGGTATCGCCGCTGTTGTCAGCGCACCCGCGTTTTCGGCAAAGGTACAGCCAGCTAGTCGACGATCGAGATCGCCTGCCGCGGGCACTGGCGCACCGCTTCGCGAACCAGTTCTTCGTTCTCCGGAGTGACTTCCGGCTGCAAGACGGTCAGCATATCGTCTTCGCCGAGCAAGAATATGTCGGGTGCGATGCCCATGCACACCGCGTTGCTCTCGCAGAGATCCCAGTCAACTTCGATTCTCATCGCAGCACCTTTACCGGTACGTTCTTCCAACCCGCAACATTCTGCATGTGGACGCGGTTGCAGTTCTCCCAGTCCACCTCATAACGTGGCATGAAGTCCAGCAGCTTTTCCAGCGCGATACAGCTCTCCATGCGTGCCAGTGCCGCGCCCAGGCAGCTGTGGATCCCGTAGCCGAAGCTCAGGTTCAGTGCTTCGTGCCGGTCGCGGTCGATGTCGAACTCATCGGGATTGGTCCAGGCTGACGGATCGCGGTTGGCCGCGGCGTTGATCAGGAAAACCGGCTTCATTGCCGGGATCGTGACGCCGTGCAGCTCAACGTCTTTCAGCGAGCAACGCACCTGATATTGGGAGGGCGCCTCGTACCGCAGCAGTTCCTCGACCGCCGCCGGGATCTTGCTGCGGTCATCCAGCAGCTTCTGCCATTGTTCGGGAAAGCGCGCGAACACCACCGGCGCGTTGCCCAGCAGCTTGGTCACCGTCTCCGCACCGGCCCCGCCCAATAACGTTGCGAAGCCGGCTATCTCGATGTCATCAAGCTTGGTCATCTGGCCGTCTTCACGTTCGATCTCGGCGTTGATCAACTTGGTGAACAGGTCGTTCTGCGGCTCGGCGCGGCGTTGCTGCAGGAGTCCGTAATACAGCATTCCGGTTTCAATGTTGGCTTGCATGCCGCGCTCGCCGACTTCCACCTGCCCCGGCTCGCGATGGAGCGACTCGTCGATCAGATACCGGATCCGCTGGGCGTGCTCTTCGGGCACGCCGAGCATCGTGGTGATCACCTCGACGGGGAACGGCCCGGAGAAGTCCTGCACCACGTCGAACCGCTCCGGATCGACCCTGCTGAGATATTTGTCGATCTTCTCGCCGACCATCTCGCGCTGGGCCTCGATGGCACGCGGCGTGAAGACCTTGTTGAGCAGGCTGCGCATGTGCCGGTGGTCCGGAGGGTCCATGAAGATGATCGACTTCTGTTGCGGCGGTTTGCCCGTCCGCACCATCGACAGGTCGATGCCGAACGCCGAGGAGTACGTCTGGAAATTCTTCAGACCCGCCGCCACGTCGGCGTGCCGGGTCAGGGCATAAAAGTCGTACTCCTGGCTGTAGTAGACCGGCGCTTCTTCCTGCATGCGCCGGTACGTGTCCCAGGCGCCGTTGAAGAAGTCCTCGGAGAACGGATCGAAGGTGACCTTCGATTTGGTCATGTACCGCTCCTTGCTGCTGAGCTGCGGGCTGAGGCCATTACAGCTGAACGCCTGACTGTAACGCTAACGGTAGCGGCTTCCGGGCGTGCCGAAAAGGAGCGCATGGTCCCGACTTCGTCAGTCTTCCGCCGAGTGTGAAGCTGGCTTCACACTCGAGTCCGACTGTGAAGCCGGCTTCACACTCGAGGCGCGCGCCGCCACACATTCGTCGACGAACGCGAACACGCTGCGGTGATAGTCGGCGGCGTTGCGGCCCAGACTCAGGTTGTGGCCTGCGTCCGGATACCGGTTACTAGTGAAAATGGTTGCCCGAGAGAACATTTCGGCGATTTCGGCAAGGTTGTGGTCGTCGCCCCGGTACACCCGATCGTGCTCGCCGATGGTGAACCGCACCGGCACCCGCACCGCAGGCGCCAGCTCGGGAAAGTATCGGTGCGGCCAATTCACCGCCACATCCCGCTCGTAGGCCGGTGCCGTCGCCGCGTTGGTGACCCCGCGCGAGACGTCGGGCGGGTACAGGCGCAACGGCTCCCACAGCAGCTCCCGGGTACCGGGCGGACGCTCCTTGACGGCGGCGGCCTTCATGATCTCTTTGGCGGCGTCGTGGTAGCGCCGGCCGGTGCCGCCGAGTTCCAGTCCCAGCAATCCGGCGCCCCGGTCGTCGGCCGCCATCCGGGTGGCCAGCTCGCACCCGCCGGAATGGCCCAGCAGGAACAATCCCGCACCGCGTGACCGCTCACCGAGAATCCGTTCGACGGCACCGTAAGCGAGATCGACGCGCTGCTGCGGGGTCTGCACCGCCTCCGGGTAGGGCGCCGAACTGCCATGGCCCGGGCGGTCCAGCGCGATCACCGTGTAGCCCAGCTCCGAACCCACCCGCAGCAACGACAATTCGGGATGGCCCGGGCAGTCGAAGTAGACGGCGGTGGTGCCGCCGCCGTGGATGGCGACGATCACCGCCGTGGGATCGGCCGTCTCCGCGATCACGCCGGACATCGGCACGCCGTCGACGATGACGACCCGCGGGCGGGGACTCACGTCTGAACCCGCAACAGGATCACGCCGCTGGGCGTGAGGCCGCCGCTACTGACCACGCCGACGCGGGCGTCGGCGACCTGGCGCTCGCCCGCCTCACCGCGCAACTGGGTGACGGCCTCGTGCAGCAAGCCCATCCCGTGGGTGCGGCCATGGGACAGCTGGCCGCCGTGGGTGTTCAGCGGTATGGCGCCGTCGCGGGCGATGTTCTTGCCGCCGTCCAGGAATTCCCGGGCTTCACCGATGCCGCAGAATCCGAGGGCCTCGATCCAGGACAGGCAGTTCATGGTGAACCCGTCGTAGAGCTCGGCCACGTCAACATCGCCGGGACGCAGTGACGTTCGGGTCCAGAGGTGCGCTGCCTGACCGAGCACCTGCGGCTCGTGGGTGAGCGTGCTTTGGTCCCAGTCGATGCGCTCGATGATCTGGGTTCCGACCGCCTCGACGAGCACGGGTGGCTTGGGCAGATCGCGGGCCGCTTCGACGGCCGAGACGATGACGGCGACGGCACCGTCGCAGGGGACGTCGCAGTCGTAGAGGCCGAAGGGTGTGGTGATCGGTCGCGCATTGAGGTAGTCATCCATCGTCATCGGGTCGCGGTAGATGGCGGTGGGGTTGAGTGCGGCGTTGGCGCGTTGATTCAACGCGATCCAGCCCAGCGTCTCCCTTGTGGTGCCGTAGCGATGGAAGTGTCGTTGCGCGTTGAGTGCCAGCGTGTGTGCGGCCGAGGTGGCGCCGAACGGCCACTGCCAGCTGGCGGTGCGGCCGCCCGAGGGCAGGATCTTGCCCTGCTTCATCAGCTCGTTGAAGGTGGCTTCCCACAACGTCCGAAAACACAGCACGTGACGCGCCAGACCGGCCGAGACGGCGAGCATGGCCGCGATCACCGACCCGCCGGGGCCGAACGTCTCCATACCGCCGTGGTGCCATGTGGGACGCAGGCCAAGGGCGGCCTCCAGCGCGGTGACACCCCCTTCGCCGAAGCCGCCGAAGTTGCCACCGCCTGGGTAGGTCGACAGACCGTCGATATCGGCGAATGTCAGTCCGGCGTCGGCGATCGCCGCCTCGCAGGCTTGCACCGTCAGCGACAACGCGGACACCATCTGCCGGCGACCGATCGGTGACATGCCGATCCCGGTCAGCGCGACTCTGTCCTCGAACTTCTCTGTGGTCAGCATCGGGCGCACGTACTCGCCGAAGCAGTCCGGCGCGATCTCGTCCTCGGGCAGCGGGACCGGCTCAACGTCGGGGACGGGGCGAAACAGCGGCAGCCACACATCTTCGATGTGTTCGAACACCACCTCGACGGTTTGGCCGAGCCGCAATTCTCCGGGATCGGAGTCGATGATGTTGGTGGTCAACCGGACCCGGGGGTCCTCGACGACGGCGACCTGCGCGATGACGTAGGGCGCCGGCATGCCGGGAACGCTGAAGCGGTGATTTACGGTGAACCCGGCCAGCGTCGCCTTGCCGCAGACGTCACGCACACCGATGTCGCGGCCGCGGCAGTAGCGGCACACCGGTGCGGGTGGGTGGATCAGCGACTCGCACGTCCGGCATTCCCGAAACCGCAATACGCCGTCGGCGCCGGAGGTCCAGAAAAACTCGTTCTCGTCCGTGAGCTGGGGCAGCGGACGTCCCGGTGCTGCTGACCCGCCTGTCAACGGATGAAACCCCACTCCGCTTCGTTGTCCTCGGTCTTGAGGTGCGAGGCGGGATCGTCCTCGTCGTGCAGTTCGGGGTGCGGGATGCTCGGCTTGGGCTCGCCGATCTCGGTGATGGCATGCACCGGGCAATCCAGTAATGCCCGCATGACCTTGTCGTGGTCTTCTTCCGGCACGTTGCCGTCGCCGACCAGGCAGGCATAGCCCCAGTCGTCGCGCGAGAAATAGCCCGGCGCACGCTTACCGCACAAGCCGAAACCGTCGCACACGGTGCGGTCCAGACGAATCTTCATGATCCCCCAATGGCCTCGTAGGGGCGTTCGGCGCGATATGCGCCGCGACCGCAGTCCGGGCAGGTTCCGTCGAGATGGCGCGCCACCTCGTCGGGAAACTGGTCGAGTAGGGTGCCGGCCACGTTGCAGGCTGCGTCCAGAGTCGCGCACGCCCCGCGGCCACGGAGCACCACCGACCAGCGCCGGAGCCGGTCGAGGTCTTCAGTCGTCGCTACACCGTCGCGCAACGCCCCGGCCGCGGCGGCCATGGCCGCAGTCCCGTTGAAACATGAACCGCACTGTCCGGCGTTCTCACGGTCGAAATAGCTCGCCACCGCGGCCGCCACCGCGACCGGGCATTCGCCGGTGATCAAAGATATTGCGCCGCAACCCAGTCCGCTGCCGATGCCGCGGATGGTCTCGTGATCCAGCGTGGTGTCCAGCACCCGCCGGTTGACCAGGCCGGAGAAATAGCCGCCCATCAGAACACCGCGCACCTCGGCCGGTGAAACACCATGCCGGGCAAGCAGTTCGGTGAACGGCAGACCGTGTGGCAGCTCATAGAGCACGGGCGCTTTACCCGCCCCGGTGATGGTGGCCAGGAAGGTGCCGGGCGAGTTGGTGGTGCCCTGTGAGCGGAAAACCACCGAGCCGTGACCGTGGATGTAAGCCAGGTTGGCCAGTGTCTCGACGTTGCTCACCAGCGTGGGATGTCCGCCGACGCCGGCTTCGAAGGGGCGTGGCGGCTTGTCGGTCGGCTTGGCGGGCCCACCGTTGATTGCCTGCACGGCAGCGGTTTCCTCGCCGGCGACATAGCCCGGCTGCACCGAGAACACCTCGATGCTGACATCGCGGGAGTCGAGTTCGCCCAACGCTGACTCGATGCTGTGCGCCGAATCAGTCTCGGAGACAAGGACATAGGCGCGGGTTGAACCAACCAGCGCCGCCGCCAGACGCAGCCCGTCGAGCACCAGGTGCGGCCGGTTGCGCAGCAGCCAGCGGTCCTTGACCGAAGCGGGCTCGCCCTCTTCGCCATTCGCGATGACGACGGGTCGGCGGCCATTGGCGCGCACGGCGCGCAGTTTTATCGCAAGCGGGAAGGCCGCACCGCCCCGGCCGAGCAGCCCGCTGGCCTCGACTTCGGCCAGCAGTTCATCGGCGTCAGGCAACAGCCGGTATCCACCCCGCTCGCGGTAGGCGGCCAAGTCCTCGCGACCTTCCGCCAGTAGCCGCGGTGGGAAACCGGGCCAGGCGACCGTGCTGATCGCGATGTCCGCGGCGGTCATCGCACGGCTCCCGTTAGGCTTGGCCGCATGCGGACTGCGGTGGTGCGCGTCAATGTCGACCAGACCGGGGTACTCTCGGCGGCGCAGTTAGGTGAGGGCATGGCCACGCTCCTCGGTCTTACTCGCGAAATGGGTGCTGATGTCGTCGAGAACGACCTCGCAGACCGGCCGCCCCACCGCCGGGAGGTTGAACTGCTGATCGCCGGCGAGGACGTCGAGGTGACCAAGACCGCGGCAATAGAGCTGTGCGGCAAAGCCTTCGGCACAAAGCCGGTGGTCGGCGTGGTCACCTTCATCAGCCGCGGGACCGACGACGACGCGTACGGTGTGCTGTCGGCGTTCGGCCTCGCCGGCGACATCGCGCGGGAACCCGGCGACGACGGCTACGACATCGTGTACGTCACGTTGCGCGAGACCGACCTCGATCGGGTCCCGGAAAGTCGCGTCCACACCGCGCTCGAGGCCTCGCTCAACTGCGAGGTCCACATCCGCACCAGGTGAATCCATCAGCGACCCACAAACTCGAGGATCGCCGGCGCGGCCTGCACCCAGGTGTCGAACATGTTGAAGTGGGTGACCCGGCCGGCCGCACGGTCTTCGGACGCGCGCTCCCAGGCGTCCTCCGGCCACGGCGGGTCGATCAGCTCGGAACCCTTGATCAGGCAATGCACTTCCAGCGACGTGCGTTTGGGATGGTCCATGTCGTTCTCGCCGCCGCGGATGATCAGCGTGGGGATCTTGATGCGGTCGAACATCTCGTCCTCGACACCGGGAATGGTCTGCCCCGGCTTGGAGACGAACGCGTTGAGCCAGCGCAGCATGACCTTCAGGAATTCGCCGGAGTCGAAGTCGAGGAACCGCTGCTTGTTCGCCGGGTTCTCCTCGATGCGTTCGCGCCACTCCGACACCTTGATCACGCCGTCCATGCCGGTGCCCCGCACCGCGAGAATGCTCGGGACGATGTAGAAGGATCCCAGCACAAACGTGCCGTAGATTCCGCCGACGATGTTCCACACCACCAGCTTGGTGACCATCTCCGGATACAGCATCGTGGTGAGCATGGAATCCCTTGCGCCGCCGGAACCTCCGGCCAGGATGCACTGGTGAAATCCCAGGCCCGTCACCAGCTTGTGCAGGGTTTCGGCGCGCATGTGGGATTCACTCTGCCCGTAGAACTGCACATCGGAGGCGCCGCAGTTGGGCCGGTCCCACAGCAGCACCCGGTAGCCGCCGCCGACCAGAGCATCGGCCAGCGGACGCAATCCGTCGATGTCCTTGCTGAACCGTCCGCCCGGCGTCAAGGCGATGAGATCGCCTGAATCGCCGAGGATTTCATAGACGACGTTGCCGCCGTTGATCTCGATCGAAGACACGTCACGCTCCTGTCGCGTCACGCCTGCACCAATACGTCGTTGCCGATCACCCGGACCGGGTAGGTGCGAATGCTCCACTCCGGCTTGACGGCGGTGGTGCCCGTCGCCAACTCGAAACCCCATTGATGCCAAGGGCAGTAGATGTACTCCAGATCGCGCACCATGACGGCATCGCCGGCCGCGGTCTCGTCCACGATGGTGCGGCCACGCGCCCGTCCCGAGCACAGCGGGCCGCCTTGATGGGGACAGTAATTCGCGATTGCATAGAAGGTGCCGTGCACGTTGTACACACCCACGCCGTGCCGTCCGATCGGCACCAGTTTGTGTGTCCCCGGCGGGATCTCGTCCACCGTCGCGACGACATGTTCGCGACCCTGAGCCAGGCGGGGTCGCGGTTTGTCCTCCGGCATTCAGAGCACCCGGACCTGACCCTCGAGGACCGGGACGGTCTCCGGCAGGTGGTAGGTCGCGATGCCGTTCTTGTACATCACCGCGTCTCGGGCACCTTTGGGCAGATGCTTGACCAGCCAGCGCGGGTCGTCGAACGTCCAGTGCGGATAGTCCGAGGAGAACAACAGGATCTTGTCGCACTCCATCCATTCCAGCGCGCGGGTCAGCTCGGTCTTGTCTTCGGGATAGTCGAGCGGCTGGGTGGTGAACTTGATGTGTTCCTTGACGTAGTCCGACGGCTTGCGCTTGATGTCGACGCGGGACTTGCGGGCCTCGTAGATGGAGTCCATCCGCCACATCAGCGGCAGGATCCAGGTGAAGGCGTGCTCCACGAAAACGATGCGCAGCGTCGGGAACCGGTCGAAGACGCCGTCGAAGATCAGGCTCATCACCTGGTTGGCGGCCAGCAGCGAGTAGGTGACCATGAAGTCGTGGTTGTAGCTGGGAAAACCGACGGGCGGTGTCGGCAGCATCTCGTAGTTGCTGCGGGACAGGTGACAGCTCACCGTGATGTCGTGCTTGGTGGCCGCTTCCCAGATCGGGTTGTACATGGGGTGGCCCCATGAGGGGCGCGGCTCGGCCTTGATCAGAATCTGTGCCATGTAGGGGTGGCCGGCCCACTCCTCGATCTCGCGGGCCGCGCCGGCCGGGTCTTCGACGGCGGCACAGATCGAACCGCGCCAGCGCTGATGCCAGTTGTTGTGGCTGTCCAGCCAGTGGTTGGCCTGCCAGTGGTTGAGCGCCGTCGAGTAGGCCTGATGGGCTTCGGGTAGTCGCGGGGTGCGCCCGCCCGGCTCGAGAATCGCGATGTCGGAGCCGGCTTCCATGATCAGCTGACGAAACGCCATGTCCGGGTCACTGCCCGGGAACTCGCCGTCGGGTGGGAAGGTGTCGACCCGCATCGCGAACGAGTGCGCGTAATCGGGTGCGTCGTAGTAGATCAACTCACCGACCTTGTGGTCGAGGAAGAACGTGCTGCGCCACGGCTCCGGGATGTACTGGGTGATCTCCCCCCGCCGGGGCACCGGGTGGACGTCGGAGTCCACGCACCTCACAGCGATGCGTTCGGCGGCCGGTACCCGCTCGTGCATGTGAGTCAGCGACATTGCGTTCTCCCTGCCATAGGTCTTGCGTACTTCTACTGTGCGCCCGAGCCGACGGCGATGTCTATGCCGTACAGCTCGGCGGCATTGCGCCAACACAACTTCTCGTGCTGCTCGGCCGACAGTGCCCGGGGTAACTTGCCGACGTCGCCGCACTGCCAGTGCGGATAACTCGACCCGAACATCACCATGTCGTCCTTGCCGGTGAAACTCAGCCATTCAGCGGCGAAGTCCGCGTCGCCGGGGCCGTCCATGGCGCCCTGCACGAAGTACACGTGACCGGGCAGGTAGTCACTCGGTATGCGCGGCGCCCACGGCGTCTGTTCGAGATGCGGGCGGCCGAACGTGTCCATCCGCCAGATGAACGGTGTCACGAAATCTGCGGCACCGTCGGCCCAGACGAACTTCAACGCGGGAAAGCGTTCGAACACGCCCTCGGCGATCATGTTCATCAGGTGATACAGGTAGTTCAGCGCCATGAAGCTGACGTACTGCTCGTAGGTGCGGGTGTGCCCGGACGGGGTCGGCGGGAACCCGATGCCCTCGCCTGACTCGATGTGCACCGCCACCGGCAGGTTCGCGTCGGCCGCGGCCTCCCATAATGGCCAGAACTGCGGTTTGCCGTAGACCTCGCGCGACTGCAGCGGCACGCCGATCTGCACCACCCGCGGATGCCCGCGCCACTTGTCGAGTTCACGCACGGCACCGGAGATGTCGTCCGGGTTGACCCGGATCGTGCCCCGGAACCGTTCGCCGAATTCGTGGTGCTCGAGCCAGCGCGACACCATCATCTCGTTGTGTGCCGCATGCAGCGCGGTGCCCAGGTGACGGTCCGGCATGATGCCGCGTCCCATCGGGTGCAGAACCGCGACATCCACCCCTCGCTTCGAAAACAGCTCATTGGCAACGAAATCCGGATCCGAACCGGGGTAACGCCGGTCGCGCTCCGGCCCCTCGGTGTGGGGCGCGTACTCACTGCCGGGGGCGCCGTACCAGTCCATCTCGTAGTCGGGAAAGCCGCGGCTCCTGAACGGCTCGCGCAGGAAGCTACGCAGGTCCTGATTGGTCGGGAAGAAGATGTGCACGCTGGCGTCGATAACCGGCGTGCGTGTCCCGTCCGGGCGTTCGATCACGAAGGCCTTCCTCCCGCCGTAGCTGCATCTGTCCTGTTAACGGAGCTTTTGCTGCCCAGAGCGTGAGCGTTGTTCTTAAATCCGGATAATAACATTCTCTCGAAGAAATGTAACTCAACCCCAAAAGCGGTCCGCGCCGTGGGCAAATCCCGTGCTGCCAAGACCGATGAAGCCGATGGTCATGTGCTAAGCGTCGTCCAGTTCGGCGAAAAACTCACCCGCGGTACGGAAGCTGTCGACCGCGGCCGGAACACCGGCGTAGACCGCGACCTGCAGAAAGACCTCGCGGATCTCGTCGCGGGTGACACCGTTGGTCACCGCGGCCCGAAGGTGGGTGCGCAGTTCGTGCGGCCGATTCAGCACCGACGTCATGGCCAGATTGAGCATGCTGCGAGTCTTGCGTGTCAGGCCGTCCCGTCCCCACACCGCACCCCAGCAGTACTCGGTGACCAGATCCTGCAACGGTCCGGTGAAGTCATCGGCTTGCGCGATCGCGTTGTCGACATATTCCTTGCCCAGAACTTCGGAGCGAATCTGCCGTCCCCGTTGGTAGGTTTCGCTGTCCAATGCCGTGCTCCTTTGCTACGAGTGCGAGTAGCCAGGAGTCTAGGCGGCCTGCGAAATATTCTGCCGGAAAACGGGATTGAGCGCTCAGGTCAATGGCAAGCCCAGTTGACGACCCAGCCGCCGCCGAGATTGGCGATGGCGCGTTGTTCGGCAGCCTGTCGGGAGAGGCCCACCCCGCCGTGATAGGTCGTGCGGTCGTGGGCAGGTACGCGGCAGGCCGGCCCTGCCGCCAAGGACCGCGTTGGTCCTGACCCGGCCGATGCCGCAACCCAGGTGTGCGGCCCGGCCGATGACTGAGCGGGCCTGTGCCACGACGGCTTTCATAGTCGTCAGACGATTCTGTTCGGCGCGGCATGGGGCGCCTCCTTTGCGCGCCGCGCAAAAGTCTGATCGCAAACTTCTACTGGAAGCCGATATCCGCTGTCCATACCGTTGGTGTCAGTTGGCTTCACGCTGTGGAGCGGTAGGGAGTTTCGATGTCGTATGTGATTGCAGCGCCGGACATTCTCAGCGCGGCGGCTTCCGATCTCGCTGCTATCGGCTCCATGATCAGCGACACCAACGTCGCCGCGGCGGGGCCCACCACCGCGGTCCTGGCCGCCGGCGCTGATGAGGTATCGGCCGCCATTGCGAGCCTGTTCAGCTCGCACGGTCAGTGGTATCAGACCCTCGGTGCTCAAGCGGGACTCTTCCACGATCAATTCGTCCAGTTGATCGCGACCGGGTCGGGCCGCTACGCCATCGCTGAGTCCGTCAATGCCTCACCGCTACAACAACTTTCGGGCTTTCTTGCTGACCCCGTACAGACGCTGACGGGGCGTCCGCTGATAGGCAACGGCGCCGACGGCGCCCCCGGGACGGGTCAGAACGGCGGCAACGGCGGCTGGCTGCTGGGCAACGGCGGTAGCGGCGGTTCCGGCGGTGCCGGGCAGAACGGCGGCAACGGCGGCGCGGCCGGCCTGCTCGGCGCCGGCGGAGTGGGCGGCGCCGGTGGGGCGGGCGTTGACGGCGCTGTGGGCCAGCCCGGGCAGGCGGGCGGCAATGGTGGCGCCGGCGGCGCGGGCGGGTGGTTGTACGGGCTCGGCGGCCAGGGTGGCATTGGAGGCGACGGTGGCGTCGGCGGTGCCGCCGTTCCCGGCTTCAATCCCGGCCAGAACGGTGGCAATGGCGGTGCCGGTGGCGTCGGCGGCGCCGGAGGACTGCTGTTCGGGCAGGGCGGAGTCGGCGGCACGGGCGGCGACGGCGGCGCCGCTACCGGTACGGCTGCGTCAGGGCCGGTAGGCGGCAGCGCCGGAGCCGCCGGCAACGGGGGCGACGGGGGCCACGGGGGCTGGCTGTACGGGGATGGCGGAGCCGGCGGAAACAGCGGCAACGGCGGCGCATTCGTGCCGGATACCACCGTGGTCAGCGGCGCCAACGGAGGTAATCTCGACGTCAGGGGTGGGGCCGGCGGCAACGCCGGGCTGTTTGGCAATGGTGGGGCGGGCGGCGCCGGAGGGGATGGCGGGGCGGGCCAACCAGCGACCGTGGCAGGTGCAATCGGCGGCGGTGCGGGCGGCTTCGGCGCCGACGGCGGCAGCGGCGGCAACGGCGGCTTGATCTGGGGCAACGGCGGAGCCGGCGGCGCCGCAGGGACCGGCGGCAACGGCGGTGATTGCGTCAATCCGGGCGGCCTGACATTCAATGGGAACGGCGGCTTCGGCGGTTTCGGCGGCGGTGGCGGCCAGAGCGGCCTCATCGGTAACGGGGGCAACGCCGGTGCCGGTGGCACCGGCGGCAACGGCGGCAACGGCGGCAACCACGGCGGCGATGCCGGCCCGGGCGCGCTCGGCGGATACGGCGGAGACGCCCAACTCTGGGGTAGCGGCGGCGCCGGCGGCGATGGAGGAGCTACCGGCACCCCGGGCGCCCAAGGCGCAGTGTGGCAGACCAGTGTCGGTGGCGACGGCGGACAGGGCGGATTCTTCTTCGGCAACGGCGGCACCGGCGGCAACGCGGGCGCCATACCGCCGGGTTTCGCGGCGCCGCTGAACAATGGCGTGGGCGGCAATGGCGGCAGCGCCCAACTGTTCGGCAACGGCGGCGACGGCGGCGCCGGCGCCGGAGCGGCCCAGGGCGGCACCGGTGGTGCCGGTGGCCGTGGCGGTCAGCTGTTGGGTCAGAGCGGGTCTGACGGACCCGCCTAGAAATCCCAATGGGGGTTGTGCTGCCGGATCGTCGACCGCGTAGTCACGCGTTGAAGTCCTGATCTGGCAGGCCGCACGATGCTATCGCCGTGTCGCGGAATGCAGCGGCCGAAGGCGGTAGGTATCGGTTGATCATCCATCCCACGGCGATGGGCCGAACCAACTGCGGGTCGTCGACTGCGATTTCGACGATGTCCGGCGGTGGGGTGGCTGCCCTCGGGAGCACTCCGACGCCCAACCGGGCCCCGATCAGACCGCGCAGGGTGGTGATGTCGGTGCCTTCGAAGGCAATGGCGGGCGTCATGTCATGGCGTGCGCACGCGTCGTCGAAGATTCTGCGCAGCGTGTGGTTGCGGTCAAGGGCCACGAACTTCTGATCGCAGAGTTCCTCGAAGCCGATCACGTCCCGGTGTGCCAGCGGGTGGTCCCGGTCCACGACAGCGTAGAGCTGCTGGGTAAAAAGCTTGTGCCACTTCACTCCTGGCGATTCGTCGAACGCCATCGGATAGCTCAGGCAGACATCGATGACACCGGTGGTCAGATCGTTGACCAAGGCGGGACCGGCGCACTGACGCAGCTCGAAGCGCGCCGCCGGATGCTGGTCGTGATGGCGGCGGATGAGTCGCGGAACCGTGGACACGCCCAGCGACACCAGGAAACCGAGTGCTACCGTCCCCGCGTCGACGCCCGCCAGCTGGCGCACGCCCGCGACGGCTGTTTCCAGGCTGCGCTGAGAGGCCAGACTGGTTCGCAAGAACGCCTCCCCGAACCGGTTGAGTTCGTTGGCCCGGCCGCGACGGGTGAACAACTCCACTCCGATTTCGTGTTCGAGCATCGCGATTGCCCTACTAACGGCCGATTGCGACACGGCAAGTTTTTCCGCAGCGTCGCGAAGCGTGCCGACTTCGGCGACGGTCTGGAAGTAACGCAGCTGATAAAGCTCCACGAGGTCAGATGTTAGTTGCGCAAGCGGCAAGAAATGACACAAAACGTTCGATTGAGGGCCAGGCTGGTCGATATGGGCGGGCGGTGTTGGTCATGGTTGCTTCCGTTAGGCGGTTTGACGTTCTGCCTCGAGACCGGCGAGCCAGGAACGGATCTCGGTGCTGTGCTCTCCCAGTCGAGGGGCCCGGGTCCGGTAGCTCACCGGTGTGCCGGACAAATTGATCGGGCTGGCCACTTGCCGACCGAGGGGTCCGTCGTCGTCGCTCGTCTGGCGGATCGGGTGCAGCCCCAGGTGGTCCGCGCAGCTGAAAGCCTCGGCGAGATTGTTGACCGCTCCGGCGGGCACGCCCCGATCGGCCAACGCGGTGGTCCAATGCTCAGCGGACTGGGCAGACAGCACCCATTCCAGCCGGTCCCGCAGCTGTGCCCGATTGCGCACCCTTGCGTCGTTGGTGCTGAATCGCTCGTCCTGTGCGAGTTCGGTCACACCGAGGACCTCACACAGTCCGCTGAACTGCTTGTCGTTTCCTACCGCCAGCACGATCATTCCGTCACCGGTCGGGTACGTGCCGTACGGGACGATGCTGGGATGCGAGTTTCCCATGGCACGTGGGATTTCCTGCGCTAGAACGTAACTGGCCGACTGGTTGGCCAGCGCGGACAACAGCGCCGACATCAAGTCGATTTGCACATGCTGGCCCAGCCCGGTGCGGTCGCGCTCCCGCAGCGCCGACAGGATGCCCACAGTGGCGAACAGACCCGCCAACACATCGACAACAGCCACCCCGACTTTGGTGGGGTGTTCCGGGTCTGTGCCGGTGACGCTCATCAAGCCGCCGAGCGCCTGTACGAGCAGGTCGTAGCCGGCCAGACGAGCGCCGGGGCCGGTTCCGAAAGCGCTTACGCTGCAATACACCAACGCGGGATTGGTCTGTCGGGTGGTGGGTTCGTCCAGGCCGAATCGGGCCATGGTGCCGGGTCGGAAGTTCTCCACCAGCACGTCGGCGTTGTCGGCCAGTATCTTGGCCAGCCGCAGGTCTTCGGCGTCGCGCAGATCGAGGACGAGGCTGCGTTTATTGCGATTGACTCCGAGGTAGTAGGTACTGTCCCCGTCGACGTAGGGAGGACCCCAGGCCCGAGTGTCGTCACCTCCGTCGGGTCTTTCCACCTTCACGACGTCAGCGCCCAGATCCCCGAGTGTCATCGTGCAATAGGGCCCGGCCAGTATCCGGGAGAAGTCGGCGACCAATAGCGATGAAAGTGGTTGATTGCCGGTATATTTCATCGACAGCCCAGCCAGGTTTCCATAACAGCGCTCCATTCTGCTCGCAACCTAGGCTATCGGTGCACTGCATCGAGGGTCTATCAGAAGCTTTTGCACCTAAGATTGCTTGAGGCGCAACTTGTTACGGGTGCGCCGACAGTTGTGAGCCGCGCAACGGTCTGTTCTCAACATTGTGCTGGTCCCCGATCGCCGCCCTGCCTAGCGTCAAAGGTGACGTTCGTCACGCTTGCGTTAGGAACACGATGTCATTTGTCAACGTGGAGCCCGGCATGCTGGCAGCCGCGGCCGCCGATCTGACCGGCATCGGCTCAATCATCAGCGACGCCAGCCTGATCGCAGCCGGTTCAACGGTTGAGATCCTCGCCCCGGCAGCGGACGAAGTGTCGGCCGCAGTGGCCGCGTTATTCGGGGCCTACGCGCAGCAGTTCCGCGTCGTCACCGCACGAGCGGCAGCGTCCTACGACGTGTTCGCGCAGACGTTGGCCGTCGGTGCGGAAAGCTATGCGACCGCCGAGGCCGGCAGTGCCGCACTACTTCAGGAATTGCTCGACGCCGTCAATGCTCCGGCGCAAGTGTTGTGGGGCCGCCCATTGGTCGGTGACGGCGCCAACGGGGCGCCGGGAACCGGCGCCGCGGGGGGCGCCGGCGGCATGCTCTACGGCGACGGGGGTAACGGGGGCTCGGGTGCGAGCGGTCAGAATGGTGGAAGTGGCGGAGCCGGTGGGTTTTTCGGCCGAGGTGGTGCCGGCGGCGCCGGGGGGTCGTCCACGACAGGCAACGGTGGCGCGGGCGGCGCCGGCGGGCCGGGTGGAGCCTTCGGAAAGGGCGGCTCCGGCGGCGGTGGCGGCAGCGGGCAGGTGAGCGGCGGGGCCGGCGGTGCCGGCGGAGTGGCCGGTCTGTTCGGCGCGGGAGGCTCCGGCGGTATCGGTGGGCTCGGCGTAACGGGTGTCGGCGGAGTCGGTGGGGCCGGGGGAGCCGCCCAGTTGTTGGGAAATGGCGGGGTTGGCGGCACGGGCGGGTTGGGCGTCAACGGCACCGGTGGAGCAGGCGGTGCCGGCGGCCATGCCGGCTGGCTGTTCGGTACCGGAGGGACCGGAGGGTCCGGCGGCGCGGGTCGAGTGGACGGTGGCAGCGGCGGGGCCGGTGCGGACGCCGGCTTGCTGTACGGCGCGGGTGGTGCGGGCGGGGCCGGCGGTACCGGCGGTGCTGCGGGTGGTGAGGGTGGAGACGGTGGTCGTGCCGCAAGGCTGGTCGGCGTAGGTGGTGCCGGCGGGACAGGCGGCGCGGGCCACCTCGAGGGCGGAACCAGCGGCGCTCTGGGCGGGGCCGGCGGAACCGGCGGAGAGGCCGGCATGCTCTACGGAACCGGTGGCGCCGGAGGTGCCGGCGGCATCGGTCATATCCAGGGCGGGCCGGGCGGTGCCGGCGGCCATGCCGGCCTCTTGTTCGGTGATGGTGGGGCAGGCGGGCCCGGCGGAGCCAGCGGCACGGACGGCGGGGCCGGTGGCGCGGGCGGGGACGCCGGCCTGCTTTACGGTTTCGGGGGCCCGGGTGGCGTCGGCGGTTCGGGCGGGTTTGCCGCGTTCGGCGCCGGTGGTACCGGCGGGGGTGGCGGCAGGGCCGGCTTGATGGGCGTGGGTGGTGACGGCGGCGTCGGAGGAATGGCTGCCTCTGGCGGCGGGGGTGCCGGTGGCAACGGCGGCGATGCGCGGCTGTTCGGGAACGGCGGTGACGGTGGTGACGCCGGTTTCGGCTCGGACTTCGGCAGCAACGGCGGCACCGGTGGAATCGGAGGGTTGCTGCTCGGGTTGCGCGGCACCAACGGGTGGCCGAGCCGCTGACAGGGTTTCCTAGGGCAGCCTGAGGTTTCGGAAGAAGCCGGACACATCGGTACCGAAGTTCGCGATGCCGGAGATGAACGCGCCATCGTTGAAGAACCCGGACGAAACGCCACTACCGGAATTGAAGAATCCCGACGACGGAGCGCCCGCGGTATTGAAGAATCCCGGACGCTGCTGAAAGTCGAAACCGATCGTGAACGGGCCGAAGGTGCCGGTGCCGGGGTAGTCGAGGACCTCGTGGATGACGTAATCAATGGGCGTCGGCGACAAGAGTGTGCTCTGGTCGATGGTCCATCCACCGAAGTCACCCTCTTTGAGTTTCTCGCCGCCGGCGGCAAAGATCACATAGTGAATCTCCTGAATCGTGAACTGCGCCGACGTGATTGCGCCGATGGTGCCGGTGATAGGCACCGACATGTCGATGTGTATGTCATAACGATAGGGGATTTCGGGGATGGTGATGTGGTAGCCGATCCTGGCCAGACCTTCGTCATCGCCCCGCCAGAAGAAGCCGTTGTTGTCACTGCCGATGTTGAATGCGCCGGTATTGACGTCACCGGTGTTGGCTAGGCCGGTGTTGAAATTTCCCCCATTGAAGTAACCGGTGTTGTACCTACCCGAGTTGAACCCGCCGGTGTTGTGATCGCCGGGGTTGAAGCTGCCCGTATTGCCGTTGCCCGTGTTGTACAGACCGGTATTCGCGCTGCCCGCGTTGGCGATCCCCAGGTTCCCGGTGCCGGCGTTGAAGAACCCGGTATTGGCGCTACCGGTGTTGCCGATGCCGATGTTGTTGGTGCCGGAGTTGCCCAGGCCGAGGTTGCCCGTCCCGGAGTTGCCGATGCCGACGTTGTTGGTGCCGGAGTTGAACAGCCCGATGTTGCCGGTGCCGGAATTGAGGGCGCCGAAGCCGATCTGATGGTCGCCGGTCAGGCCGATGCCGATGTTGTCGGTGCCGGTGTTGCCGAAGCCGATGTTGCCGTCGCCTGAGTTGCCCAGGCCGAGGTTGTGGCTGCCCGTGTTTCCCAAGCCGGCGTTGCTCAGGCCTGCCGTGAGCAGTGGGCCGGAGTTGCCGAACCCGAGGTTGCCGCTGCCGAGGTTGCCGCTGCCGATATTGAAGCTGCCGATGTTGCCGCTGCCCGCGTCGAAGCTGCCGATGTTGCCGCTGCCGAGATTGAGGCTGCCGATGTTGCCGCTGCCGAGGTTCGCCTCGCCGATGTTGCCGCTGCCGAGGTTCAACCCACCGAGGTTGGCCAGGCCGACATTGAATGTCGTCCCGTTGACCCCGTCGCGCAACAGCCCGGTCAGGTTGTCGCCTACATTGTCGATACCCGACAACTGGGCAGCCGTGGAGAAACCCAGCGGACTCGCATTGCCCCAGCCGGAGATGCTGTTGCCCAGATTCTGCAGGCCGGATTGCAGCGCCCCGACATTGCTGAAGCCCGAATTGCCGAGACTTCCCAACGCGATGTTCTGCACTCCCGAATTATTGGCGCCGCTGTTGAAGAAGCCGGAGGAGCTGCCGGTGCCGCTGTTGAAGAAGCCCGACGAGGAACCGCCGGAGTTGAAGAATCCTGGTGTCGCGGGAATGTCGATGAGCGGGATGCGGATCGGGCCGATGCCACCGGTTCCGGCGATGTCGATCACGGTCGAGCCGTCCGGATCGCCGATGTTGAGCACTACGGCGGGATTGGCGATGTCGAACTCGATTTGGGAGAACTTGAAGGGGCCGATGAAGCCGAAGACCGCGCCGTCGAGCGCCGAGAATTCGACCGGATCCGCTCCGAACGCTTGGATATCGGCGGGGGTGGCAGAAGCCGTGACCGGAATATTGATGGGAATCTTGATATCGAAGTATCCGGGTATTTCCGGAATGGTGATCGTGTAGTTGGCACCGAGCAGGCCTTGGGAGTCGGCGCGCCAGAGGATGCCGTTGTTCATGTTGCCGGTGTTGAAGGCGCCGGTGTTGATGTTGCCGGTGTTGGCGATGCCGGTGTTGGTGTTGCCGGGGTTGGCGATGCCGGTGTTGTAGTTGCCGGTGTTGGCGAGGCCGGTGTTGGTGTGGCCGGTGTTGTAGGCGCCGGTGTTGTAGGTGCCGGGGTTGGCCAGTCCGGTGTTGAGGGTGCCGGTGTTGAGCAGGCCGGTGTTGAGGGTGCCGGTGTTGGCCAGGCCGGTGTTGAGTGTGCCGGAGTTGAACAGGCCGAAGTTGCCGGTGCCGGAGTTGCCGATGCCGATGTTGTTGGTGCCGGAGTTGAACAGGCCGAGGTTGCCGGTGCCGGAGTTGAGGGCGCCGATGCCGATTTGGTGGTCGCCGGTCAGGCCGATGCCGATGTTGTTGGTGCCGGTGTTGGCGAAGCCGGTGTTGGCGTCGCCGGAGTTGGCGAAGCCGAGGTTGTGGTTGCCGATGTTGGCCAGGCCGATGTTGGCCAGGCCGGCGTGCAGCTGGGGGCCGGTGTTGGCGAAGCCGATGTTGGAGCTGCCGATGTTGGCGCTGCCGATGTTGAAGTCGCCGAGGTTGGCGCTGCCGAGGTTGAGGTTGCCGATGTTGCCGCTGCCGATATTGGCATCGCCAACGTTGCCCAGGCCGAGGTTCAACTGGCCCAGATCGCCCAATCCGACATTGATCATGGTGCCGTTGGGGCCCTGCAGGATGCCGGCGAGGTGAGAGCCGACGTTGGCTATTCCGGCGACCCCGGCCGGTGTGGTCAGGCCGGTGATGCCGGTGTTGTACAGGCCCGAGACGGAATTGCCCATGTTGTACAGACCTGATTGCAGGGCGCCCGCGTTCCCAAGTCCGGAATTTCCGAGCAAGCCCGTCGCCACGTTGTGCCAGCCGGAGGTGTTGGCGCCGGCGTTGCCGAAGCCCGACGAACTGCCCGTGCCCTGATTGAAGAAACCTGATGACGGTCCAGCGGTCGAATTGCCGAAACCGGGAGCCGCCGCAATGTCGATCACCGGAATGCTGATGGGGCCTACTCCGCTGGTGATGCCGATGTCGATCGTCGTATCGGGGCCACCGATGAGACCTGTGACGACGGGCAGGCGGCCGATGATGGGGTTCGGGATATCTATGTTGCCGAGCTGGAGGTCGAAGAATCCCAGCACCTTGATGTCGAACCCCGGGATGCTGAAGCCCTGGAAATCGGTGCCTCCCAAGTCAACGGCGATCGGGATGTTGATGGGCACCGTCACGCCCATGTTCAGTAGTGGTATTTCGGGAATATAGATACCGGCGTGGATGCCGACGAGTCCCTGATAGTCCTGAGTCCAGAAGAATCCATTCGAGTAGCTGCCGGTGTTGAACGCGCCCGTGTCGACGTTGCCCGAATTCGCAAGACCGGTGTTGTAGCTGCCCGCATTGAACGAACCGGTGTTGTAGTTGCCCGAGTTGGAAGCACCCGTGTTCGTGTTGCCGGTGTTGAGTGCCCCGGTGTTGTAGTTACCGGCGTTGACCAAGCCGGTGTTGATGTCGCCGGAGTTCAAGATGCCGGTATTAGAGTTGCCGGTATTGCCTACTCCTGCGTTGTAGCTGCCCGCATTGCCGATCCCGACGTTGCCGGTGCCGGAGTTGAACAAACCGATGTTGCCGGTGCCGGAATTGAACAGACCGATGTTGCCGGTGCCGGAGTTCAGGGCGCCGAACCCCACCTGATGGTCGCCGGTGAGACCGAAGCCGATGTTGTTGACGCCGGTGTTGCCGAAGCCGACGT
Source organism: Mycobacterium sp. ML4 (assembly GCF_054515735.1). Classification (NCBI taxonomy): domain Bacteria; kingdom Bacillati; phylum Actinomycetota; class Actinomycetes; order Mycobacteriales; family Mycobacteriaceae; genus Mycobacterium; species Mycobacterium sp. ML4. The sequence continues at coordinate 104,512 of NZ_JBTNSY010000017.1, forward strand.
TGCCAGTACCGCTGTTACCGACACCGATATTGGCGTGGCCGGCGCTCCCGAATCCGACGTTGTCGTCGCCGAGGTTGGCGAAGCCGAGGTTGTGAGCACCCAGGTTGCCGACACCGATGTTGTTGTTGCCATGGTTCCCGATACCGATGTTGAACGAGCCGAGGTTCGCGCCGCCCAGATTCGACACGCCGATATTCGCGCTGCCGATGTTGACGTCGCCGATGTTCCCAGTGCCGAGATTAAGGCTGCCTATATTCGCGCTCCCGACATTCGATCCGCCGACATCTGCGAAGCCGGCGTTGAAGTGCCATGGATTGTGCAGCACGCCGGAAAGCCGGCTACCGGCGTTTCCGAGGCCGGAGACATCGGCCGGGGTCCAGAGATTCAGTTCGCTGGTATTGACGTAACCGGAAACCGAATTCCCGATATTCGCGATGCCCGACACCAACTCGCCAAAATTCCGGTACCCCGAAATTCCCGAACTGCCGGAGGCGATGTTGAAGAACCCGGACAGGTTGGCGCCGCTATTGCCGAAACCCGACGCACTGCCGGTTCCGCTGTTGAAAAACCCGGATGACAGCCCGGTCGTCGAATTTCCGAAGCCGGGAACGGCCGGCAGGTCAATGATCGGAATCCTGATCGGGCCGAGGCCGCCGCTGCCGCTGAATTCGATCACCGTATCGGCGCTCCCGATGTTCCCTACGATACCCGGCAGATCAAACCCGGCATTCGGGAATATTATGGGCCCTACCTGGAGGGCACGGCCACCAATGCCGAGTATGTCGATGTCGGCGGTGTATTGCGGCAATACGAACTGATGAATAACAATCGTACCGAACAAGAACTCGACCGGAATATTGATCGGTATTCTGACGTCCAGGGTGACCGGAATAGCCGTCGTGGGCACCGACAGCCCCACGTAGGTCCCGTACAAACCCTGGTAATCGCCGCGCCACAGCAACCCGTTCGAGTAACTGCCGAAAATCAACGCGCCGGTGTCGAAACTGCCGGTATTCGCTATTCCGGTATTGTAATCACCGGTGTTGAAGCTGCCGGTGTTGTAACTGCCGGTGTTGAAGCCGAGCGTGTTGAAGTTACCCGCGTTGAAGCTGCCGCTGTTGTAGTTGCCGCTGTTGGCGATGCCGGTATTCGCGACGCCGGTGTTGAAGAACCCGGTATTGGTGCTGCCGGTGTTGCCGATTCCGCTGTTGTATTTGCCGGAATTGAAGAGGCCGAAGTTGCCGGTGCCGGAGTTTCCGATGCCCACGTTGTCGCTGCCGGAATTGAACAGGCCGAGATTGCCGGTGCCGGAGTTGAGGGCGCCGAAACCAATCTGGTGGTCGCCGGTCAGGCCGATGCCGAGGTTGCCCGTACCGGTGTTGGCCAGGCCGATGTTGCCGTCACCGAAGTTGCCCAGCCCCAGGTTGTGATTACCGGTGTTGCCCAGGCCGACGTTGCCCAGGCCCGCGGTGGACAAGGGGCCGGTGTTCGCGACGCCGAAATTGGAGCTGCCGATGTTGCTGCTGCCGAGGTTGTAGTCGCCGAAGTTGGCGCTGCCGAGGTTGAAGCTTCCGGTGTTGGAACTGCCGAAATTGAGACTGCCGATGTTGCCGCTGCCGATGTTGAGCCCGCCGACGTTGGCGCTTCCCAGGTTGAGGCCGCCGAGGTTTGCCGCTCCGGCGTTGAGCACGGTGCCGTTGGTGCCGTCGCGCAAGAGCCCGGCTACATCGGAGCCGGCGTTCTGCAGCCCGGAGAGGTTGGCGGGGGCGCCGAACCCGAGCGAGCTTGTGTTGCCCCAGCCTGAAATGCTGTTGCCCAGGTTCGAAATCCCGGATTGCAGCGCACCGATATTGGCCAGGCCCGAATTTCCGAAGTCGATGTTGCGGTAACCGGAATTGTTGGCTCCGACGTTGAAAAAGCCCGAGGAACTACCGGTGCCGCTGTTGAAGAAGCCCGAAGACGGTACCGCAGTCGAGTTCCCGAAACCCGGCTGCCCGCCGAACCCGATAATGGTCCAGTCGACTGGGCCGATGCCGGCAAATCCGGTGATATCGATCGAAGTGTTGGGGCCCCCGATCAACCCGTGCGGCGTCGGCACCCCGGGCATGTAGCCGATCGCGATCTGAGGAACGGTGAGGCTGTTGATTACGCCGGTGAAGGCCGGCACCGGCCCGATGCCGACGGTGAAGCCGAACGGGATGTTGGAGATGACCATCCCGCTGTAGACGGCGTCCGTCACGGTGGAGGTGATGGGAATGTTGATCGGGATGGTTCCGACCATGTGTACCGGGATTTCCGGAATATGGATCGTGTAGCCGGCCCCGAGCAGGCCTTGGGAGTCGGCGCGCCAGAGCATGCCGTTGTTCATGTTGCCGGTGTTGAAGGCGCCGGTGTTGATGTTGCCGGGGTTGGCGATGCCGGTGTTGGTGTTGCCGGGGTTGGCGATGCCGGTGTTGTAGTTGCCGGTGTTGGCGAGGCCGGTGTTGGTGTGGCCGGTGTTGTAGGCGCCGGTGTTGTAGGTGCCGGGGTTGGCCAGTCCGGTGTTGAGGGTGCCGGTGTTGAGCAGGCCGGTGTTGAGGGTGCCGGTGTTGGCCAGGCCGGTGTTGAGTGTGCCGGAGTTGAACAGGCCGAAGTTGCCGGTGCCGGAGTTGCCGATGCCGATGTTGTTGGTGCCGGAGTTGAACAGGCCGAGGTTGCCGGTGCCGGAGTTGAGGGCGCCGATGCCGATTTGGTGGTCGCCGGTCAGGCCGATGCCGATGTTGTTGGTGCCGGTGTTGGCGAAGCCGGTGTTGGCGTCGCCGGAGTTGGCGAAGCCGAGGTTGTGGTTGCCGATGTTGGCCAGGCCGATGTTGGCCAGGCCGGCGTGCAGCTGGGGGCCGGTGTTGGCGAAGCCGATGTTGGAGCTGCCGATGTTGGCGCTGCCGATGTTGAAGTCGCCGAGGTTGGCGCTGCCGAGGTTGAGGTTGCCGATGTTGCCGCTGCCGATATTGGCATCGCCAACGTTGCCCAGGCCGAGGTTCAACTGGCCCAGATCGCCCAATCCGACATTGACGATGGTGCCGTTGGGACCCTGCAGGATGCCGGCGAGGTGAGAGCCGACGTTGGCTATTCCGGCGACCCCGGCCGGTGTGGTCAGGCCGGTGGTGCCGGTGTTGTAGAAGCCGGAGATCGAGTTGCCCAGGTTGGCGACGCCGGATTGGAGCGCACCCATATTTTGTAGGCCCGAGTTGCCCAACGCCGCCGTCGACACGTTCTGCCAGCCAGAGTTGCCGGGACCGAAGTTGCCGAATCCCGAGGAACTCCCCGTGCCGCTGTTGAAGAAGCCCGAGGACGGACCGGTGGTCGCGTTCCCGAAGCCGGGGCCGCCCGGAATGCTCAGAATGGGAATCGTCCGACCCTCGAGGGCGCCGGCGAAATTCATCGCGATGGCAGTGTTTGGTCCGCCGATGTTGATCGTCACCACCGGCAGGGTGATTGCGGATGTCGGGATGTTGATGGGGCCCAGGTAGAAGTAGCCGTTGAGGAAATACGTCTGCGAGTAGTAGTAACCGGGAATGGTGACTGTGTTGCCCCCGAACTGTTCGACTTCATTGATCGGGACGGTGTAGCTGAAATTGAACGGCACGGTGGGGATCGAGATCCCGAGGTTGATGCTGACTTGGCCGCGGTTGTCGCCACTGACAAAAAATCCATTGTTCAAACTGCCCGAGTTGAAGCCCCCGGTGTTGAGGTCACCCGAATTGAACCAGCCCGTGTTGTAATTTCCGGTGTTGAAGTCGCCGCTGTTGTGACTCCCGGCATTGAAGCTGCCTGTGTTGACGTCTCCGGTATTGAAAACTCCGGTGTTGTAGCTGCCTGAGTTGACGACGCCGGAGTTGGCAATTCCGGTGTTGTAAGACCCGGTGTTGTAGTTCCCGGCGTCCATGATGCCGACGTTTTCGGCGCCGGAGTTGCCGAAGCCCCAGTTCCCGACGCCGGCATTACCGATACCGACGTTTCCGCTGCCTGAGTTGAAAAAGCCGACATTATTACTGCCGGAATTGAATAGGCCGAGGTTGCCGCTTCCGGAGTTCACGGCGCCGAACCCGATCTGGTTCTCGCCGGTCAGTCCGATGCCGATGTTGCCGGTACCGGTGTTGCCCAGGCCGATGTTGCCGATGCCGCTGTTTGCTATCCCCAGATTGCTGTCGCCGGCGTTGCCGAACCCGAGATTACGGTCGCCCGAATTGGCCGGGCCGAAATTGTTGTTCCCCTGATTGCCGGAGCCGACATTGTTGTCGCCAAGGTTCCCGTTGCCAAGGTTCCCGCTGCCGAGGTTGCCACTGCCGAGGTTGTCCGCGCCGAGGTTGTCCGCGCCGATGTTTGCCAGACCATCCTTGGCGAATGTGCTGAGGGAGGGTGACGAATCGGTCCGTCCGAACAGACCCAGCAGGCTCTGCAAGCTCGGGGGGTACGGCGTCAGTGCCGCGGCCGCAGCCGACACCCGCGCGTGATAGTCGAACATCGCGGTCACGTCCTGGGCCCACATTTGCTCGTAGTGAGCCTCGGCCGCTGCAATCGCGGGAGTATTCAGACCCAGAAGATTCGAGCTCACCAGCGACACCATGCGGGCGCGGTTGGTGGCGATGAGGCCCGGGTGAACCGTCGCCGCCTGCGCCGCCTCGAAGGCGGCGGCAGCCAGCTGAGCCTGAGCCGCCGCCTGCTCCGCCTGTGCGGATGCCGCATTCAACCATCTGAGATATGGTGCGGCAGCGTTGGTCATCGCCACCGAGGCGGGACCTTGCCATGACGAGCCCACCAGCTCCGTGGTCACCGTTGAAAACGACGCCGCGGCAGCGCCCAGCCGGTCGGCAAGTCCCGCCCAGGCGGTCGCGGCCTGCAGGAAAGTTTCCGAGCCGGCGCCAAGATACATTCGCGCCGAGTTGATTTCGGGCGGCAACACCGCAAAACTCATCACACCGTCCTCACTGGATCCGAGGCCGTGACCGTGGGTTTGGACCAGGAATCCTGGTGAGAACTGATGCCGCCGGACTTCGGTCTGCGTTTATCGCGTGAAACACGCTGGATGTCGGGCGTTCCTTAGCGCGTTTTCGCTGTGCCACCACGCTATGCAGCAGTGTTTATCTGCGTCTAGCAGAAGCTTACGAACAAACTGTTGTGACTGATGCAAACGTGAGACGGTGAGCTGAGTTGCGCTTTGCGCAAGATAGTTTGAACAAGCTTCTACTAGACGCCATGAATCGCCCTGGATAGCGTCGGTCCGAACGCACTCAAACCGAAGGTCGTCTCATGCGAACACAACATCGGCTTTGTCGTGGACAGCTGTGCCCGAAGCTCTCGGTCCCGAACTTCACAGTGTTGCAAGGAGTTTCGGTCGTGTGTGCAACCGGGTCGGGATGGTGAGTCCGGTGGAGTTGTATCAATTGCGCTACTTCCAGACCGTCGCAGAGGTCGGCACGCTGCGCGACGCCGCTGAGAAACTGGCGGTGTCGCAATCGGCGGTCAGCCGGGCAGTTGCTTTGTTGGAACACGAGATTGGCGTCGAATTGTTCACCCGGCGCGGTCGGGCCAACGAACTCAACAAATTCGGGCGGGCTTTCTTGCGAGCAACCCTGGCCGCTCAGCGCAACCTTGAGACGGCGGTGGTCAAGGTACGCCAACTCGCCGGCGTCGACGGCGGGACGGTGGCCCTGGGTTTTCTGAATTCACTGGGCGTAGCAACCGTGCCCCGCCTGATCCGCCGCCATCACGACCGCCATCCCGGGACCAGGTTCGAGCTGCGCCAACGCGCTGCGCCGGCGTTGATCGGCGAGCTGGCCAGCGGTGTTATCGACGTGTGCCTCAGCTATCCGCTGCCGTTCGACGAATCGCCCGGCGTGAAATGGCATCCGTTATTCACCGAGCGGCTCTACGCGGTGGTCGACCGAGAGCATCCACTGGCCCGCCGCGAAATAATCGGATTCGAGGAACTCGCCGGCGAACCGTTTGTTGCTCTGGACCGGGACCACACGCTTCGCAGAATATTCGACGACGCATGCGAACGTCACGGCGTGACACCGACAATCGCGTTCGAGGGCCCCGACATCACCACCTTGCGCGGTCTGATCGGGGCGCGGTTGGGCGTCGGGCTACTACCGAAGGCGGCTATTCCGGCGCCCGGCATCGTCGAGATCGCCGTCGACGACCCACGACTGGTTCGTCCCATCGCAGTCGGTTGGATGACCAACAGATATCTGCCGCCATCAGCCGCGTCGTTTCGCGACACGGCGATCGGCAGTTGCGGACTGCCGGGTTGACAGCGTCACTGCTCTCCCCAATTGCGCAGTACGCAACAGCGTGATCGCAAGCTTGTGCTAGACGCCGGTACCCACCCTCCTTAGCGTCGACATATCAACCGGTGATCTGTTTGTCGACTGGAGGTAGTCGGTGCCGTTTGTCGACGTGAATCCCGAGGCATTGGCCGCGGCGGCTTCGGATATGGCCGGAATCGGTTCGGCCGTGAGCCGATCGTATGGGGCGGCCGCAGGACCGACTACATCGCTTGCGACTGCGGGTGCCGATGAGGTGTCTGCGGCCGTGGTGGCGTTGTTCGAGGGTCACGGGCACGAGTTCCAGGAAGTGAGCCGGCAGGCGGCCTGGCTTCACGAGCGGTTCGTCGCGGCGTTGAGTGCGGCGGCAGGCGCCTATGGCAGTGCTGAAGCGGCAAATGCCGGCCCGCTGCAAAGCCTGCTGGATGCGGTAAATACGCCGACGCGGGCGCTGTGGGGCCGTCCGTTGATCGGTGACGGTCCCGACGGGGCGCCGGGGACGGGCGCCGATGGCGGCGCGGGCGGTGTGCTGTTCGGCAACGGCGGTACTGGCGGCTCCGGCGCGCCTGGCCAGAACGGCGGCCGCGGCGGAGCGGCGGGACTCATCGGCAACGGAGGAGCCGGAGGAGTCGCCGGTGTCGGCGCGGCCGGCGGCAACGGCGGAGTTGGCGGCACCATCTGGGGCAACGGCGGGTCAGGCGGCTCTGGCGGGGTCAGTGGAGTCGGTGGCCAGGGTGGGTCCGCGGTGGTATTCGGTTCCGGTGGCATCGGCGGTAATGGTGGCATCGGCGCGGCAGCCGGAAGCGGCGGCAATGGGGGGTTGCTCTACGGCGACGGCGGGAGCGGCGGCAGTGGTTGGGCCGGCACCGCCGACGCGCATGGATACCCCCTGACCGGCGGGGCCGGTGGTGACGGGGGGTCCGCAGCGGGATTGTTCGGCAGCGGCGGGGCCGGGGGTGCGGGCGGATTGGGGATGGCTGGGGGGCAGGGGGGTGGCGGCGGCTTGTGGTGGGGAGATGGCGGAGCGGGCGGGGCCGGCGGAGCCGGTGCCGGCGGTGGCCACGGGGGTGCCGGCGGGGGATTGGTCGGCAATGGCGGCGGTGGGGGTCATGGTGGGGCGGCAATGGCGGGAGTGTTTGGCGGCAGCGCCGGACGGGGAGGCGACGGCGGCGATGGCGGGGGCCTGATCGGGTCGGGAGGTAACGGCGGGGCGGGCGGTGCCGGCCTTTCCGGTGCTGACGCCGCCAATCCAACAGCCGTGCCCAACTCCGCAGTGGGAACACCGGGGCAGAGTTACGAGGGCGGTGCTCCTGTCAACGGCGGAAACGGCGAAGCCGGGGTCGCCGGGATCACTGCCGGCCAAAGTGGTGGCGCCGGGGGCCAGGGCGGCGATTCGACCGCAACGGACTACACCTCGCCCGGCACGAAGGGTGGCGACGGCGGAACAGGCGGTAACGGCGCACCCGGCGGCGGCAACGGCGGCGCCGGAGGGGCTGGCGGGCTCGGAAGCACCAACGGCGTTCTCTCGTACGGTAGCGGTGGCGACGGTGGCGACGGCGGAAACGGCGCCGGACCTGGGGGTGCCGGGGGTGAGGGCGGCGCCGGTGGCCCGGGCATCGCATCGCAGGGAACCGCGTATGGGGGTGTGGGCGGCGACGGTGGACAGGCTGCCTCAAGCGACGCGATCGCCGGTATCGGCGGTACTGGCGGCGCCGGAGGCAACGGAGGTAGCGCAGGCCTGCTGGTGGGAAGCGGAGGCGCAGGCGGTGCCGGTGGGACCGGAGGAGTCGGCGGTAGCGGCGCCCCGGGCGGAGCCGGTGGCGCGGGCGGGGCCGGCGGAACGGCTACCGGAGACTGGGCCGCCTATGGGTATCCGAACGTCGACAGTCAGACCGTTTCCGGAGGTCATGGCGGTAATGGCGGCGACTCCACGTCCAGCGGCGGCACCGGTGGTGCCGGTGGCGCCGGCGGCAACGGCGGAAATGGAGCCCGGCTCTTCGGCATCGGTGGTGCGGGAGGCGACAGCGGCAACGGCGGGGCAGGTGGTACGGGCGGGGCTGGAGGAGCCGGCGGCTCGGGTGGCAGAGGCGGCGATGCATCGAGTGGGGCCATTTCCATTGGCGGTGGCGGCGGCGACGGCGGGAACGGCGGGGGTGGCGCCAGCGGCGGCAACGGCGGCCCGGCGGGGACGACTGGTGGTTCTGGCGGGTCCGGCGGGCTGATTGGACTGGCAGGTATCCCCGGGGGCCGTGGCTTGGGTGGCATCGGCGGTGCCGGAGGACCCGGTGGCGCCTATGGACCAGCCGGCGCAGGCGGCGGCGGCAGCCTGTCCGGGAGCGAAGGCGCCATCGGTCTGCAGGGCAGCGATGGCACGAACGGGCAACCCGGCTAACAGTCACTTGCTTCAAACGAAAAGAAATATTCAGAAACTTCTGATAGACGCGTTGATTCGCCCCTGTTTAGCGTCGTGGTGTGACCCGGACCACATCGGCGGTGGCCACGTTCGCATTGGGAAGGTAGGTCGAATGTCTCTTGTCAGCGTGGCGCCCGACGTTGTCGCGGGTGTGGCCCGGGATGTAGTGGGAATCGGTGCAGCGATCCAGGAGGCCAGTTCAGCCGCGGCCGGCCCGACCACGGTGCTGAGTGCCGCCGCGGGCGACGAGATCTCGGCGGCCATCGCGAAGCTCTTCGGCAGCCATGCTCAGGACTTTCAAGCAGCGAGCCGGCAGGCGGCGCATTACCACCAACAGTTTGCCGCCGTGCTGGGTGCGAGCGCCGGCTCGTATGCCGGTGCCGAGGCGCTCAATGCCGGGCCGCTGCAGGGTTTGCTGAACGCGGTCAATGTGCCCTCTCAGGCGCTGCTGGGCCGTCCGCTGATCGGCAATGGCGCCGATGCGGCGCCGGGCAGTGGCGCCGACGGGGGGGCCGGTGGATTGTTGGTCGGAAACGGTGGGGCCGGCGGCTCTGGTGCCCCGGGGCAGAACGGCGGTAATGGTGGGGCTGCCGGGCTGATCGGGAGCGGCGGCACGGGCGGCACCGGCGGCAGCCTCGCAACCGGCGGAAACGGCGGATCTGGCGGTTGGTTATTGGGTAACGGCGGCGCCGGCGGGACGGGCGGAGTCGGCGCATTCTCGCCAAACGGCATAGCCGGGCAAGGAGGCATGGGCGGTCGGGGCGGGGTCGCCGGCCTGATCGGAACAGGTGGAGTAGGCGGGGCAGGCGGAACTGGCGGCGCGTCCGGTGGCTTCGAAGGAACCGGTGGTACCGGCGGAACCGGCGGAGTGGGGGGTAGCGGAGGGCTGCTCGGGTCCGGTGGCGCCGGCGGGGTGGGCGGCGGCGGCGGTTCCGGCACCCAGGGCGGTTACGGCGGCGACGGTGGTCAGGGTGGCGCCAACGGATATCTCTACGGCAACGGGGGCATCGGCGGCGGCGGCGGCAACGGCGGCGGCGGATACATCGGCGGCGGTGGGGGGACCGGAGGCGACGGTGGCGCGGCGCGGCTGTTCGGCGTCGGCGGGGCTGGAGGCGACGGTGGGCCCGGTCAGTCGAGTACGGGCGCTGGACCAGGCGGGGCGGCCGGTAGCGGCGGTGACGGCGGGTTGTTGTGTGGCGCGGGCGGCGCCGGGGGTGTCGGTGGAGCCGGTGGTTTCGACAGTGACCAAAATCCGGCCGCATCGGGATACAGCGGGAACGGTGGTGCTGCGGGTTGGTGGGGACATGGCGGTGACGGAGGAGCCGGAGCCCTGGGCTCGGCCGGCGGCAACGGCGGCCGCGGTGGACTCCTGTTCGGCAATGGCGGAGCGGGCGGGCAGGGCGGCGCCGGTGCGGACGGTGGTCACGGAGGTAGTGGCGGCCGGTTGTTCGGCAATGGCGGCGACGGCGCCCAGGGCGGGTCCGCGCAGGCGGGCGTCAACGGCGGCGTAGCCGGGCGAGGCGGTGACGGCGGCAACGCCGCAGCGCTGATGGGCTCGGGCGGCCATGGCGGGCAGGGTGGCGGGGGCCTTGCCGGATCACCGGGTGTGAACCCGGCCGGCTCTGCCAACACGCCCGGCACTGACGGGCAGAGCTACGGCAGCCCCTCACAACCCGAATCCGGTACCTATACCGCCGGTGCCGGCGGTCCCGGACCGGACGGTGGTTTCGGCCAAAACGGTGGCGCCGGTGGATCCGGCGGCAGCATCTATTCGGGCGGAGACCCGAACAACCCCACCATTGGCGGCAGCGGCGGCGACGGCGGTACCGGCGGCACTGGAGGCAACGGCGGTACCGGAGGGGCAGGCGGTTTTGCGCAAGCAACAGCCTTCGCTGCGGTCGGCGGGAACGGCGGCAACGGGGGCAACGGCAGCGGGCCCGGGGGTGCTGGCGGCGCCGGGGGTACCGGCGGTTCCAGCAACTCTGCCGGGGGCGGGGCCTTCGCTGGGAGCGGCGGCCAAGGTGGTAACGGTGCCCACAGTGGCAACTCCGGTGGTGGCGGCGGAGCCGGCGGCGCAGGTGGCAACGGCGGCAATGCGGGCCTGCTGGTCGGTAATGGTGGCACCGGCGGTGCTGGCGGGATCGGCGGCGACGGCGGTGCGGGTGCTGCCGGTGGTGCTGGCGGTGCCGGTGGGGCGGCAGGCACTGCAACCGGTAGCACCGGGGCCTTGGGGTATCCCGACGGCAACCCGAACTCTGGTGGCGACGGAGGCAATGGCGCCGACGCGGCGTCCACCGGAGGCACGGGCGGGACCGGCGGCACGGGCGGCAACGGCGGCAACGCCGGTCGGCTGCTCGGTTTCGGCGGCGCCGGCGGTAGTGCAGGCGACGGCGGATTCGGTGGTGCCGGAGGTGCCGGAGGGGCAGGTGGAGCCGGTGGCCAAGGGGGTAACGCTGTTGCCCCTATCGACAGTGCAATTCGGGTTGTTGCCGGCAACGGCGGTGACGGCGGTGACGGCGGCGACGGCGGAAACGGCGGTAACGGCGGGGCACCCGGGCTCACTGGCGGCGCAGGCGGACAGGGCGGGCTGATCGGGCTCCCGGGCACCCATGGCGCCGCTGGCGCGGCCGGTGCGGGAGGCCCGGGCGGGGCCGGCGGTGCCTATGGAACCGGCGGAGCGGGCGGCACGGTCAGTCAGGGAACCGGCGCTGGAAGCCCCGGCACAAACGGAAAAGCGGGCGCCGATGGAACGCCCGGCCTGCCGGGCTGACCCGTCGCATGGTGGAATGGCCTGCCATGTTCGATGCCCATTTCCACGTCATCGACCCCGCGCATCCCCTGATCCCGAACGAGGGGTTTGTTCCCACTCCGTTTACCGTCTCCGACTACCTCCAACGTGTGGCGCCGTACGGCATCGCCGGCGGGGCCGTGGTCTCGGGATCGTTCCAGGGCTTCGACCAGGGCTACCTCACCTCTGCGTTGTCGCAACTGGGACCGGGCTGGGTCGGCGTCACCCACCTCGACCCTGCCACGCCCGATGACGACATCGTGAGTCTGGACCTGGCGGGAGTGCGCGCGGTCCGCTTCACCCTGGCTCGAGGCGGCGCACTGGACGTCGATTTGGCGTTGCGCGTCCATGACATGTGTGGCTGGCACACCGAGCTCTACGTGGATTCGGCGCAACTTCCCGAGCTGGCCCCACGCCTGGCCCGACTACCCCGGGTAAGCATCGACCACCTCGGCCTGAGCGCGGCCGGGCTGCCTCATCTCCTTGACGCGGTCGACCGGGGACTCCGAGTCAAAGCGACCGGATTCGGTCGCCTGCAACTCGACGTCGCCGACGCCTTGCGCCGCATCGACGCCGTCAATCCGCAAGCGCTGTTGTTCGGCACCGACCTGCCCGGCACCCGGGCCCCACGCGTGTTCGCCCGTGAAGATCTCGACCTCATCGCCACAACCCTCGGAGACACTGCACTGCAACGGCTTAGCGCGAACGCCCGCACTTGGTATCGCTCCTGAAGCGTTTGCTAGGACACTTGCGACCAGCGCATCGTTGTCTTCTGAATCTTTTGCTAGACGCTGCTACCAGGCCTGCCTAGCGTCCAGAGTGACCGAGATCACGTGGTTCGGCCGGAAGGTTCGGTGAACCTCGGGGTCACATCCTCATCGCGGAGGTGCCTCGATGTCGTTTATCAGTGTTTCACCGGAACTGGTCGCGGCGATGGCTTCCGACGTGGCCGGGATAGGTTCGGCAGTCTCCGCGGCCCATAATGCGGCGGCGCGGTCGACCACGCAGCTGGCGGCTGCCGGAGCCGATGAGGTGTCAGCGGCGATCGCGACCTTATTCGCCGGCCACGGTCAAGAGTTTCAGACGGCAAGTCGTGAGGTGGCGCTGTTCCATGATCGGTTCGTCGCCGCACTGACGGCGAGTGCGGGTGCCTACGGCGGTGCGGAGGCCCTCAACGCCGGGCCGTTGGGGGGGCTGCTGGAGGTGGTCAACGCGCCGACCCAGGCATTGTTGGGGCGTCCGCTGATCGGCAACGGTGCCGACGGGGCACCGGGCACGGGCACGAACGGCGGCGCCGGTGGTTTGCTGTTCGGCAACGGCGGAAATGGTGGATCCGGGGCGGTCGGGAAGTCTGGCGGCAACGGCGGGGCCGCCGGGCTGTTCGGCCAGGGCGGGGCCGGCGGCGCCGGCGGGGATGCTGCCGCGGGGGGCAACGGCGGATCCGGCGGATGGCTCTGGGGCAACGGTGGGACCGGCGGGCCCGGCGGTATCGGGTTGGCGGGTGGGACGGGTGGTAACGGCGGCGTGGGCGGGTCTGCCTGGCTGATCGGTGCCGGCGGTGCCGGCGGGAACGGCGGGCTCGGCGGGGACGACCTGTTGACAGGCGGTGCCGGGGGCGCTGGTGGCGACGGCGGGGCCGCTCGGCTCATCGGATTCGGCGGCGCCGGAGGTGCTGGAGGGGTCGGTGCTTCGAGCGCCACCGGCGGTTGGGGAGGCGCAGCCGGAAATGGTGGCACGGGTGGGCTTTTGTACGGCGCCGGCGGCGCGGGTGGCGCGGGGGGTGCCGGTGGACAGGACGTGGTGCACGGCTTCTACAGCCCTGGGGGCGCCGGAGGCTACGGCGGTTCCGCCGGTTGGATTGGGACGGGCGGTGTCGGGGGCGCGGGCGGTATCGGCGCGTTCGGCGGGCACGGCGGCAACGGCGGGCTGCTGTTCGGGAACGGTGCGATTGGCGGCGTGGGCGGCGCCGGTGCCCAGGGCGGCCAGGGTGGCAACGGTGGACTGCTGATCGGCAACGGTGGAGACGGCGGCCAGGGTGGTGCCGGCATCGCCGGCTTCAACAACGGTAACGCCGGTCGCGGCGGGGACGGCGGCAACGCCGCGGCGCTATCTGGCTCCGGCGGCAACGGCGGTCATGGCGGCGCCGGTCTGGCCGGAGCCGACGCGAAACTCTACGTGCCCCCCATCAACGACACTCCTCCCACCAACGGGCAGAATGCCGGGAGCCCAAACGGCGACCGACCGGACTTCGCGACCGCTGATGCAGGCTCAGCCGGTGCCAATGGCGGCACCAACCCGAGCGGCGGCGCCGGTGGCGCTGGTGGCAACGCCTATGGGGCGGACTATGCAACGGGTGGGGCCGGGGGCGACGGCGGTCGTCCAGGCCCGGGGGGCAACGGCGGCGCGGGTGGTGCCGGCGGACTCGCGGATGTCAACGGCCAGTTCGCCATCGCCCAGGGCGGCGACGGCGGCCGTGGAATGGGTGGACATCACCCGGGTGGTGCCGGCGGGGCCGGTGGTGCCGGTGGCGCGGCAACCGCCACGAACGGACAGGCCTATGGGGGGGCCGGCGGAGGCGGCGGTCTCGGCGACGCAAGCAAAGTCTCCGGTGGCAATGGAGGAGCGGGCGGCGCCGGAGGCAATGGGGGTAACGCCGGGCTGTTGTTTGGCGACGGCGGCGCGGGCGGAGCGGGCGGTGTCGGCGGGTCCGGCGGTAGCGGCGGCTCCGGCACTGCCGGCGGGGCCGGTGGAGACGGCGGCAGTGCTAACGCTTCGACCCAGGCGGTCGGCGGTTCCGGTGGTGGCGGAGGCGATGGTGCCGACGCCGCCTCCAGAGGAGGTGACGGCGGCGGCGGCGGCGCGGGCGGTCACGGCGGCAGCGCCGGCAAGGTCTTCGGCACCGGGGGCGCCGGCGGTAGCGCCGGCGCGGGCGGGGCCGGTGGCTCGGGCGGCGCGGGCGGCGGCGGTGGGGCCGGCGGCCACGGCGGAAATGCCACCGGGCTCACTGGGAGCACCGACGTCACCGCCGGGGATGGCGGTGACGGAGGCAATGGCGGCAATGGTGGAAACGGCGGCAATGGTGGCGCCGCTGGGCTCGCCGGTGCCGGCGGCCAGGGCGGCCTGATCGGGAGTCCGGGTGGCAGCGGATCGGCCGCCGACGGTGGTGCGGGCGGTACGGCCGGCGCCGGTGGTGATTCGGGAGCCGGGGGTGCAGGCGGCACCACCGTCGGCGGCCGAAACGGGCGGCCAGGCGCCAACGGCATTGCCGGCCATGCCGGCAAAGCCGGCCAGCGCGGCTGACACGGCCGATCTGCGGTGCTATGCGCATCCCCGCTCCGTGAATCACTTTGGGAAATTATGTGGGTAAGCACCACTTTGTTTGCCGCGCAAGCTGGACCGCGGATGACGGTGGTTGCCGTGGGCACAGTTCCCGCATAAAGTTCGCAAACATTGGCTTTGAGCGCCGCGTGATGGGTACCAATCATTCCTTTGGTGGTCCCGTTGAGGAGCATGTCATGGATTCGCGGCACTGCCACCGGAAATTAATTCAGCACCTATTTATGCGGGCGCCGGTGCGGATCCGATGTATCGTGCGGCGGCTGCCTGGGACGGGCTGTCGGTTCATGACCGACCCGCACGCCATGCGGGACATGGCGGGGCGTTTTGCTCCGCAGGTGCTCTGTGGCAGGCCACTGCTTACGGCCAGAAGGTGCAAGCAGCGGACAGCAACACGGCCCCGGGGAACCTGTCTCGAATTCGATGACCGGCCTGGTCGTCATCCGTAGACAGGAATCTTCACTGGTCCTGGCGGGTAGATTCTGCCGCTGCCGGGTGGTGGCGCGGGCATCTTGGTGGGTGGTGGCACCGCCGGGGTGGAGGGTGTTCCAGGCAGGGCTGGTGAGGCCGGGGCCTGCGGTGCGGTGATTACCGATGTGCTCGACGGGCTGGTTGGCGTGGCGGGGGACGAGCCGGGAAGAGGCCCGAGCAGTTGCGCAACGGGCGCCAGTCTCGAGAGGGCCGCTGAGGCGTCGACGTGGTAGGCGAACATCGCATTCACGTCCCGGGCCCACATTTCTTCGTAATCCGCTTCCAGGGCGGCGATTATCGGGAGGTTGAGCCCGAAGAAGTTCGTGTTGGCCAAAGCGGCGATCACCGTGCGGTTGGCAGCGATCACCACCGGCTGCACGGTGGCGGCGTACGACGCCTCAAAGGCAGCAGCCACGGCGGCGGCTTGGTTGGACGCGCATTCGGAGTGAGCCGCCGCCGCTGCGAGCCACGCTGCGTATGGCGCCGCCGCTTCGGCCATCTTCGCAGCTGCCTGACCCTGCCAGGGGCCGCCGGTGAGTTCCCTCGTCACCGACGCGAACGACTCTGAGGCCGAACGCAACTCGCCGGCAAGGCCGGCCCAGGAAGAGGCCGCCTCGAGCATGGGTCCCGGGCCGGCGCCCGCGTGCATGAGCGCTGAATTGATTTCCGGGGGGAGGGCAGCGTAATTCATTTCGGATTCTTTCCGTGGAAAAGCAGCGCCGTCAGCGCCGTTGGATGATCACTATAGGTATTGTGCCGGTGAGTTGGACGATTGAATTGTTCAATGCACAGTGAATGGTGAGCTGACGATATCGCTATTCGGCATCAATATCAGTAGGAATCGGAGGGTGAAAGCGTACATAATATCGAATAATGCGTTCGATCAGGCGCTCGACATCAATCGGGCTCGACGATTCGGCGCCCCCGGCGGGAATTTCTGCGCCCGGGGGCCGCTGGGTCAGGACGGCGTCGTGGTCTCAGATGATCGCAGAACGGCGCTCTGCAGATTCGTGGCAAGCCAGGTCTCGAACTGCTCGAGGGTGTACCCACCGGGACCGGTCATCAGTTCATAGACGGCCGGGCTGGCCATCGCCCACGCCGTGTCGACGGCTTCCTGTCGCGGAAGCCGCAGGGCCTCGTCGGGGATACTCGACAGCAGCTCTCCGAACGTCCCATGGCGCAGCTTCTGGAGTTCCTGCCATTCTTCGGCGATTGCCGTGTCGACGGCGGCTCCGTCTCGATAGGCCTGCCACGCTACGGCGGACCGCTGGGCGATCCGGCAGAACAATGACGCAACTTGGCTGAGGACAGCGGCAGGTGTGTCCGGAACTAGTTGCGAGGCATAGTACTTCGGCGACGGACTCGTGCCCGGAGTAAGTGTGCTGTACAGGTACGCCCGAAGCAGCGCGCGTTTGCTGCCCCACGCGAGGTAGAGCGTCTGCACGGTGACCCCGGCGCCTTCGGCGATGCGATTGACAGTGGCGGCGACATAGCCCACGCGAGCGAATTCCGCGGCGGCGGCTTCGAGTAGCAGTCTGCGAGTTTCAGCGCGTGAGGCCGCTCCCGCCTCACGCAGTCGGGCGGTGTTGCGTGGCCGTTTGCCTTCCACCCACCACACCCTACCGCATAAAATTAGAGTGGCACCTAAATCGGTTAGAGTGCTACTCTAATAAGGTCCGACCAGGGAAAGTCTGAGCCAGACCTTCATCGGTCCGACGCGCGATCGACACACCTGCACGGGCCTATCGCGCACCACTCAGTGTTCGAAGAGAGTCGGAGGCCGTATGGAGCTCTATCAGCTGCGGTATTTTCAGACGGTCGCAGATGTCGGCACGCTGCGGGACGCAGCCGAGCAGTTGGCGGTCTCGCAATCGTCGGTCAGCCGGGCCATCGCGATGCTCGAAGCCGAGATCGGGGTCGAATTCTTCACCCGACGCGGGCGTGCCAATGAACTCAACCGTTTCGGGCAGGCGTTCTTGCGGGCGATTCGGAGTGCTCAGCGCGGTCTCGAGGCGGCCGTCTCCGACGTTCGCCAACTCGCGGGGTTCGATGCCGGCACGGTTGCTTTCGGATTCCTTGGCTCACTCGGTGTTTCGACCGTGCCCAATTTGCTGCGTCGTCATCACGAGCGTCATCCCGGGTCGCATTTTGTGTTGCGCCAGGGCTCGGGACCAGCCCTCGCCGAGGATCTGGCCAAGGGCGTGATCGACGTTTGCCTCGGATATCCCATGACGTGTGACGATGCTCCCGGCGTGAGGTGGCACAACTTGTTCACACAGCGGCTTTACGCCGTGGTCGACCCCGAGCACCCCTTGGCTCGCCGAGCGGTGATCGGGTTCGAGGAGCTCGCTGACTGCGCGTTCGTGGCCCTTGACCGAGGACACACGTTGCGCAGGATCTTCGACGAGGCCTGCGCGCGCCATGGCGTCACCCCCACGATCGCGCTCGAGGGAACCGACATCACGACACTGCGCGGCTTGATCGGCGCCGGGTTGGGAGTCGGCGTGCTGCCCAAAGCGGCCGTACTGCTTCCCGGCATCGTTGAAATCGCGATCGACGACCAACATTTGTTCCGGCCGATCGCGGTCGGCTGGGTGGCGGACAGGTATCTGCCGCCGTCGGCTGCCGCGTTTCGAGACACCGTCATCGCGTCTCGTGGCCTGCCGGAACACGACCTGAACAGCCTGCGTCTCCCGTCGCAGGGTGAAATCTGTTGTGAAGCAAGGAGTTATTGTGGCGATACCGCATCCAATTTACGACCGCCCCTGGAAGCGTCCCGGAGCCACTAGGTATGCGGTTGCGCGGCTGCGAGAGATTGTGCGTCCGCCCGTGCGGGTCGCGGCAGCCCCGGCGGATCTGCTGGTAGATCATGACGTCCCGGTATCGATGCGGGACGGTGTCGTCCTGCGAGTCAATGTCTTTCGGCCCCCCGGTAAGGGCCCGTTTCCGGTGCTCATGTCGGCCCACCCGTATGGCAAAGACAGATTGCCCAGGCGCAGGCGGCGCCGGTGGAGTCTCAATCCGCAGTTTCACGTCATGCGCCAAACTGGTCCAATCGACATCTCCAGCCAAACCAGTTGGGAAGCGCCGGATCCCGTCTGGTGGCTCACGCAGGGATACGCCTTTGTCAACGCCGATCTACGCGGTGCCGGCAACTCCGACGGCGCAGGAGCGCTGTGTTCTGATCAGGAGGCCCAGGATGTGTACGACCTGATCGAGTGGGCCGGCGCGCAGCCGTGGTCCAACGGCAGCGTCGGCATGCTCGGTGTGTCGTACTTGGCGATGTCGCAATACAAGGCGGCCGCGCTCGCTCCGTCCAGTCTCCAGGCGATCTGCCCCTGGGAGGGATTCACCGATGCCTACCGGGATATGTTCGCCCCGGGTGGAGTGGTCGAGAACGGCTTTTCGCGCATCTGGCAGACCGGTGTCCGACATGTCATGCGCACCACCGAGGACATCGCAGCGCAGCGCAGGGACCACCCCCTTCGGGACCAGTGGTGGCAGTCGCTGGTTCCCGACCTCGGCAAGATCGAGGTTCCGATGCTCGTCTGCGCCAGCTTCTCGGACAACAACCTGCACAGCAGGGGCTCTTTCCGTGCGTTCGAGAGGGTCGGTGCGACAGACAAATTCGCCTACACCCACCGAAGCGGAAAATGGGCGACCTTCTACAGCGACGCTGCACGGCGGGCCCAGCTGGACTTCTTCGAGTGTTACCTCAAGCACCGGGACGTGCCCAAACCGCCGCCGGTCCGGCTCGAGGTGCGTGAGCGCGGCGATACTGTTGCCGAGATTCGTACCGAGCAGGAATGGCCCCTGGCGCGCACGCAATGGCGCGATCTCTACCTAGGCGACAACGGCTGGCTCGGTGCGGTGCCGCCGACGGCCGACGGCACGGTCACCTTCCACACCCGTCGGCGTGCGGCGGCATTCACTCTTGCCGTTGACGGTGATCTCGAACTCACCGGCCCGATGAGCGTGGCGCTGTGGGTGTCAGTCGACGGGTCCGACGACGTGACACTGTTCGTCGGAGTGGAGAAATGGATTGGTGAACAATGGATTCCGTTCGAAGGATCCTACGGCTTTGGGCGGGAACGGGTTACCACGGGATGGCAGCGCGCGTCCTTGCGTGAACTCGATCGACAGCAGTCCACCCCCTACGAGCCGGTCCACACTTTTATGCGCCGCCAACCCCTTTCACGCGGCGAAGTCGTCCCCCTCGAAATCGCGCTCGGGCCGTCGGCCACCGTGTTTCACACCGGCGACCGCATTCGTCTACTCATCGCCGGTCGGCAACTCGCTCCACGCAATCCGCTATACGGTTCATTTCCTGCCCGATATGTTCCCAGTCCACCCGCGCGGTGCACCCTGCATTGGGGATCCGACCGACCCGCGCGGCTGCGGGTGCCCGTCATCCCGAGAGACATTGCGCGCTGAGCTCCGGTCGTCAGGACCGCCGAAACGTCAGGGCGCGGGCGCGGGGGCGAAAGGTGGGCGTCGGTAAGAACTCGACCCGCATCTCCGGGTCCACGGCCTTTGCCAGTGCGATGAAGGCCGAAGGACTGTACGCACGCAGATGGCTGATGAGGGCGTCATGGGTGACCGCTCGTATGGCCGCGAACGGTCGCACGCGCCAGGCGATGATGAGGGGTATGACGAGCGGCACCGCCAACAGAGCCGGGGATGGCCACCGCATGATGTCGACGACCAAGAATATCTTGCCGACGCGGGTGGCCTCGGCGATCGCCCTGGCCGCGACCGACGGCGGCAGATGATGGAACGCGTAGGCGAAGACGACCAGGTCGTAGCTATTGTCGGGATCGTCGATGCCGGTCGCGTCAACGACCTTCGTTCTCACACGCGGGTCGCGTCCGAGCGGACCGCGGGCGACGTTGTGCACCGAGTGCGCGTCGAGGTCGGAGATGGTGAGCGCCGCGGTCGGGTGTTGCCGCAGAATCTGCTCCGAGAGGCGGCCATGACCGGCGCCGAGTTCAAGGATGCGCGGCTTCTCGATTCCGGCAACCAGATCGACGACGTATCGAGCGATCGTCTGGTGGGTGGCGTTGCGGGTCCCCATGTCGTCGAGCGCGGTGATGACGTATTGCTTGGTTTGGTCCGGGACGTCGTAGCGGTCGGTGTATTCCAAAATGTTGGTTTGCAGCCGACGGTCCAGCCATGACGAATCCGGGCCACCGCGCGGCATCGAACCGATAGCGGAGAGTGCTGACGTCGTCATCTCAGGCCTTTCCAATCTCCATTGTCATTGCAGCGAAGTACTATCCGCCGTTTCCGCCGGTGCCGCCGGCACCGCCGGCACCGCCGTAGGACATCCCGTTCGGGTCCGGGTATCCCTCGGTGCCGGCGACTCCCGGCGTGCCGGGCAGCCCCGGGGCCCCGGGGCCGCTCTTGCCGGCGCCACCGGTTCCGCCCGGTCCGCCGGTTCCGCCGGTGCCACCATGGCTTTGACCACCAGGCTGGTTTCCATCGCCGGTGCCGCCGTAACCGCCCTGACCGCCGGTGCCACCCACGCCGCCGACACTGCCGCCGTCTCCACCGTTTCCTCCGGTGCCGCCGGATCCACCCGGGCTGCCGTCGTCGAGTCCGATGCCGCCCGTACCGCCGGCCCCGCCGGTCCCGCCGGCCCCGCCGGTATGAAGTCCTGTGCCACCCGCGCCGCCTTTACCGCCATTCCCGGCGGGCCCGCCGTTGCCACCCCACGGAACCCCCGCGCCGCCGCTGCCTCCGGCACCTCCGGTCCCGCCGGCACCGCCAGTCTGGGAACCTCCGCCGCCCGCGCCGCCCGCGCCGCCGTTGCCGCCGGCCCCGCCGTTGTTGTGGTGAATGCCGTACGCCTCTGAACCATTGCCGCCGCTCCCTCCGGCACCGCCGGGCGAGGTGGCACCCGCCGTGCCGTTCGCACCGTGAGTGAACCCTGTCCCGCCGGTGCCTCCGGTGCCAGCGGCACCCGCATCGCCCCCATTGCCACCGTTGCCGCCGCTGTGGCCGGCATCGCTGTCCGTGTTGCCGGCATTGCCTCCGTTGCCGCCGCCGCCCGGTGTGCCGCCGGCGCCGCCGTCCCCGCCCGTGCCGCCATCGCCCTGGGTGCCGTGGTTGCCGACGGTCGCGGTCCCGCCCGCTCCGCCGTTTCCGCCCGTTCCGCCCTTTCCGCCGTTGCCGCCGGCTCCTCCGTTTTGACCCGTACCCCCGTTGCCCTCGTCGGCGCCGTCGCCGCCGTAGGCGCCGTCGACGCCGTTGCCGCCGGTCCCGCCGTTGCCGGCATTGCCGCCGGCTCCGCCCTGCCCGCCGTTGCCACCATGAGCCCCCGCCGCCCCGCCGGTCCCGCCGTCACCGCCGGTGCCACCATCGCTCCCGAAGCCGCCGCTGTCGCCCGGATTGACGCCGTTGAGGCCGGGGGCGCCTGCGTCGCCGTTGCCACCCCTTCCGCCGTTGCCGCCGTTACCTACCAGGCCGCCGTCGCCGCCGTTTCCGCCCCGGGCGCCATTGCCGTCGGGCCCCGGGGCGCCGGCGCCACCAACTCCGCCGTTTCCGCCACTGGTAGGGGTCGCACCGGTTGCGCCGGCGATGTTGCCGGAACCGCCGGGGCCACCGGCGCCGCCGGCACCGGGGTTGCCGCCGTGTCCGCCGTCGCCGCCGATTCCTCGATTGATAAGGATGGAGCCGTCACCGCCGGCGCCGCCGTCGCCAGCCACGCCGCCGGCACCGCCGGCACCGCCGGCGCCGCCGTGGCTGCCCAGCGGTCCGATCCGGAGATCGCCGCCAGTCCCGCCGGCGCCACCGTGGCCCCCGATACCGCCGTCGCCTCCGGCGCCGCCAGTCGAGCCAAACCAACCAAGACCTCCGGCGCCGCCCGTGCCTCCGACTCCGCCGACGCCTCCGGCCCCACCGTCACCCCACAGAATCCCGCCAGACCCGCCAACCCCTCCGGCTCCGCCGGTTCCCCCGCTGCCGCCCGGGCCTGCGGGGGCGATGAGGGTACCGCCACTGCCGGGCGCGCCGGGAGCTCCCAGGCCTCCGGAGCCACCCGCGCCGCCGAGGCCGATCAGTCCCGCATGGCCGCCGTTACCGCCCAACCCGCCGGAGATGTCCGTGCTCGTGGAAGCGCCCCCCATGCCACCGGCACCCGCGTCGCCCCAGAACCAGCCGCTGTTGCCGCCCGCCCCGCCGGTCCCGCTGCTGGATCCGCCGGCGCCACCGGCACCGCCGTTGCCAAACCACAGCGCGCGGCCGCCGTTGCCGCCGAACCCTGCCTCGACGCCACCGGATCCGCCGGCGCCGCCGTTGCCCCATAGCCAACCGCCGCTACCGCCGGCACCTCCGGAAGCACCGGCGCCTCCGGCTGCGCCTGCACCGCCGCTACCAATCAACCCGGCAGCACCGCCCGCACCGCCGGTCATACCGGGATTGGTGCCGGCAGCGCCGTTGCCGCCGTTGCCAACGAGCAGCCCGCCGGCGGCGCCGGCCTGCCCCGGTGCCGATCCGTTTGCGCCGTCCCCGATGAGCGGGCGGCCCAGCAGCGTCTCGGTAGGGGCATTGATCAGGCCCAGGACATCGCTCTTCAAGGTCTGCAGGGGCGAAGCGTTGAGTGCCTCTGCGGCGGCGTAGGAGCTTCCCGCACTTGTCAGCGTGCGCACGAACCGGTCGTGAAACCTCACGGCCTGGGCACTGAGAACCTGGTAGTCGTGGGCGTGCGAACCGAACAACGCAGCAATGGCCGCGGAGACTTCATCGGCTCCCGCGGCAGCAATGACAGTGGTCTTCGCTGCCGCGACCGAATTGGCTTCGATGATTACCGCACCGATGCCTGACAGGTCCTCGGTTGCGGCTGCCAGATATTCGGGCGCCACGTTGACAAACGACATCGCGTTCCTTCCGCCGACGTGCGAGACAAGTGATGCGCCATGCGAGGAAGCTCCGGTGTGAGTACCACGCTGCTCACAGGGCGCTCTAGCAGCGTGCGGCCCGCGCAGCGTGGCGTCCAGTAGAACGTTTCGAACCAAATAGACTGCTCGACAGGACATTTCGGACTTTTCGGACGCTAAGTTGCAGTAGCGGGGCGAGTCCCGGTCGTTCGGCTGGTGCAACTTGCGTTGACGCTGCTGACGACAACGTGAGCCGTGGAAGCCGTCACGCGGTTTCTTGCAGGGCCTACAAGGTTTGCGACATCTCGCATGATCAAGGCTCGGCGGCGCAACGGGTGTCGCGATCGGCGATGCCGCCCACGGGTGGCTGGGGCCGACCCGTTACAGTCATGACGCGTACTGTCACGCCCCGTGCTCCTGGTTGCGCACCGGCGAGAGGCGCGAAAGTCACTGACGCAGGCAAAATTCGGAGGGAGGCCGATGACCGCCTCAAGCGATGACGTCTGGGAAGTGATGTCGACCGCGCGCGCCATCCGGCGCTTCACCGACGAGCCGGTCGATGACACCACCCTGACCCGATGCCTGGACGCGGCAAGGTGGGCGCCGTCGGGTGCCAACGCGCAGGGTTGGCGTTTTATCGTGCTGCGGTCACCGGAGATGCGCGCGGTGGTGGCCAGGGCCGCGGCGCAGGCTCTAACGGTGATCGAGGCCGTATACGGCATGAGCCGCCCTACTTCCGACGATGACAGCCGCCAGGCCCGCAACAACCGCGCCACCTACGAATTGCACTACCGGGCAGGAGAATTCACCTCTGTGCTGTTTGCGCAGATTCACTATCCGACGGCGTCCGAACTGTTGCTGCGCGGATCGATCTTTCCCGCCATGCAAAACTTCCTCCTCGCGGCTCGCGCTCAGGGGCTCGGTGCCTGTATGACGAGTTGGGCTTCCTACGGCGGTGAGCCGTTGTTGCGGAACGCTGTTGGTGTGCCTGATGATTGGATGTTGGCAGGGCACGTCGCGGTCGGCTGGCCCAAGGGCAGGCACGGACCGGTGCGGCGGCGCCCGCTGGCCCAAGCCGTCAACCTCGACCACTGGGGTGAGCCCTTCCCCGCGAGCGGCTAGCCGGCGGACGGTGCGATGAACCACCTCGCCGCCTTCGACGGATTCCTCGACAGGCTCTGGTGTCCCACCGAGTTCGCGCTCGGCTTTACTGTGGTCCAGCGGCGACATCGGGTCCGCCATCCGTGCCCCGACGTATGCGATCGGCAGGTCACGGTTGAAGAGGTGCACGGCAATGTCGTTGATGCGGGAGACCGCGTACATGACACTCATCGGGATCGGGGATACGCGGCGGGCGCCGGCCGACGGCTGGAGCCGCGATCTCGTCGTCGAACACGTCTCCGTGACAGCGCGCGCCGCCGAGCTCATCGAAGCCCTTGGTAGAGCTGGTCTTTCGCACCATGACCCGCACGTCTTCGCCGGGTATGTGGGAGCCCAGAAAGCCACTGGCGCCGATGACGAGCTTCTTGATCGCGCCTCAGCGGCCCAGCCTGCGTGCCAGCGTCGCCCCGGCAGCTCGGAGCCTCGGCGTGACGCGCACGGAGAAAAGCGGATTGGAGACATCCTCGCGCAGCCTGGTCAGCGTCGAGGACTTGATCAGCCAGCGTCCGTCGACCTTCTCGTAGGTTTCGTGGTAGTGCCCGCGCCCCAGGAGATTGAGGCCGGGGCCCAGGCGCACCACGTCCTCGAGGGCCCATATCCCGGCTGCCGTCGTCTCCGACGTCAACTCGATCTCCGGCGCGTGCACCTGATGGGCGGTGGGCCGGGAGGGCTTGCCCAGCGTGCCGCGCACGAAGGCCACGAACTCGTCGGCCCCGACGATCAGCTTTCCGCCGGCCGCCGAGGTATCGCTGACGAAGTCGTCGGTGAACAGTCGCCGCCAGTCGTCCCACCGTTTGGTGTCCAGGTAACGGCAGTAGCGGGCCTTCAGCGTCTTGATCGCCTCGACCTCCCACAGCGCGGCTGCGGCATCCGGCATGGCGGGCCCTCCGTAGATCGTAGGCAGAATCTGAGATTACTACTTTCACCATGGAGAATGGTATTCTCGCCAGGTACCCGTGACGGGAGGCGGCCCGGATGCTCTTGGAGTTCGATGCTGATCAGCGGCTGTGGCAGGACACGGTGCGCGACGTCGTCACCAAGCAATGCCCGCCCACTCTGGTTCGCAGTGTGGCCGAGAACGGCGCTGACACCGAGCCGCTCTGGAAGCTTTATCGCCAGCTCGGCTGGACGGAGCTGAACGATCCGGCCAGCGCGGTCGAACTGGCGATCGTGCTGGAAGAACTCGGCCACGCGACCGACCCCACGCCGTTTTTGGCAACCATGAGCCAGTTCGCCCCGCTGGCGGGGGACCGATTCGACCCGAACCAGTCCGGCACCGCCGTCTACAGCGGTGTGTCCGCGCGCCGCAATGCCGAGGGCTGGGTGCTGGACGGCACGGCCCGCCACGTTCTCGACGGTGATCGAGCCGAGCGCGTCGCCGTGGTCGCCGAAGCCGGCGTGTTCCTCGTCGATGCCGGCGGAGTATCGGCTCGGCGCGAATCGGTGTTCGACCCGGTGCTGCACGTGGCCGACCTATCGTTCCACGACGTGCGGGTCCCCGAGAGCGACCGGATGACCGTCGACCGTGAACGTGCGCACCACATCGCCCTGACGGGAATGGCTATCACCATGGTGGGTGCCTGCCAGCGGATCTTGGACCTCGCGCTCGAGCACGTTCGCAGCCGGCACCAATTCGGCGTTCCCATCGGCTCCTTCCAGGCGGTGCAGCACAAGGCGGCCGACATGCACGTCGCGGTGCAAAGAGCCAGGGCGCTGGCGTATTTCGCTGCGCTGACCATCTCCGCCGACGATCCGCGCCGCCGCCTGGCCGCGGCGATGGCCAAAGCATCGGCGGGGGAGTGTCAGTCGCTGGTGTTCCGTCACGGCCTGCAGTTGCATGGCGCGATGGGTTTCACCTGGGAGAATGACCTGCAGTTTGCGCTGAAGCGCGCCAAGGCGGGTGAGTTGATGCTCGGCGGCGCGGCCGAACATCGCGCGCGGATCGCAGAGGAGTACCGTGCAGCTGACTTTTGATTCCGACGTCGAGGAATTCCGGGCGCAGTTCGTCGCTTTCCTCGAGGAAAACCAGCCCGAGGCCAGTGAAGCGGTGGAGCGCCCACGCTCGGTGTCGCACATGCCGGCCTGGGCACGTCGTTGGCAGCGACTGTTGTTCGACAACGGCTGGCTGCTGCCGACCCAGCCTCCGGAGTTCGGCGGCCGCGATGCGACGGTCCTGCAGCAGTACGTCTACCTCGAAGAGCTGTGCCGCCGTCGGATCTATCACAGCCTCAACCCACAGGGCGTCAATATCGTTGCGGCGTCGCTGATTTCGTTCGGGAGCGCGGAGCAGAAGCGACGCTGGGCGGTGCCGATCCTGCGGGCCGAGATCACCGCGTCGCTGGGGATGAGCGAACCGAGTGCCGGGTCGGACCTGGCGTCGCTGCGCACCCGGGCGGTGCTGGTCTCCGATCCGCACGGGGATCACTTCGTCGTCAACGGACAGAAGGTGTGGACTTCCGGTGCCCATGACGCCGACGTGCTGCTGACGTTTGTGCGGACCGATCCCGACGCTCCGAAACACAAGGGCATCAGCGCATTACTGATCCCAACCGACACCGAAGGTGTGGTGCGGCGGCCGTTCGCGTCCATCTGCGCCGACGATGACCTGGACTTCAACGAAGTGTTCTTCACCGACGCGAAGGTGCCCGCGGAGAACCTGGTGGGCGAGCTCAATCAGGGCTGGCGGGTGGCCCATGGCTCGCTGGGGCATGAACGCACCATGATGTGGCTGGGATTCGCCGACCGGATGGACAACATGCTCGCCGACTTCCGTCCCGACGGCGACCTCGACCGGGATCAGTACGCCACCACCATCATGGACAAGCAGGCCCTGCGCCTGCTGGGTTCGGTGGCGCTGGCGCGCGCTTCCCGCGGTGAGGACGACACCTCGGCGATCTCGGTGCTGAAACTACTTGGCTCCGAGGCGGAACTGCGGATCAGCGAGCACGCGCTGGCGGCCGCGGGTGGAGATGGCCTGGTTCACCCCGCGCTCACCGGACCGTACGCGCCGATGAACCTGGATCACTATTTCGCCAGCTGGTTCGAGCGCTACGCCCGCAGCTTCTCCGGCACCATCGCCGGGGGCACCTCGGAGATCCAGCGCAACATCATTGCCCAGCGAGTGCTGGGCCTGCCACGCGCCTGACGAGCGTGAAGCTAGCTTCACGTTCGGCGACGAGCGTGAAGCCAGCTTCACGTTCGGCCGCAGGGGGCGCCATGTTCCTCGCGAGCAAGACGGGTATTCGCCGGTTACGACAACCCGTTGTTGCCATTGATGCCGAACAGCTGGCCGGCGTTCCCGCCGGTGCCGGGGGTACCGTTGGTTGTCGCGGTTCCACTGTTGCCGCCGTTGCCGCCATTGCCGATCTGCCCAGCGTCACCTCCCCTGCCGCCCGCGCCGCCGGTACCCGCCGACGCGGCGCTGGCGCCGCCGGCACCGCCGGCGCCACCGTCACCGACGAGGCCGGCTCTGCCACCTGCCCCGCCGGCCCCACCGATGACACTGGCGTTCAAATTGCCGCCCGCGCCGCCGGCGCCGCCGGCACCACCGGAACCTTGGAGCTGGCCGGCATTGCCGCCGGCCCCGCCCGCGCCGCCGCCGAATCGGCCGTACCCGCCGGCGCCGCCCGCACCGCCGGAACCGAACAGTTCTCCGCCGTCTCCGCCGGCACCGCCGGCTCCGCCCGTGGTCGCGCCCTCACCGCCGGTACCGCCGGCCCCGCCCGACGCACCGAGTGAGAGCAGGCCTGCTGAAGCGCCCGCTCCGCCGGCCCCGCCCGTGATCCCGAACCCGCCGGAGCCGCCGGTTCCGCCGGCCCCGAATAACCCGCCGGCGCCACCGGCGCCACCGTCCCCGGCGGTGCCCGAAGAACTCACGCCACCGGTGCCGCCTGTTCCACCCGCGGCGAACACGCCGCCGGCCCCGCCGGCCCCGCCGGCTCCGCCGCTAACGCTGCCGAGTCCGCCCCGGCCACCGGTCCCACCGCCTGCGAAGAGTCCTCCAGCTCCGCCGGCGCCGCCGGCTCCACCGGTCGGCCCCCCGAGGGTGCTGAACCCGCCGGTACCGCCAGCGCCGGCGGCGCCGAAGATCGTGCCCGCATTTCCGCCTGCTCCGCCGGTCCCGCCGGCGGCGGCGCCGAACCCTCCTGCCCCGCCGGTGCCTCCGTTGCCGCTCAGGAAGGCGGCCCCGCCGGCCCCGCCGTTCCCACCTGTCCCGCCGGTCGCGGAGATGCTGTCTCCGCCGGCCCCCCCGGCGCCGCCGGCGCCGAAGAGCAATCCGCCTGCCCCGCCTGCTCCGCCGGCCCAACCGTCCGGGCCGGCCGCCCCGGATCCGCCGTTGCCGCCATTGCCGAACAACCACCCTCCGGCTCCGCCGTCAGTACCGGTCCCGGCGGTCCCGTTGGCGCCGTTGCCGATCAGAGGGCGCCCCGTCACGATCTGGATGGGCTCGTTGATGGCGGTGAGAATTTGTTGCTGCAGCGTGTGCAGCGGTGACGTACTGGTGGGAGCGTTGGATCCGTCTAGACCCAGTAGTAGTCCGCTTATGCCGCCGGAGCCGGTGCCGCCCGCGGTGGCACCGGTGCCGCCGCTACCACCATTGCCGCCATTACCGATGAGCCAGCCATTGCCGCCGGTGCCGCCCGCGCCCCCCGTCCCGGGCGTCGCCGCACTGGCGCCGCCGTCGCCGCCGTTACCGCCGTTACCGATCACCCCGGCTGCTCCGCCGGCCCCCCCGGCGCCACCGGTGGCGCCGGGGATGAGGTCGGTGGACGCACCGCCGCTTCCGCCCGCGCCACCGGAACCGAACAGCAGACCCGCTTTTCCACCTGCTCCGCCGGCTCCGCCACCCGAGACGCCGAACCCGCCGGGCCCGCCGGCCCCGCCGGAGCCGAACAGCAGGCCGGCGTCGCCCCCGGCGCCGCCGGCCCCGCCAGTCGCGCCGGCCGCGCCGAGCAAACCTTCGCCGCCGGCACCGCCGGTGCCGCCTGCGGCGCCAAGGGCGAGCAAACCGGCGTTTCCGCCGGCACCGCCCGCGCCGCCGAAACTACCGCTTCCGCCGGTACCGCCCGGGCCGCCGGCGCCGGATAGCCCACCGCCGGAGAACAGTCCGCCAGCCCCGCCGGCGCCGCCGGCTCCGCCGGTGGCGCCGAGCCCGTACCCGCCGGCGCCCCCCGCGCCACCGGCGCCCAACAACCCGCCGGCGCCGCCGCTACCGCCGGCCCCACCGTCCCCGCCTCGGCCCCACCCGCCTGCGCCGCCCGTCCCACCGGTGCCAAACAGTGCGCCCGCCCCGCCGGCGCCCCCGGCCCCGCCGGTGCCTCCGGAACCTGCAGACCCGCCGGCGCCACCGGCCCCACCCGCACCAGAAGCGCCGAAGATTGCGCCGCTGCCGGCAAAGAACGCGCCGGCGTTGCCCCCTGCGCCGCCGGCTCCGCCGTTGGCACCGGCGACCGAAGAGAAACCGCCTGCCCCGCCGGCACCACCGGCTCCGATCAACCCGCCGTTTCCGCCGGCGCCGCCCGCTCCGCCGGCGCCGACCGTTGAGGACCCGCCTGCTCCGCCGGCCCCGCCATTCCCGATCAACCCGCCGGACCCGCCAGCGCCGCCCCTTCCGCCGATGCCGGCCGCCCCGGAGCCGCCCGCGCCGCCATTGCCGATTAACCAGCCGCCTGCCCCGCCGGCTGCCCCGGTGCCCGGGGCACCGTTGGCGCCGTCACCGATCAGCGGGCGCCCCGTCGCCGCCTGGACGGGTGCGTTGATCGCGTCCAGCAGACTTTGCAGCGGCGATGCGGCCGCGGCATCGGCGGCGGCGTAGGAGCCCGCTGCGGCGCGCAAGGCCGCCAGAAACCGGTCGTGAAACGCGCCGACCTGAGCGCTCGCCACCTGATAAGCCTGGCCGTACGCATCGAACAGCGACGCGGTAGCGGCCGATACTTCGTCGGCGCCCGCCGCCAGCAACCCTGTCGTAGCGGCCGCTGCCCGCGCGTTCGCGGCGTCGATGAGCGAGCCCATGCCCGACAACTCCGTTGCTGCAGTGTCGACCACCTCCGGTGCGATCAGAAAGTACGACATCGACGCAGCCCTTCCTCGAGGTTCTTGTGAAGGAAGTCTCATATACGAGATTATCTTCAGTCAACGTTTGCGGCGCACGAGGACAAACTTCGCTGGGCGCACATCGATCGGTGGCGGATACTGGCCCGCGAAGACGTGCTACAACGCGCCATCGGTGGCTGTGGCGTGAAATAGTGGAGAAACTCGTCGGTCTCTCCGAGCCCAGCAGGGTGGCGCGCTCGCGTCTCAGCCGCTCACGCTGATCGGGATTGTCCGACAGCCATTTGCTTAAGTGTTCCGACCGCCGTTGACCCCCAGTATCTGACCGGTGATGTAGCCGGCCTCGTCGGAAGTCAGGAAGGCGCAGGCCGCAGCGATGTCCTCGGGTTGACCGATCCTGCGCACCGGCGTCTTGGCGATGTTCTGTTCGATGTCGCCCAGAAACCCTTGCGTGTCGGCATTGCGCAGCATCGGTGTGTCGATGAAACCCGGCGGTACCGCGTTGACCGTGATGCCGCTGGGCCCGTACTCGAGGGCCAGTGACTTGGTGAGCCCGTTGACCGCTGATTTCGCGGCGACGTAGTGGGTCATGTACGGGACCCCGGAATGCGTGCTCGACGACGAGATGTTGACGATCCGTCCCCAGCCCGCCTCCAGCATGTCGGGCAGCACTGCCTGAATCATGTGGAAGACCCCGTGGAGGTTGACGTCGATCACCCGCTGCCAATCCCCGAACGTGATGTTCGTGAAGCGCTTGAACCCGTCCAGGCCCGCCGCGTTGACCAGAATCGTGACCGGTCCCAGACGTTCCCGGATCGCCGACAGTGCCGCGTCGACCTGCCCGCGGTCGGTGACGTCGGCGGTGTAGCAGAGGTCATCATCGGAAGGCTTGAGATCAATGGCCGCGACGTTGCGGCCGTCGGCGCGTAGCCGGCGCGCGACCGCCAGCCCGATGCCGGACCCGCCACCGGTGACGACCGCGGTTCGGATAGGCGTTACGTCGCCGATCTCATTCACAAAGAATCTCCCTTACATTTGTGAGAATCGTACTCTCGCGCCAAAGTGCGGTGCAAGCAATCCCGAGAGCCCTGCACAGCCCGCGGCAAGTCACTAACAGGGTCGCTCGCTGAGCGGTCGCTCAGCCTTTGACCTGGGGGCTCCGGCAAGACGACTGGCTTGTCTTCTCGCATCTCGAATGTAAGATTCGCCGGAGATGAGAATGAAATTATCGTGATGTCGACCACACCGAGCGCGAGGGGCCCAATGTCAGCGCAGGACACGGCGGACACCGACGTCGGGGAACGGGCCGGTAGTGCCGAGTCCGGCGGTGAGCCCGCACGCAGAATTCTGATCGACGGTCAGCTGGTGGCGATGCAGCAGACGTTTGCCACGATTAATCCCGCGTCGGGCAAGGTGCTGGGACATGCCCCCGACGCTGGGGAAAAAGAGGCCCGCCAAGCCATCGCGGCGGCCCGGCGCGCCGGCTCGTTCTCGGTTAACGGCGGCAACTACTTCGGTGCGGACAGCCCGTTCGGTGGCTGCACGCAGTCCGGCGTCGGCAGCGAGATGGGTGTGGCCGGGCTCCAAGAGTTCCCGGGACGCAAAACCCTTGCCCTACCCGCGATCGGAGCCGGCGCATGAGGCCGCTGGAAGGCATCCGGGTACTGGAAGTGGCCATGTACGGTTTTGTCCCGTCAGCGGGTGCGGTGCTCGGCGAGTGGGGCGCCGACGTCATCAAGGTCGAGCATGCGGTGACCGGTGACCCGCAACGTGGACTCCGCCAGACCGGCATGCTTCGAGTCGAAGGCGATCCCAACCCCAATATCGAGCACGCCAATCGCGGCAAGCGCAGCATCGGCCTGGACATGTCGGTCCCCCAGGGCAAGGAAGTGCTCTACGAACTGGCCCGGCGTTCGGATGTGTTCCTCACCAGCTTCCTGCCCGACCACCGGCAGAAGTTCGGCATCGACGTCGACGACATCAGAGCGGTGAACCCGAGGATCGTCTACGCGCGCGGGAGCGCGCTGGGGCCACGCGGTAACGAGGCGACTAAGGGTGGCTACGACATGACCGCCTTCTGGTGCCGCGCCGGAACCGCCGCCACCATCACCCCGATGGGCTATGAGGGCATCATCAACCCGCCCGGACCGGCATACGGAGACACCATCTCGGGTACCAACCTGGCCGGCGGCATCGCCGCGGCGTTGCTCAAACGCGAACGCACCGGCGAACCCTCGGTTGTCGACGTCTCGTTGCTGGGCAGTGGGCTGTGGTCGCTCGGACACACGGTGGCGCTGACCAGGCACCTCGGTCAGCTGATGCAGGCACCGCCACCAGGGATCCACGGATCGCCGGTCAATCCTCTGGTGGGCGTGTACCCGACATCCGACGGCCGCTACATCTCCCTGGTGATGATGCAGCCCGGAAAGTTCTGGGCGGATGTGTGCCGGCACATCGACCGACCCGAACTCATCGAAGATCCGCGTTTCGCAACCGGGGAGACCATCGCCGCCAACACCGCGGATGCGGTGGAGATCTTGACCAAAGTCATCGCAACCCGCACTCTTGCCGAGTGGAGCGAACGCTTTGCGACGCTCGCGGGACCATGGGCGCCGGTGCAGGACACCCTGCAAGCGGCCGACGACGCGCAGATCCGGGCCAACGAATATCTGGTGCGCGCAGGCGAACTCGACTTGGTCGCCAACCCGGTCCAGTTCGACGTCACCGCGCCCCGGCCCGGCCCGGCCCCCGGTTTCGCCGAGCAGACCGACGAAATCCTGTTGGAACTGGGACTGGACTGGGACCGCATCATCGAACTCAAGACCGCGGGCGCGGTCACTTAGGACCGGGGGAGCAACGATGTCGGTGCAGATAACGGTTGTGCGATTTCGGTTCCCACGGGACTCGGCATGAGTCATAATCGCCGAACGCTTCCAGGGTTGGCGCGCGGGACGCTGACACGGTCAGGAAGCGGCAGCTCACGCAACCGGACGGAGAAAGCGGCGTGAGATTGGTAGCGCGTGTTGAGGGCGGGATGCCGCCGGCGATGACGCGTTGTGCTGCCCGGATCCATCTGGTGCACAGCATGATCCGGAAGGGATCTTCGGCCGATGGCGAGTAAGGGGGCCGAGCGCTGGACGCCGGGCATCGTGCTCGGCCGCGGCTCCAAACCTATGGAGGCCGTGGGCGCGCTGTTCGCGATGTCGGCCGACGCCATCAAATTCGCGTTCCGCCGGCCCGTGCAGTGGCGGGAATTCCTGGAGCAGTCGTGGTTCGTCGCCCGCGTCGCGCTCGCGCCGACGTTGTTGGTAGCCATCCCGTTCACCGTCCTGGTGAGTTTCACCCTGAACATTCTGCTGCGTGAACTCGGTGCCGCCGACCTCTCGGGCGCGGGTGCTGCGTTCGGCGCGGTCACGCAGGTCGGCCCGTTGGTGACGGTGTTGATCGTTGCGGGCGCAGGCGCCACGGCGATGTGCGCCGACTTGGGATCGCGAACGATCCGCGAAGAGATCGACGCGATGGAGGTATTGGGTATCAACCCGATTCAGCGTCTGGTGACGCCGCGGATGCTGGCCTCCGGTCTGGTCGCGTTGCTGTTGAACAGCTTGGTGGTCATCATCGGGATTCTGGGCGGCTACATCTTCTCGGTGTTCGTCCAGGACGTGAATCCCGGCGCATTCGCTGCGGGCATCACCCTGTTGACCGGGGTGCCCGAGGTGATCATTTCCTGTGTCAAGGCGGCGCTGTTCGGCCTGATCGCAGGTCTGGTGGCCTGCTACCGCGGACTGACGATCACCGGTGGTGGCGCCAAGGCGGTCGGCAACGCCGTCAACGAGACGGTGGTGTACGCGTTCATGTCGCTGTTCGTCGTCAATGTGGTTGTCACCGCTATCGGTATCCGAATGTCGGCCAAGTAGGCGCCGGGAGACCAACATGCCGAAGGAGGTGTGAGCACACGCTGTGGCGCTGAGAGCCGTCTACCCGCGTCTGACGCGGCAACTGCAGAGACCGGTCGGCAGCCTGGGCCGAATCGGCGACCACACCCTGTTCTACGGCAAAGCGCTCGGCGGTATCCCCTTCGCGGTTACCCGCTACGGGCGCGAAATCATTCGTCTCATCGCCGAAATCAGCATGGGCGCAGGCACATTGGCGATGATTGGCGGGACGCTGGTGATCGTCGGCTTCCTGACCTTGGCTGCCGGCGGCACACTGGCCGTGCAGGGGTACAGCTCGCTGGGCAACATCGGAATCGAGGCGCTGACCGGGTTCCTGGCCGCGTTCATCAATGTCCGCATCGCCGCGCCGATCGTGGCCGGCATCGGCCTGGCGGCCACGTTCGGCGCCGGCGTTACCGCGCAGCTGGGCGCGATGCGGATCAACGAGGAGATCGACGCGCTGGAATCCATGGCCATCCGGCCGGTTTCGTATCTGGTCAGCACCCGGATCGTCGCCGGAATGCTGGCCATCACGCCGCTGTACAGCATCGCGGTCAGCCTGTCGTTCCTGGCCAGCCAGTTCACCACGGTGATCCTGTTCGGGCAGTCGGGTGGGCTGTATCAGCACTACTTCACGACGTTCCTCAACCCGATCGACCTGTTGTGGTCCTTCTTGCAGGCCGTCCTGATGGCGATCACCATTCTGCTGATCCACACCTATTACGGCTTTTTCGCCTCCGGAGGTCCCGCCGGCGTCGGCGTCGCCACGGGAAACGCGGTGCGGACATCGCTGATCGTGGTCGTCTCGGTGACCCTGCTCATCTCGCTGTCCATTTACGGTTCCAACGGCAACTTCAACCTATCGGGCTAGGGGAGGTGCAAAGAGTTCAGTGATTGCCAACGTGCCGGCGGGCCGCCATGGCCCGAGTCCAAAGGGGCGGTCGCACCATCACGGCCGCCCCAAGCCGCGCGGTTACGTGCGCCCGCTGATGGGCCTGGCCACCGTGGTCGTGATCCTGGCGATCGTCGCCGTCGCAATCGGCTTGTTCAACAGCGAGTTCACCGAGAGCGTGCCGGTGACCGTCGTGTCGCCGCGCGCGGGCCTGGTGATGAACCCAGAGGCGAAAGTGAAGATGCGCGGTGTCGTCGTGGGCAAGGTCGATTCGATCGAGGAGCGCCCCAATGGACAGGCCGTGCTGCACCTGGCGATGCAACCGTCGGCGATGCACCTCATCCCGCACAACGTTCTGGTGGACATCGCATCGACGACGGTCTTCGGTGCGAAGTTCGTGGAACTGGTCCCCTCCGATGAGCCGTCCCACCAGAGCCTGCAACCGCATCAGGTACTCGAAGGCAAGAACGTCACCGTCGAGGTCAACACGGTCTTCCAACAGCTCACCAACCTGCTGTCGAGCATCGATCCCGCCAAACTCAACGAGACGCTCGGCGCGATCGCCGCGGCGGTGAATGGCCGCGGCCACAAGATCGGGCAGGCACTGTCTGACCTGGATGCGTTTCTGGCCAAGCAGGATCCGGCGCTGCCCGCGCTGAATCACGACCTTTCCGTCCTGCCGGTGGTGAGCAATGCCTACGCCGATGCGGCACCAGACCTGATCGGGTCGGCCGAGCATGCGATCCGGATCAGCAAGTCGATCGTCGAAGAGCAACAGAACCTGGACGCATTCCTGATCAGCTCGATCGGTTTGGCTGACATCGGCAACGAGGTCATCGGCGGAAACCGGCAGGCACTGACCGATGTTCTGCACCTGCTACTGCCGACCACCAACCTGACCAACGAGTATCACCAGGCGCTGTGGTGCGGTCTGTCCGGTTCACTGGTGAATCTGCATGCCCCGAATCTTCCTGAGCCGATGATCAAGGTGCTGGTTTACATCGGAGTCGGAGCCGAACGTTATCGGTACCCGAGCAACCTGCCGAAGGTGGCCGCGACCGGTGGTCCGCAGTGCCAGACTCTGCCGGTGGTGCCCTATGACGTGGCACCGCCGTTCATAGTGGCCGACGTCGGCGCCAACCCGCAGGAGTACGGCAACCCCCAGTGGCTGCTGAACTCCGACGCGCTCAAGCAACTGCTGTACGGGCCGATCGACGGGCCGCCGCGGAACTCTTTCCAGGTAGGACAACCCGGATGAGCAACTCACGTGGGGTGATCATCAAGTTCGGCGCGTTCGCGCTGATCATGGTACTGCTGACCATTTCGCTGTTCTTCATCTTCGGCCAGTACCAAACCGGTTCCACCACAGAGTATTCCGCGGTTTTCACCGATGTCTCACGTCTCAAAGGGGGGCAGACGGTACGGGTGGCCGGGGTTAGGGTGGGCACCGTCAACAGCGTCGAATTGCGGGCCGACAAAAAGGTTCTGGTGAAATTCGACGCCAATCGCGACGTCGTGCTGACCAGCGGCACCCGGGCCGTGATCCGCTATCTGAACCTGGTCGGTGACCGTTATCTCGAACTCCTCGACGGGCCGGGCAATACGAGAGTGCTGCCGCCCGGTTCAGAGATCCCGATCGATCGGACGGCGCCGGCTCTCGACCTGGATCTGCTGCTGGGCGGGCTGAAGCCGGTTACCAAGGGCCTCAAGGCCGAAGACGTCAATGCGCTCAGCGCGTCACTGATCGAAGTGTTCCAGGGCGAGGGAGGCACCCTACAGTCGCTGCTGTCCAAGACGTCATCGTTCTCGAATACATTGGCCGACAACAGCGAAACGGTGCAGGCTCTGATCGACAACCTGAACACCGTGGTGGGGACCGTCAACGCGGAAGGCACCAAGTTCTCCGGTGCGATCGATCGGCTGGAGCGCTTGATCAGCGGGCTGTCAGCGGACCGCGACACGATCGGCACCGCGATCACCGCGCTGGACAACGGTACGGCCTCGATCGCCGATCTGCTGACCCGCGCTCGTCCCCCGTTGTCCGGCACCATCGATCAACTGAATCGGCTGGCTCCGTTGCTGGACAAGGACAAAGATCTCATCGACATCTCGCTGAAGAAGTTGCCGAACAACTACCGCAAGCTGACCAGGTTGGGCGCCTACGGTGCCTGGTTCCCCTATTACCTGTGCGGACTCGCACTGCGGGTCTCCGATCTGCAGTACCGAACGGTAGAGGTGGGCGTCACCCACCAGGTGACCGGAAGGTGCGCGGAACCCGATGCTTAAGTACCGCGGAGCGCGCCTCATCCGGGCCGGCTTCATCGGCGTGGTGTTGATAGTGCTGGTGATCGCCGTCGGGTTGTCGCCCGACCAGTTGCTGCAGCGGGCCACCACGGTCCGCTACCAGGCCGTGTTCGGCGATGCCGGCGGACTGGTGACCGGCAATGACGTCACAGTGTCCGGGATCAAGGTCGGCAGCGTGTCCGGGATGTCACTGCAGAACGGCGATGTGCTTTTGACGTTCACCGTCAAAGGGGCGGTGCAACTGGGGTCGGCAAGTACCGCACATATCCGCACGGGTTCGCTGCTGGGTCAGCGGGTGTTGACCGTCGAATCCGCCGGAAGCGGCACGATGCGTCCGATGTCCGTCATCCCGCTGTCGCGCACCTCCTCGCCGTATTCGCTGTCCGAGGCTGTCGGCGACCTGGCGACCGACATAGCGGGAACGAACACCGACACTCTCAACCAGTCCCTGGACACACTGTCGAACACTCTGAATCAGATTGCGCCGCAACTGGGCCCGACGTTTGACGGGGTGAGCCGGTTGTCGTCCACGCTGAACAACCGCAATCAGACACTGAGCCAGTTGCTCAAGGGCGCCGCGGATGTCACCCACATTCTGTCCGAGCGCAGTCAACAGCTGAACACCCTGATACTCAACGCCGACGATCTGCTATCCATGCTGGTGGAGCGGCGGCAGGCGATTGTGCGGCTGCTGGCCAGCACGTCGGCAGTGGCCAAGCAGCTCTCCGGCCTGGTGCACGACAACGAAGCCAAACTGGCACCGACGCTGACCAAGCTGAATTCGGTGACCGCGATGCTGGAGAACAATCGCGACAACCTCGGCAAGGCGATCCCCGGTCTGGCGAAGTTCGAACTGACCCAGGGCGAGACGGTGTCCAGCGGGTTCTACTACAACCCGTTCATTCCGAACTTGTTCACAATGCAGTTCTTCCAATGGCTGTTCGACTACGCGTTCGGATTCCGTGCCTATGGCGCTCCTGGACAACCACCGGACAACGCAGGGCCGCGAGCGTTGCTGCCGTTCCCGTTCAACCAGAACCCCGGAGGGTCGCGATGATGCGGCGCAGGGGTGTCAAGCTCGCACTGGCGATCGTGCTGGCGTTGCTGCTCGTGGTCGGCGCGGGAGTCGCCATCCGCAACACGTTCTTCCGTCCCACGACGATAATCGCCTACTTTCACACCGCCACCGCGATCTATCCCGGTGACGACGTGCGGGTATCGGGTCTGAAGGTCGGCACCATCGAGTCGATCGAACCGGCCGGAACCCAGGCCAAGATGGTGATGCACGTCGATCACGGCATCTCCATTCCGGCGGATGCCAAAGCGGTGATCGTCGCCCAGAACCTGGTGGCGGCGCGCTACGTTCAGCTCACGCCCGCCTACCGGTCGGCGGGCGCCACCATGGCCGACGGCGCGGTGATACCGGTCAATCGGACCGCGACACCCGTCGAGTGGGACGAGATCAAAGACCAATTGATGCGCCTGGCAACCGATTTCGGGCCGAATAGCAGGGTCTCGACGCCTTCGGTCTCGCGATTCATCGATGCCGCCGCCAACGCGCTCGGCGGAAACGGCGACAAGCTGCGTGAGACCCTGGCCCAATTGTCAGCACTGGGGCGTATCTTCGCCAACGGCAGTGGCAACCTCGTCGACATCATCAAGAATCTGCAGACCTTCGTCGGTGCGTTGCGCGACAGCAATATTCAGCTCGTCCAGTTCAATGATCGGCTTGCCACCCTCACCAGCGTGCTCGACGACAACAAGGCCAATCTCGACGCCGCGCTGACCGACTTGTCCAGTGCCGTCGGCGAAGTGCAGCGGTTCATCGCGGGCAGCCGTGACCAGACGGCCGAGCAGATCACCCGACTGGCTGACCTCACCCAGATTCTCGTCGACAACAAGATCGCATTGCAGAACGTGCTGCACGTCGCGCCGAACGCGATTGCCAACGCCTACAACGACTACGACCCCGACGTCGGCAACGTCCGCGGCGGGGTCGGCGTCCAGAACCTCAGTAATCCCACGAACGCCTTCTGCTCGCAGATCGGAGCGCTGGAGAACGTCACCTCGGTCGAGACCGGCAAGTTGTGTGGTTTGTACCTGAGCCCGGCCTTGAAGGTGTTCAACCCGTTGACCTACTTCAACTTCAACTACCTTCCGATTCCGGTGAACCCGATCCTGGCGCCGGCTTTCGACCCGCAGAACGTGGTCTACACCGAGCAACGGCTCGCACCCGGCGGCGAGGGCCCCAAGCCGACGGCACCCGAGTTGCCGCCCGCAGTGTCCGCGTACACCGGCCTGCCCGGCGACGTCCCGGAGGCGCCGCCACCGCCCGGTCCGCCCGCGCGGATACCGGGTGCGGCCATGCCGGAGCCGCCCCCGCCGAGCGTGGCGTCTCAGCCGGCTCCCGCACCGCAAACCGTGCCGGAACTGCTACTGCCCGCAGAGAGGCCACAACCATGACCCGCCGAGTCGCGGTGCGCCGCATCCGAAGGGTGCTGGGCATCGGTATGTGCGTCATGCTGACCGCGACCGGGTGTGCGTTCAGCGGCTTGAACTCTCTGCCGTTGCCGGGTGCCGTGGGCCGCGGGCCAGGGTCCAGCGTGTATCATGTCGAGGTCGCCAACGTCGGGACGCTGGAAGCGAATTCACCGGTGATGATCAACGATGTCATCGTCGGCAGCATCCGGAAGCTGTCGGTGCGCGGCTGGCACGCCGACGTCGAGGTTTCGGTGCAGCCCGGTGTGGTGATTCCGGCCAACGCGGTGGCCAGTGTGGGGCAGACCAGCCTGTTGGGCTCGATGCATCTGCAATTGAATACGCCGCTGGGTCAGGCGCCGGCCGGGCGTCTGCAGCCGGGCGCCACGATCCCGCTCAACCGCTCGTCGACCTACCCGTCGACGGAGCAGACGCTGTCCTCACTGTCGGTGGTTCTCAACGCCGGGGGACTGGGTCAGATCGGCGACATCATCAACAATTTCAATGCCGCGCTGTCCGGACGCGCCGGCGATGTGCGCGATCTACTCAATCGGCTCGACCGGTTCGTGGGCACGTTCGATCAGCAACGCGACAACATCGTGGCGTCGGTCCAGGCGCTGAACCGGCTGTCGGGCACGCTCGCCGGGCAACGCGACATCATCACCCGAGCCTTGAACGAGATTCCACCGGCGCTGGATGTACTCAACCGGGAACGCCCCCGCATCACCACCGCACTGAAAAAGCTTGGGACATTTAGCAACACCGCAACCAGACTTGTCGACGATGCCGGGTCAGACCTGGTGAACAACTTGAAGAATCTGGAGCCGACCATCAGCGCGCTGGCCGATGTGGGGCCGGATCTCGATGCGGCGATTGCGTATGCGCCCACCTTCCCGTTCACGCAGGGCTTCATCGACCGCTACGTCCGAGGCGATTACGTCAACGGGTATTTCATCATCGACCTGACGAACGCCGGGCTGCGCAAGAGCCTTCTGCGCGGTACCCACTGGGAGCGGTTGGGCGCGGAGGGGGTGCCCGCACCCGGGGATCCGGAATACCTGCAATTCCGATTCGGCGCGCCAGGGGCGCCCGGCTCATATCTGCCCGGCCCGCCCCCGTCGGCGGCACCGCAGGCGCCGGGGCCGCCGCCGGCCGCTGCACCCGCCACCGATCAAAGTGCCACGCTGCCCAACGGTCTGCCGCCCGCAGTGGCACCGGCGGAGGGGGGTGGCTGAATGCTGACCCGCTTCATCCGTATCCAGTTGGTCATCTTCGCGATCGTGGGAGTCATCGGCCTGTTCGTCATGGTCGTCTACTACGTCCAGGCTCCGACACTGCTCGGGATCGGCAAGATGACTGTCACGCTGGAACTTCGCGAGACGGGTAACCTCTACCGGTTCAGCAACGTGACGTATCGCGGTGTGCAGATCGGTAAGGTCACCGGCGTAGAGCTGACCGCACGCGGAGCGAAAGCGACTTTGCGCCTTGATACTTCGCCGAAGATCCCGGCCGACCTGGACGCCGAGGTGCGCAGCATCTCCGCCGTGGGCGAGCAGTACGTCGACCTGCGGCCGCGGACCGACTCGCCGCCCTATCTGCACGACGGATCGGTGATCGCCGTCAAGGACACCAAGGTTCCGCAGCCAATCGGTCCCGTGCTGGACCAGACCAGTGCCCTACTCAACAGCATCCCGCAGGGCAGGCTCACCCAGTTGCTCGATGAGTCGTTCAAGGCGTTCAACGGCGCCAGTTACGATTTCGGCTCGCTGTTCGATTCTTCGGCGCAGATCTCCGGCGACCTCAACGGCGTGGCCGACCGGGCGCGCAGTCTGACCGAGGACACCGGGCCGCTGTTGGACTCCCAAGCGCAGACCGGCAACAGCATCCGGCGCTGGGCCCACAGCCTCGCCGGGTTCACCGGACAGCTGGCGACCAACGATCCGCAGGTGCGCACCCTGCTCGAGAACGGCCCCGAAGCGCTGAACGAGGCGTCTCGGCTGCTTGATCAGATCAAACCCACACTGCCGGTCCTGCTTGCCAATCTCACCACCATCGGCCAGATCGGCGTGACCTACCACGCCTCGCTGGAACAGGTGCTGGTGCTGCTGCCGCCGTTCACCGCGGCCATTCAGTCGTTCCTGGGCACCAAGAGTCCGACCGGATTGGCCACGGGCGCTTTCAATCTCGTGATCAGCGATCCGCCGGCGTGTACCGTGGGTTTCCTTCCGCCGAGCCAATGGCGTTCGCCGTCAGACACCTCGACCATCGACACGCCGGACGGGTTGTACTGCAAACTGCCGCAGGATTCACCGATCGGGGTGCGCGGCGCGCGGAACTACCCCTGTATGGGGCACCCGGGAAAGCGGGCACCGACGGTCGAGATCTGCGACAGCGACAAGCCGTTCATGCCGCTGGCGATGAGGCAGCACGCGTTCGGCACCTACCCGCTGGACCCGAACCTGCTTGCGCAGGGCATCCCGCCCGACGACCGGGTCAACTGGAACCGCGAACGGATCTTCGGGCCGATCGACGGAACGCCGCTGCCTCCAGGGGTGGTGCCGCCGCCGGCGGGAGCACCGGCAGCCCCGGGGATCACCCCGCAGGCACCGATGGGTCAGGTGTCCTCGATCGCTCCGCTCGACGTGGCCAATAACCCGACCCCGGCTGCCGCCCCACCCGGTCCGACACCCTCGGCTGCTCCCAGTGCCTTCGGCCGCAACGGATTACCGTCGGGTCCATCGGTGGCTTTCGCTCAGTACAGTCCGGAGACCGGGAGTTACGTGACCCCCGACGGACAGGTCTTCCGTCAGACGGATCTGGTTCCGTCGAAGGCACCCAAGACGTGGAAGGACATGTTCGCCACCTGAATCGGCCGGCGGTCAACCGATCCGGTCCAGCCTGAACGGCTGCTCGACATACAGCGGGGCATTGGTTCCGCACGCACCGCTGGGTCCCGCAGTGTGTTCGCGACCGGCCAGAACCGATGAGCCGAGCGCGTTTTCGCCGGTTTCCGGGTTGGCCGGATAGAAATAAAATACCTCGTGGCCGGTGAACGAGGTGCCGTCATCACAAGTCTCCCAGTTCGGAATGTCGCGTTTGACATACCAGGTGAGGCCGTCATGCATGGTCATCTGCGCTGACCAGCCCTGATCGCTGACGACCTGACCGGTGCAGTCCTGGGCGGTCGAACACGACGAGCTGATCGTCCAGGTGCTCTGCACCACGGCTTCGTCGCGATACACGGTCCTGGTACGCGCCCAGTCGCCGATCAGGGTGGCGGTGAACCGCCCGTTGACGGCCGGGTTGTAGGCCCGTGCCGGTGGAGCTGTGTGAACCATGACGGTCAGGCCGGCCGCTGCCATGGCTGCGCTCACCGTCGCAGTTATTGAACGCATCACTGCTGCTCCTCGACGCGCTACATTGCGGCATTTTCACGTGGAGTCCAAAGATTAAAGCGAAAGACGATGTGCGCTCACATGCCGTCGAATTTCTCAATAAGCCATGAACCGTTGACCTTTTTCAACGTTACCCGAAGGGCGGTCGATGTCACCACCGGTTCCGGCTTTTCCTTGCTCGCCGTTTTTTGCTTAACGAAAACCACGACCACGGCGGAATTCGGATTCAGTTCGGCCACCGCTGCCTTGACAACAGAAGTCGACGTGGTGACTTGTGCCCGCTGCGTCGAAGGGCCCACGATCTGGTCCACGAACTGCTGGTAGTAGGGCAGGTAATTCTCGGTGACCCGGGATTTGGCGTTGGCCAGGTCCCGGCTCAGCGTCTCGGGCGAGTAAGACAGCAGCGCCACGGCGCCGTCGCCGGCCGCCTTGACGACCTGTCGTGACACCGCGCGATCGGTGTCCATATCGGTGCGGTACACGAAGAAGAAGTAGCCGGTGGCGTACCCCACGGTGGTAACCACCAGAAGAATCAACAGGATCGAGCGCCACCGTGACCTGCACCGACGCAACCAGCGCGGGAGCGTCCGCGGACTTGTCACGGAACGAACTCAATTTTGGAGATCTTGAGTTGGCCGCCTTCTCGCTCGACGTCGACCACCAGTCGCCACGTCCGCAGTTCCGGCTTGGCCTGATCCGGCTTGGTGATTTCAGACTTCGCCGCGACCAGGACCACCGCCGAATTCTCGGTCATGGATTGCACGCCGACGGCTTGCACCGCGGCTTTGGCAACGACCTTCGACTGCTCGAGAGCCCGCACCATATCCTCGGCGCCCATCAACACGCCGGCCTTGAATTGCCCGGTGGTTTCGTCGGCGAACCGTTGCATGTCGTCTCTCGCCCTATTCGGGTCGATCGACATCATCATCACAACTGCCTTGCGTGCGGCGGCCGCGAATTCCGCCGAACGCTGGGTTTGCTGCACGACGCGGTGGTGGTGCCACATAAGATAACCGCTGCCGGCCGAAGCGGTGCAGGTGATAAGGACCGCGGCAGCTAAGACGCGTGCCTTTCGGCTCGAAAAGCCCGGCCGCCAGCGCACGCGGCGCCGGCGGGACGGCTTCTCGTCGGCTTCGTCCTGACGCGATGCCGCGTCGGCTTGGCGGCGCAACTCGAGGGCGCGGGCACGGGCGGCCTCGGCGCGAGCCTCTGCCTCGGCGAGGTCATCCGGTTCGATCGCCGAAGCAGTCGCTGGATCGCCATCCTCAGCATCGAGCTCCCGGGCCGAAGTTTCGCGTGGCGGCACCAATCACCTCCTCGCCCCGCACTAC
The DNA here is from genome assembly GCF_054515735.1 of Mycobacterium sp. ML4. NCBI lineage: Bacteria > Bacillati > Actinomycetota > Actinomycetes > Mycobacteriales > Mycobacteriaceae > Mycobacterium > Mycobacterium sp. ML4. Next base: position 149,252 of record NZ_JBTNSY010000017.1, read on the forward strand.
GAGCAGTCACATTATCATCGACCGGCGTTGACGCCCGTGCCGAAGGGATCGACGGGGGTATCCCAGGTCCTCTCCGATTGGGAGAATTTTCTTACCGGCTCTCGGCAAGGTAATGAATTTTCTTTCCGGCTGTGGCAAATTAAGCTAGTGCGATTCATGGTGGCAGCGATCGCCGCATTGCTCGGCCTGGGAGTGGTGGCGGTACCGCAGGCCGCTGCCGATCCGGTAACCTGCGATTACCCGGACTGCACGCCCGGTATCACCGGGCACGTCGTGTTGGGCGCTCCGTGCGATAACACCACCTACTACGTGTTCGGTACCGCGGACTACTACGTGTCCTTCGCTACCGAACCCGGACGTCTCATGTTCTGCGGTTCGCCGAGAAGGTATGAGCCGCGCTGGTTCCGTTCGCCTCCGATGGCCGGCGTCAAGGCGGAGAACTCGTCGTGCGTCGAGTACCCGGAGTATTACGTAGCGCAGGCACCCGACGGGCTGTTCCTGGTTTGTAATGCCCATGACGGCAAGAAGATCTGGGAGCGCGGCGACACGTAGACAAGGGGCCGGACCTCACGGCCGGTTGTTCGGGATCTCGGGCCAGTCCTGGAAGGGGCTGGGGCCGAAGTAATCCCGGTTGTGCATCGTGCCGTCCATGTCCCGATGATGCGCGTCATGGCACGTGGTCGGATCCCACTGAGGTCCCCAGTCAGCGCTGAAGGGGTTACCCGGGCACCAGTGATATCCCACGAAAGGCCAGGGGACGTCGCCGTCGTCGGCTCGCGCATTGGACGTGTTCGCCAGCCCAAAGCCGACCGCGACCGTCAGCGCCACGGTGACAAGACGTCTGAGGTTGTGCATACCAGAACGTTATCGGAGTGGCACGCTTGTGAAAATGGAACGGCGGGCATGCGTTCGAACTATTCGGTATCCAAGAGCCGTCGAGTGATGCGCAGCAGCTGGATGCGCAGTGTCTCGTCGTCGATGCCGGCCACAAGTGGATGCATGACTCCGACGGCGAGCGCCCCCGACAGCATCGCGGCCGATACTCGTGCACCCTCAGATACGTCATCGACCAGCACGCCGAAGAGTCGTTCAATGAAGTGCTGAAAAGGCTCGTGGGAAGCCAACAGTCGGACGACGACGGGGTCGAACTGCAGGGTGCTTGTCGCACCCCGCCGTTGCACGGCCACGTCGATGACGCGCGTGAGCAGAACGTCGCGTGCCTCGCTCCGGTGGTCGCGGGCTTCGGCTGCCTCCAGCGCCTCCTCGAGCCCGCCCAATTCGCGCTCGGTCAGTGCGATCACGATCTGCTCCTTGGTGCGGAACTGGTGGTATACCGCCGCTTTCGTCACGCCGATGGCGTCGGCGATCATCTGCAGGGAGGTTCCGCCGACACCGTGCTCGCCGATCAAGCTCAGCGCGGCATCCAGGACGCGCGTTTGCGCAGCGCTGCGAGTGATGAATCGGAACTGGCTGCGCGCCTTCGACTCGACCACAGCAGCAAGCGTAGCCGATCGGCTATTGACCCCGGACTAGCCGATCGGCTACTTTCGTGGCTGGGCCGGTCGTAGCCACACGATGATGTGCGGTGGAAGGATTCAATTGATGACAGACATCGGCACGGCTCGTGACCCGGGACCGTCGCGAGTGGGGTTGCGGCGCAGCGATGGTGAGTTGATCCTGCTATGGACGTTGCCCGTTACCGCGGCCATCTGGCTCGCCGCCTTCCTACTGTTTCCCGGCTTCAACCCGCCGATGTCACCCACCATGTCGGCGGAGCAGGTCGCCGCGTTTTACCGCGACCCGGCACATCTGCCCGAAATCCGTTACAGCATGATCATCTTCAACTGGTTCGGTGTGTGCCTCGTCCCGGTCCTGACGCTGATCGTGATGCAGATACGGCGGATGGCACATCGGACGCCGATCTTCTCCTACGCGATGCTGGGGTGCGTGGCGGGTGCTCCGACGTTGTTTCTCGTCGCCGATGTCTGCTGGCTGCTGGCGGCCTTTCGCCCGGAGCGGAGTCCGGAACTGACGCAATTGCTGAACGACTTCGCGTGGATCACCTTCACCATTTTGGTTCCTTTTCTGATCGGCCAAAGCGTGATCCTCTGCCTGGCAATCTATTTCGATGACCAGCCGCAACCGGTCTTCGGCCGCTGGGTGGCCCACTTCAACCTGCTCGTTGCCGTTGCACTGATGCCGGCGGCCTTCACCGGCGTGTCGTTGTCCGGCCCGCTGGCGTGGGACGGTGTCTTGTCGTTCTGGGTGAAAAACGTCGCTATCGGCGCCTGGATCGTCGTGATGGGTATCGTGTTGGCTCGGGCAATTTACCGAGAACGGACTGAGAACCTTACGCGGCCAACAGAATTGGGCAGCGCGTGAGCGTGGTGGCGAAGCTGCGGCGCAATCCGAAGCGCGAACTGTGGCTGGCCTGGTGGACACTTCTGGTCTTTTACACCATCTTCTTCCCGGTGTTCTTCGTGGTGGCGCAGGTCCAGCCCCCGCCGCAGCCGACCTGGGACCTCGCGACCCAGGCCCACTGGTTCCGCGAACGCCACCTCGGTATACCCGTAGGCTTCGGCATCATCTTCGTCATCGCCGGCATGACCGCGATCAACAACGCCCTCATCGCATACTCCATGCGACGCATGTCGGTCAGCCGCATCTTCGGATACACCTACCTGATCATCTACTCGCTCAGTGCGATTCCCGGCCTGCTGTTGCTGTGTATCGCATTGATCGTCGGCACGCTTCGTCCGCACCGAGACCCCAGAGTGCTCGGTTGGCTCTATGACTTTGCCTTCCTGTCTTTCGACGGCACCATGGGAGTGTTCCTGATCGGCTCGCTGATCTGGATGATTGCGATCCTGATCGACAACAACCGGGTATTTCCGAAGTGGTTCGGATACCTGAACCTGTGTAACGCGCTCACGGAGGTGGTGGTGGCGCCGTGTTGGATCTTCGGGCGCGGGGTGTTGGCCTGGAACGGTCAGATTGCCTGGTGGCTGGACATGGTCGTGTTCGGCGTATACCAGGTGACGTTCGTTGTGATGCTCTTTCAGCTGATCCGGCGGGAAGACTTCGGCACCGGGCCATTGCCGGACGTGTCTCGGAAACGAGCTGCCGTGTCATGACGGACCTCACCGCCAAGACCGAGCGCGCGAAATTCGTTCCGGGTCAACCGGACATGTGGGCGTTCGTGCTGTTCGAGACATTGGTCTTCACCGCGTACCTCGGCTGCTACCTCTTCTACCGTGCCCGAAGTCCTGAGTTGTTCCTGCTTTCGCAGGCACGGCTGGAGCTCCACATCGGGGTACTCAACACCCTTGTCCTGCTGCTGAGTTCCTGGTCGGTCGCGCGGTGTGTGCAGTCGTCGCGCGCCGGCTGCTATCGGGCGGGACTTCGGGACGCGGTCGTCACGGCCGGGTGTGCCGGAGTCTTCCTGCTCTTCAAGGTGCTCGAGTGGGTCCGGTTGGTGCGCGGCGGAAATGGCCTGGACAGCAATGATTTCTTCACCTATTACTTCTTCCTCACCGGGATCCACTTCGTGCACCTGCTGATCGGTTTCGTCGCGCTGGGCATAGTCCTCTATCAGCTGCGGAGCCCGGCCAGGCGCTCCCAGGTGCTCATCGAGACGTGCGCGACCTACTGGCACACGGTCGATTTCCTGTGGGTGTTGATCTTTGCGCTGCTGTACGTGGTGAGGTGACGGGTGAGATTCAACAAGAGGCTCATGGTTGTGTGGGTGGCGCTGGCCGCGCTGACGGTGAGCTACTTATGGCTGGACCATTCCGCCGATGGCTCGCTGCGGTCCAACGTCGTGATCACGTCATGCGTCATCGTCATCGCACTCGTCAAGGTGCGCATCATTTTTCGCGAGTTCATGGAAGTCAGGCAAGCCCCGGCACTGCTTCGCCGGCTGACGGACGCCTGGGTGCTGCTGATCGCCGCCGGACTGTTCGGCAGCTACTTCGTCGGCTTGGCCCTTCGCTGAAGCCCCTACTGCGGCGTGAACGTGAGGTGCAATTGGTTGAGCCCCCGCAGGATATACGTCGGTTCGTAGGTATAGCGGCGGTCGCCGGCGGGTCCGTGATGTGCCTCGTCGATTCCGATGTCGGCCATCCGGTCCAGGATGCGCTCGATGGAGACCCGGCCCTCCACCCGAGCCAGCGGCCCGCCCGGGCAGGAGTGCACACCACGTGCGAAAGCCATGTGCTCCCGGACGTTCTTGCGGTCGAGCTGGAACTCATGCGGATTCTCAAACCGGCGCGGGTCACGGTTGGCCGCACCGGGTAACACCATCACCACGGTGCCTGCTGGAATTTCAACCCCGGCCACCTGGGTGTTCCGCCGGGCCAGCCGCGAGTCGCTCTTGACCGGGCTCTCCATGCGCAGCGATTCCTCGATGAACCCGGGAATCAGGGCCCGGTCCTCACGGAGCTGCCGCTGGATGTCCGGCCTCTCGCCGATCACCTGCAATGCAGCGCTCAGGAGCTTGGCTGTGGTCTCCTGCCCGGCCGCGAAAAGGAAAGTGGCCGAGCGGACTACGTCGATGACCTCCGGCGTTGAACCATCCGGGTACCTGGCGGTGGCCAGTGCCGTCAGCACATCGTCGCGCGGGTGCGCGCGCCGGTCGTCGATGTAGGCGGAGAACTTCTCGTCCAGAAACTCCAACGGGTTGACGCCAACCGACTCGTGGTCGAGACCTCCCACACGGCCGGGGCGGTCAGCACCCAGGACCACCCGGAACTCCTTATGGTCTTCTTCAGGAACCCCGAGCAGATCAGCAATCACCAGCGTGGCGAACGGCTTTGAATATTCGCCGATGAACTCGCATTCCCCGTTGACCAGGAACTCGTCGAGCTGACGGTCGGCGAGGCGCCACATGAACTCCTCGTTCTGTTTGAGCCGGCTCGGGGTCAGCAGACGGCTCAGGATCGACCGGGCCCGGCTGTGTTCGGGCGGGTCCATGGTGACCATGTGTTCATACATCGGAAAGCTTTCCCGATGTGCGTCGATCTGGGCATTGATGTCGTCGCCCTCCGGCGTGAACGGCAACGGCGGGAACGGACCGCCCAGTGCTACGCAGTTCGAGAACGAATCGGTGTCCTTGTAGACAGCGGTGGCCTCTTCGTACCCCGTGACGGCAACGACCCCGTAGTGCGGGAGCCGCAAGACCGGGTTGCGGCTACGCAGATAGTCGAAGTACGGGTGTGGATCGGGGACCAGCGCCGGATCGGTGAAAAAGTCGATGGTGTCGTAGTTGCTCATGTCGTGCGTGCCTCCTTAAGCCGGCTCCGTGAGGTGCCATGCTGAGTCGGCGACGAGAGCTGGCGCCGCCCGGATGAGATGCTCTGCTGAGCACTTGCTTAGCAGACAGGTAATGTCAGGGTCAAGGTTGCGCGGTCGGACCAGCGCAGTCCGGTGACTACGATCGGCGTGACCACCAGGTGAGTGCAGACAGTGCGGAGAAGCGGCATGACATCGGCCCGCAGGATCGGGGCGCCGGACGCGAAGAATCGCGGTTTGCTGCTCGACGCGGCCGAACGGTTGATGCTCGAAGAAGGCTACGCCGCAGTGACTTCGAGGCGGCTGGCGAACAAGGCCGGGCTGAAGCCGCAGCTGGTGCACTACTACTTCAGGACCATGGAAGAGCTGTTTCTGGCCGTCTTCCGCCGGCGCGCCGAGGAGGGCCTGCAGGCGCAGGCGCGGGTACTGCAGTCGCCGCAGCCGTTATGGGCCCTGTGGAGGTTCGGAGCCGACCCGGGCTTCACCCGCATCTCGATGGAGTTCATGGCGCTGGCCAACCACCGCAAGGAGATGCGGGCGGAAATCGCTTACTACGCCGAACGATTCCGCGAAGAACAACGCCGGGTCATCGCTTCGGCCTTGAAACGGTATGCGGTGAACACCGATGATGTACCGCCGGTGGTGTGGACCGTGCTCATGAGTAGCCTGTCCCGGTTTCTGGTGCTCGAACAGGCCCTGGGCATGTCGAGCGGTCACACCGAGACCATCGACTTCGTCGAGTACCACCTGCGCCGTCTGGAAGGCGAACCAGTGACGGACATGCCTGCGCAGCCGGCAGGTCACCAGGTCCGCAACGAACAGAGCACGCCCTTGTCTCCGTCCTTGGAGACGACGACGTTCCCGTCAACCGACAAGGTGCAGTGAAACCCCGGCGTACCCGGTTGGCGCCCGGTGCTGACGCTGACCATCGCCCACGCTTCGGGATTGATGAGCATCACCTGCTGGACCCACGACCGGCCAGGGGCGATGTCGGCCTGGATGTTCGGCGTGAAGGTGTATGGGTTGTGGCTGTAATCCGAGAACTTGGTCGGGTCCTGGTCTTGGTAGTAGATGTCGGCGTAGATCGGGTTCTTGGCCGAGATGGTGTAGACCACCTGATGCATGGGTGGGTCGTCGTCGGCGTTCGCCTGTCCGGGGCCACACAGCAGACCAGCTCCGGCCAGCAGCGCTGCGGCACCAGCGCTGAGCGGTCTGCTTGTGCTAGTCGTCATATCGCTCCTCCGGCTGCCGGGTGCGGATCGACTGTGCGGTTCATAACCCGATCTGCGGCCTGCCAATGCGCGTCGGCCACCCACAGGCGCGCAAACGATGCTATCGCGTCATCGGCGGGAACTCCGCCGATCACCCGCTTTATCTCAGCCACCGGACGACGGGCCAGCGAGGTGGCGACCGACCGCCAACCCTTGTCGGTTGTATCGAACGATTCGCGCGGCAGCACCACGTCCACCAGCCCGATGCGCTCGGCCTCTGCAGCGCCGAGCGCAATGCCGCTGCCCGCCAGCAGGAGTGCCCGGCTCTTGCCCACGATTGCGGCCAGCCGCTCGGCACCGCCCCATGCCGGCATGATCTCCAGCTGCACTTGATTGAACGCGATCTTGACGTCGTCAGCGGCAACCCGGATGTCGGCGGCCACCGCCACTTCGGCACCACCGCCGAAGGCGTGACCGTTCAACGCCGCGATCACCGGAGCCGGGAAGGCGGCGATCTGATCGCACACGGCCCGCATCCGTCTGGCCATCGCCGCCGCGTCCTCCTCGGTGCGCAGCGCGCTCAGCTCTTTGAGGTCACCACCGGAGACGAAAGCGCGGTCACCGGCGCCCTTGATGACCAGGGCACGGGCACCGGCGGCCGCGTGCAGGGCCTGCTCCAGCTGTCCCATCGTCTCCGGCGCGATGGCGTTGCGGGCATGCGGGCGATCGATGGTGAGCACCGCCACCCCGGCGTCGAACTCGTCGAACTCCAGGTCGACCATGCTGATTGGCTCCTCGGGCGCGAGAACAGCGATATTGGCATTCTCGTATCCGGAGAATAGCATCATCGGTGCAGGTCCAGAAGCTGACGGAAGTTGTTCATGGGGGTGGCAGGTGCAGAACAGAACCGCGGCAGTGACATCGGCGGCATTCGCGGTGGCTATCCTCGGCGCCTGCAGCACACCGTCACAGGGGCAGCTCGCGAGTACCGCAACGGTGACCGTCAACGGCACCGAAGTGCGACCCGACCTGGTCAGGTGCTATCAGCAGGAGTGGTACCGAACCATCGCCCTGGGCAACGACGAGTCCGGAGCCACTGCCGTCCTCGACCAGCGTCAGCACCCCGCCACCACCATCTCGGTGCGCTTCCACAATTTCGGCGGCTTCACCGGAACCACGACCTCTTCGCCGGGCGGCGGCGGCGCTGCCGACACCCGCTTCGACGGCGGCAACTTCGTGATCACCGGAACGGTCAACGGCGCCACGACGGCGAAACCGACCGAGGCGGCCACGGTGGATTTCCGGATCACCGCCAAGTGCTGATCAGACTTGCCTGCCCCGCAAGCGGGAGATGCCCCCAGCTCGCGGACCCGCGTTGCCAAACAGCAGGCCTAGAGAATAGGATTCTCGTAAATTGCGAAGGAGGATTTCATGGGGCAGCTGTCGCATCGTGAGGACGTCCCGTTCCCGCTCTTTGACGCGGATAACCACCTGTACGAGCCGCCGGAGGCGCTGACCAAGTTCCTGCCCAAGGAGTACCGGGACTTCGTCCAGTACGTCCAGGTCAACGGGCGCACCAAGATCGCGCTCCGCGGCGTGATCAGCAATTACATTCCCAACCCGACCTTCGAGGTCGTCGCCCGGCCGGGGGCCTGGGAGGAGTACTTCAAGTACGGCAACCCGGACGGCAAGACCAAGCGCGAGCTGTTCGGAGAACCGATGCGGGCGATACCGGCGTTCTTCGAGCCCGGGCCGCGCCTGGAGAAGATGAACGAACTGGGCCTGGACCGCACCCTGATGTTCCCGACGCTGGCGAGCCTGATCGAGGAGCGGCTGCGCGACGACCCGGTGGCCATCCACGTCCTGATCCATGCGCTGAACCAGTGGCTGGACGAGGTCTGGGGTTTCAACTACGAGAACCGCATCTTCACCACCCCGGTGATCACCCTGCCGATCGTGGAGAAGGCCATCGAGGAGCTGGAGTGGGTGGTCAAGCGTGGCGCCCGTTGCATCCTGATCCGTCCGGCGCCGGTCCCCGGATTCCGCGGGCCGCGGTCGTTTGCGTTGCCCGAGTTCGACCCGTTCTGGGAGCGGGTCGTGGAGTACGACCTGCTGGTCGGCATGCACTCCAGCGACAGCGGCTACTCTCGTTACACCTCCGAGTGGGACGGCGCCGACCAGGAGATGCTGCCGTTCCAGACCAATGCGATGGGCATCCTCAACGAATGGCGGCCGATCCAGGATGCGGTGGGCTCGTGGGTGATCCACGGTGCGCTCTACCGCCACCCCAAGCTGAAGGTCGCGATCGTCGAGGCTGGTTCGAAGTGGATGACCCCGCTGCTGGACGGGCTGGCCGAGGTCTTCCGGAAGGCCCCGGAAGCGTTCGCCAGCGACCCGGTCGAGACGGTCAAGAACCGGATCTACGTGAGCCCGTTCTTCGAAGACGGCATCGACGATCTGATCAACCTGGTCGGGGTGGACCAGGTGCTCTACGGTTCGGACTGGCCGCACCCGGAGGGACTGGCGGAGCCGACTTATTACATCAACGCGCTGTCGCATCTCGCCGTCGAGGATCAGGCGAAGATCATGGGCGGTAATCTCGGTCGGCTCGTCACGGTGTGACGGGCCACCCGGCCCATCAGGCCTGGCAGACCATCCCGGAGATGGTCTTGAGCGCGGCGGACCGATTCGGGGATGCCGAAGCGGTCGTCGACGGTCCGCTGCGCTACACCTTCGATGAGATTGTCGATCGGATACGTTGCGCCGCAGGCGCTTTTGCTCAGCTCGGAGTCGGCAGGGGCGACCGGGTGGCCGTCTGGGCGCCCAATTCGGCGGAGTGGATCGTCGCGGCGTTCGGGCTGCTCACCGCGGGCGGGGTCCTGGTTCCGATCAACACCCGCTTCAAGGCGGACGAGGCGGCTGACATCATCCTGCGCAGCCGAGTCAAGGCCGTACTGATCGAGCAGGGATTCCTCGGCCAGGACTACTCGGTGCCCGCGGGCGTCCCCGTCATCGACCTCAAATCTGGCTTCCTTTCCGCCGGTACGCCTTTCGAGTGCCCGGTAGCCGGGTCCGACATCTCCGACATCATCTTCACCTCCGGTACGACCGGGCGCCCGAAGGGCGCGATGATGAATCATCAACAGACGCTGCGGATGTACGACGAGTGGGCGACGCTCGCCGATCTGCGTCCAGGCGACCGCTATCTGCAGATCAATCCCTACTTCCACACGTTCGGGCTCAAAGCCGGACTGGTCACCTCGTTCCTGCGCGGCGCCACGATGCTGCCGGTCCCGGTGTTCGACGCGAACTCCATGGTGAATCTTATTGAGCGTGAACATATCACGATGCTTCCCGGTCCACCGACGATTTACCAGTCGCTACTTGCCGTCGCCGACAAAACGCGGCTGTCGACGTTGCGTGCAGGCGTGACCGGTGCCGCAGACATTCCGGTCGAACTCGTCCGCCGCGTTCACGACGAGTTGCCGTTTCAGACCTTGATGACCGGTTACGGCCTGACCGAAGCCGGCAACGTGACCTTGTCGAGGCCCGGCGATTCCCTCGAGGAGGTGGCCACAACCGCGGGTCTGCCCTGCGACGGGGTGGAGGTGCGCATCGGTGGCGACGGCGAGGTACTGGTGCGCGGCTACGGCGTCATGCAGGGGTATCTTGACGATCCTCGCGCGACCGCGGAGACGATCGACGACGACGGCTGGCTGCATACCGGCGACCTGGGGTACCTCGACGACGGCGGTCGGCTACGCATCGCCGGCCGGAAAAAGGACCTGTTCATCGTCGGCGGATTCAATGCCTATCCGGCCGAGATCGAGGGCCTTCTGCTCAATCACCCAGCGGTGGCGCAGGCGGCGGTGATCGGCGTTCCGGATGAGCGGCTCGGTGAGATCGGGAAGGCGTTCGTCGTCCGCAAAGGTCCGGTCAGCGCGGCAGAACTGATCGGCTGGTGCCGGGACCGCATGGCGGGGTACAAAGTGCCGCGATCGGTCGAGTTCCTCGAGGCGTTACCGCTGAATGCGACCGGCAAGGTAGTCAAAGACCTACTCCGCTGACCGCAGACCGCGATCCTTGAGACGGTATACCCAAAAGGAGAACGCCATTTCCCCAGCGTGAGCGGCCTCAGTTGCCCCAGACAGGGAAGCTGGCGGTGGCCTGTCGGGCGCAAGATGATAATCTTCCTCTCCGCGGACTGCCGATGGGAGTGGTGGTACGCCTTCGGATTGTTCGCCGCCGTTGTGGGTGCCGAGTAGGGTTGGCCAACACCGGCCCGTCGTGTCCGGCGCGGCATCGGACTCAGCGGACCCGGCCGGATAGCCGGCGGCTACAAGCAAATCTGGCGCCGGCGGGCAAGCGGTAGAGGAGTTGAGATTGAGCGACGAGCAACCTCGCACTGCCGAGGAGATGCGCTCGCTGGCTGATCAAGCCGAGGCGGAGGCCGCCGAAGCTGAAGCGCTTGCCGCTGCGGCCCGTGCTCGCGCCCGTGCGATCAAGCTGCGTCGTGAGGCTGGCCTCGCCGATGCCGGGGCAGCTGCCGAAGCAGACACCGTGGTCGCACCCGCCGAGGCAAACGGGCCTCCGGCACCTGTGGAAGCCGTAGCCGGGGGGGAGACCGAAGAACGCGAGCCCGCCGAAGGATCCCCGGTAGCCGAGACTGAGCCGAAGGCGGCCGAGGCTGAAACGGCCGGGGCCGACGACGGTACGCCGAAAATCGCGGTTTCCGAGCCCGATCGACGCTGGCCGGCAATTCCCAAGTGGTCGTCGGTCGCTGCGGTGGTTGCCGTCGTCGTATCGCTCGTCGCCGTGGGGGCCGGCGTCGAAATGGCGATGCTGCACAAGCAGGCGGTCCGCGAGCGTCAGCAGGTGGCCGAGTACGCCGCAGCGGCGCGACAGGGCGTCGTGACCCTGACATCGCTGGACTTCGAGCACGCCAAGGAAGGGGTGAAGAACATCCTGGACGTCTCAACAGGGACGTTCAAGGACGACTTCTTGAAGATGGCTGAGGATTTCACCAACGTCGTCGAGCAGTCAAAGGTGGTGTCGCAAGGGTCCGTTCAAGCCACGGCGGTGGAGCTCGACTCCATGACCGATAATTCGGCGGTGGTGCTGGTCTCCAGCACCTCAGAGGTCACCAATGCCGCTGGTGCCAAACAGGATCCACGAAAGTACCGACTGATCGTGACGGTCACTCGTGACGGTGGGCAGCTCAAGATGTCGAAGGTCGAGTTCGTCCCGTGACCCCCGAGGAAACCGCGATCGACGACGAGGTCGCGCAGGACACCGAAGTCGCCGAAGTGGCCGGCGCTGTCGAGGAACCGCGTGCCGGACGGTTGCACCGCCTGACCGGCCGGATGAGGAATCGCACGTCCCGGAAGCGGAGCAAGTGGTCGCCGAAGGTCGGTGTCGTCATATTGACTCTGGTTACCCTGGGGTCGCTTGTGGGCCTGGCAGGTGTGTACTGGTTCTCGTACCGACCGGACCACGCGGTAAATGCCGCTGCGGCCAAAGAGGCGATCGCGGCTGCCAGCGATGGAACGATCGCCATCCTGTCGTATTCCCCGGACACTCTCGACCGCGACTTCTCCACCGCGCGGGCTCATCTGACCGGTGACTTCCTGTCGTATTACGACCAGTTCACACAGCAGATCGTCGCCCCCGCTGCCAAGCAGAAGGCCGTCAAGACCACGGCGGTGGTATTGCGTGGCGCACTGACCGAATTTCATCCCGACTCGGCCGTCGTGCTGCTGTTCATCAACCAGAGCACGCAGAGCCGGGACCGGCCCGAGCCCGCGACAAGTTCCAGCAGCGTGCTCGTCACTTTGACGAAAGCCGATGGAAAGTGGCTGATTTCGCAGTTCAATCCGGCTTAGGGGTGCGATGAGCGACGGCGACATTCACTCGATGGTGATCGCGTCGGACTACCGCATCCCTGACCCGACCCGGGTGTGGCCGCTGCTCGAACGCAACAAAGCGGCGCTCGCTGACATTGGCGCCCACCATGTGCTTGTCTACGTGTCGACGCATGATTACGGCCGTGTGCTGGTGATGATCGGCGTGCACAGTCGCGAGCCGATAGTGGAGCTACTGCGTTCGCGAGTGTTCTTCGATTGGTTCGATGAGGCTGGCGTGGAGGACATTCCGGCGGTGTTCGCCGGCGAGATCGTCGAAAGGTTCATTACCACCGCGCCCACAGCACCGAAGGCGCCCGGCGTGGTGTTGGCCGCATTCGCGTCGGTGGACGACGTGTCGGGGCTGACCGCCCAGGTCGGCGAGGCCGTGGACCGGTTCACCGCGGCGGGCGTGCGAAAGACGTGGGTGTTCCGGGCATTCGATGATTCTCATGAAGTATTGATCCTGCAGGAGTTCCCCGATGAGGACAGCGCGCGAGAGTGGATCGACCACCCCGACGCGACGGCGCAGTGGATGCGGGGCGGTGCGGGCGTGGGTGCTTACCCGCCGCTGTTCGTCGGTCGCTATTTCGACATGATGCGGATCGAGGCGGAGTGATCGGATCACTCGATGTTCGTGTGCCTGTGTAACGGCGTCACGAGCCAACAGGTGGCGGACGTCGTTGCGGCCGGCGCGTCGACGACCAACCAGGTCGCCGCTGCTTGCGGGGCCGGTACCGATTGCGGGCGCTGTCGGCGTACCGTCCGGGCCATCATCGCCGCCGCGGACCGATCTGCCGAAGATCCCGCGGTGCCCGCGTGTCGCCCTGCGCTCGGTTCCTAACTCCCTGACCACGGCTTACGGAAACCTTAGAAATTCTGGGCAGGTCAAATGGTTGACACGCTGTGATGCGTCCGCAATTCTCCTTGTTATCCGCTCGTTATAAGCAAGTTATTGGCACGTGATCAAGGAAGATGGGCATGTCATACCTGATAACAACACCTGATGCTCTGGCGGCAACTGCAAATTCTATTTCAGAAATCAATTCTAATTTGAGTGGTTTGAATAACGCCGCGGCGGCTCCGACAACGAAGATACTGGCGGCTGCTGCCGACGAGATTTCGGGAGCCATCGCGGGGTTGTTCAACTCCCATGCACTTGAGTATCAGCTGCTCAGTGCAGAAGCCTCGGCGTTCGCGTCTCGCGTGGTGCAAGGCCTGACGGCGGCCGCCGGGTCGTACGCCGGCGCTGAGGCAAGCGGTGCGTCGTTGCTGCGGGGGCTCGGTCAGCAGGTGTCCAGTGTGGTGAATGCCGCCACCGGACGGGCCGGCGGTGGTGCCGCTGCGGCCGCCTCGGCGTCGGGTGACGCAGCGAAAGCCCAGGCGAGCTTGAGATCGTCCGACACGACGACGTCCGGTACTGCGGCGGCACAGCCCTCCTCAGGCACTGCCGCGCCGCGCGCCGGCACTGCCGGCGCGGGAAGCGGAGTGGGTGCCGCGAGCGCCTCGGGTGGCGGCGCGGCGACGGCCGCGACGACGCCCTCGGCGGCGACGGCTGCGACAGCCGCGACTACGCCCTCGCCGGCGACGGCCGCGACCACGCCCTCGGCTGCGACAGCCGCGGTCGGCGCCGCGACGACTGCGGCCAGCAGTGCCGGCACCGGCCTGACGGCCACTTATGCGACCTCCTCGCAGTGGAATAACGGGTTCGTCGCCAATTACACGATCACGAACACCGGGACCGCCCCTATGAGCAACTGGCAGCTTCAATTCAATCTGCCGGCAAATGAATCCATCACAAATTTGTGGAACGGACACGTGTCACAATCGGGCACGCAATACACGGTGACGCCGGAAAGCTATAACAGCACTATTGCCCCTGGTAGCTCGGTCACTGTGGGGTTCCAAGCGGCGCACTCCGGGTCGTACTCGCCACCGACAAATCTCTTGGTGAACGGCCACCCGGTCGGTGACACGGGCACCGGCAGCACCGGAACGGGGACCGGAACAGGGACGGGGACCGGGACCGGAACGGGCACGGGCACGGGGACCGGAACGGGCACGGGCACGGGGACCGGAACGGGCACGGGCACGGGGACGGGAACGGGCACGGGGACGGGAACGGGGACCGGAACGGGCACGGGAACGGGAACGGGCACGGGAACCGGAACAGGCACGGGAACCGGCAGCACGGGCACGGGTACATCGGGTGGGACGACGACGGGTGGCGGAACGAGCACCGGCGGCACTGGGCTGACCGCGACGTATACCGCAACGTCGCACTGGGACAACGGCTTCATCGCCGACTACAAGATCGCCAACACCGGTACGACTCCGGTGACCAACTGGCAACTCCAATTCGATCTGCCGGCAAACGAATCCGTCAGCAGTGCCTGGAGTGGTCATATTGCTCAATCAGGCACGCATTACACGGTGACCCCGGAGTCGTGGACGCAGACGATTGCCCCCGGTAGCTCGGTGACCGTCGGCTTGCAGGGCACACAGACCGGCTCTTACTCGCCGCCAACCAATGTGATGCTCAACGGCCAGCATGTCACCGGAGGCGGCGGTACGACCGGCGGCGGCACGACCGGCGGCGGTACGACCGGCGGCGGCACGACGGGCGGCGGCACGACCGGCGGCGGCACGACGGGCGGTGGCACATCGACGGGTGGCACCGGAACCGGAACTGGCACCGGCACCGGCACCGGCACCGGAACCGGAACCGGAACTGGCACCGGCACCGGAACTGGCACTGGCACCGGAACTGGCACCGGCACCGGCACCGGCGTGTACTCGCCCTATGTCGACGTCACCCTCTGGCCCGGACCGAACGGCTACGACTTCGCCCCCGCTGCCCAGAACGGGGTGACCCACGCGACCCTCGCGTTCATTAACGCCGACCCCTCCGGTCACGCGGCCTGGGGTGGCTATCCGGCGTACGACGTCACCGGCGGCTCGCAGAGCGCCTTCATCGAAAACCAGATCGCCAGCATGCGAAACGCCGGCATCACCGGCACCATCTCGTTCGGTGGCGCTTCGGGCACGGACCTGTCCGCGGTCAGCGGTCAGACCCCTGCCGCACTGGCGCAGCAGTACGCGTCGGTAGTGAACACCTATCACATCTACAACCTCGACTTCGATGTCGAAGGCGCGCTGCAGGGCAACACCCAGGCGATGTCGACCCAGTCGAAGGCCATCGCCCTGCTGCAGCAGCAGATGGCGGCCAACGGCACACCCGTATCCGTCTCTTACACTCTTCCGGTGCTGCCGACCGGCCTGACCCCGGGGCAGGGCGGGGGCTTGAATGTTCTGCAGACGGCAACGGCCAACGGCGTGAACATCTCACACGTGAATATCATGGCGATGGACTACGGCAACGGATTCGATCAACCTGGGAACCCCGGCATGGGCCAGTACGCGATCGACGCCGCAACGGCCACCCACAGTCAGTTGCTGACGCTGTATCCGTCGATGTCAAGCCAGCAGGCCTGGTCGATGCTCGGGGTGACGCCACTGGTTGGCATCAACGACGACCCGCTCGAGATCTTCACCCTGGCCGACGCGCAGAAGCTGACCAGCTTTGCCGTGCAGAACCACATCGGCGAACTTTCCATGTGGGAGCTGCCGCGCGATGTCTCCGGCACCTTGGGTGCGGTGGATGCCGTCAACGGAAGCGGAATCGTGCAATCCCCGTTCCAGTTCTCGAAGATCTTCGAGCAGATCGAAGGCGCGCCCCGGCTATGAGCGGGGTGTCGGGTGCATGCTCCCCACGAGTTGGCCCAGCAGCGGTGGGATTTCGAGTCGCGGCAATACCACCTCCACGAACACCATGCGGTCCTTGTGTTCGGCGGCGGCCGTGAGCGCCTCGTCGAGTTCGCCGTAGGTTGTCGCTCTGAACGTCAGATGATTGGTGACGCCCAGCGTGTGGGGAACCTCCGTCCAGCGCCAGCCGACGATGTCGTTATATGGCGCGGCTGGTCCGTGGATGGCGCGTTCGACGGTGTAGCCGTCGTTGTTGACCACGACGATGACGGGCGACAACCCTTCCCGGCAAAAGGTGCCCAGCTCCTGCACGGTCAACTGCGCCGCTCCGTCGCCGATCAGCAAAACCGTTCGGCGATCCGGGTGCGCCACCGCCGCACCGACTGCTGCGGGTAACGTGTAACCGATTGAGCCCCAAAGGGGTTGGCCGATAAAGGTGACTCCCCGCGGCAGCACGTGGTCGGCCATGCCGTAGAAAGAAGTACCCTGGTCGGCCAGCACCACGTTTCCCGGAGTCAGCGCCGCGCACAGCCGGTCCCACAGCATCCGTTGCGTGAGCGGCTCGTCGTGTCCTGGTGTGGGGGCCGGTGGCTCGGCCGCCGGTGGTGGGACGGGCTGGGACGTGACCCCCCGCTCGGTCAGGATTGTCGCCAGCGCGGTGAGTGCGGCACTCATTTCCAGCGGCGCGAAAACCTGGTCGGCGACACTGCTTTGGTACTGCCCGATGTCGATGGTGCGAGTCGGATCGATCAGCTGGCTGAAGAAACCGCTGACCATGTCGGTGAACACCACCCCCGCCGTCACCAGCACCGGCGCCTGCTCGATCGCCGTGCGGACGCGTTCGGCACTGGCCGCGCCGGCGTAGATGCCCAGGAAGTTCGGGGAGCTCTCGTCGAGCAGGCTCTTACCCCACATCAGCGTGGCATGCGGCACAACGTCTGCGGCCAAGAGGGACTCGAGTTCGTTGACCGCTTGCAGGCGGTGGACCAATAGGTCGGCGAGCACGGTCAGTTGCCGGTCGCCGATCAGCGTGGCGGCGGCCTCGGTGAACATCGCAAGAGCCCGGGGGCTGGTGCCACCGCCGTAGCGAGGCAACGGGTCGGCAGGTGGCTCGGTAGGAAAGCGGGCCACGTCGCTGGACATCAGGATGTAGCCGGGTCGCTTGTGTTCGCGCACCTCGCACAGCACCCGGTCGATTTCGCGGCAGGCCGTTGCCGGCATCAGATTGGCTTGAGCACAGGTGATTTCGCGACTGATCCGGAAGAAATGCTCGAAGTCGCCATCGCCGAGCGAATGGTGCAGGGCGCGGCGGGTGGCTTGGGCGTCTTTGGACGGGCCACCGACGATATGGACGACCGGCACGTTTTCGGCGTAACTACCCGCGATGGCGTTGGCGAGCGAGAGCTCGCCAACCCCGAAAGTTGTTACCACAGCCGACATTCCGCGAAGTCGACCGTAGCCGTCGGCGGCATAGCCGGCGTTGAGCTCGTTGGCGTTTCCGACCCAGCGCAGCTTCGGATGGGCCACGATGTGGTCAAGGAAGGCCAGGTTGTAGTCACCGGGAACGCCGAAGACCTCCGTGACGCCGAGTTCGGCAAGTCGATCGAGCAGATAATCACCGACGGTGTATGCGGGATCAGTCACGAAAAAGACGGTACGCCAGGCAGTGGATATTTCGCCGACGCGGCTATTCCCGCCGGCCACTGCCCGCGATATCGTGCGGTCCATGGCAATCAAAGAATCCCGCGAGATCGTCATCGAAGCCAGTCCAGAGGAGATCCTGGATGTCATCGCCGACTTTGAGGCGATGCCCGAGTGGTCCGAACCGCATCAGAGCGCCGAGATCCTCGAGACGGGAGCCGACGGGCGGCCCAGCAAAGTCAAGATGAAGGTGAAGGTCGCGGGAATCACCGACGAGCAAGTGGTGGCCTACACCTGGGGTGACAACGAAGTGAGTTGGGAGCTGGTGAGCTCGGCTCAGCAGAAGGCCCAGGACGGAAAGTACGTTCTGGAGCCCAAGGGAAACTCCACCCTGGTCAAGTTCGATCTACTGGCGGACCCGAATGTGCCGCTGCCCGGCTTCGTCCTCAAGCGGGCCGTCAAGGGCACGATCGACTCGGCGACCCGGGATTTGCGCGAGCGCGTGCTGAAGGTGAAGAAGGGCAAGTAGGCGACGGTGGTTGCCGGGGGGCCACTGGCCGGGGTCAAGGTCATCGAACTCGGCGGCATCGGACCGGGTCCGCACGCCGGAATGGTGCTCGCCGATCTGGGGGCAGACGTGGTGCGGGTGCGCCGGCCCGGCGTGGCGATCGCGAGCGCGGCGAAGCCGGGGGAAACGGGTCGCCACCGAAAAGGCGGCCTCCAGATGCCGGCCCAGGACCGTGATCTGCTGCACCGCGGAAAGCGGATCGTGGACCTCGATGTGAAGTCGCAGCCCGGTGTGTTGCTGGAATTGGCGGCCAGAGCCGACGTGCTGCTGGACTGCTTCCGGCCCGGCACCTGCGAGCGGCTCGGCATCGGCCCGGATGAATGCGCGGCCGTCAACCCGCGGCTGATCTATGCGCGCATCACCGGCTGGGGCCAGGATGGACCGCTGGCGTCCACCGCCGGCCACGACATCAACTACCTGTCGCAGACCGGTGCCATGTCGGCGCTGGGTTATCGCGACCGGCCACCGATGCCGCCGCTGAACCTGGTAGCCGATTTCGGCGGTGGCTCGATGTTGGTGCTGCTGGGTATCGTGACGGCGCTCTACGAGCGGGAGCACTCGGGGCAGGGCCAGATCATCGACGCGGCGATGGTGGACGGCGTCAGCGTGCTCGCGCAGATGATGTGGACGATGAAGTCGACCGGCGCGCTACCCGAACAACGCGAATCGTTCCTGCTCGACGGCGGTGCCCCGTTCTACCGGTGCTACGAGACCGCCGACGGCAAGTACATGGCCGTCGGGGCCATCGAGCCACAGTTCTTCGCCGCCCTGCTCCGCGGCCTGGGATTGGCGGCTGATGAGGTACCCGGCCAGCTCGACGCCGGGTCCTATCCGCGGATGCGCGAGGTGTTCACCGAGAAATTCGCCAGCCGAACGCGCGACGAGTGGACCGAGGTCTTCGCCGGCACCGACGCGTGCGTGACCCCGGTGCTGACCTGGGCAGAGGCCGCGCAGGACGCTCATTTGACCGCGCGGTCGACGGTGATCACTGCGCACGGTGTCGAGCAGGCCGCGCCCGCGCCGCGCTTCTCCCGGACGCCGGCCCCGCCCGTGGGGCCACCGCCGGCCGTGATTACGGCGCTCAGCGACATAGGCTGGTAACACAGTATTTGCCCGAACCGTGTCCGGGTGCACGGCGTCGTTGCTAGCTTGAAGTCGGTGGCCGTAAAAGCATCACGAGAATTCGTCATTGATGCGCCCCAGGAAGTGGTCATGGAGGCGCTGGCAGACGTCAGCAATCTGACGTCTTGGTCATCACTGCACAAAAACGTCGAAGTGATCGACTATTACCCCGACGGTCGGCCACATCACGTTCGGGCGACGGTCAAGATCCTTGGTCTGGTCGACAAAGAGATTCTGGAATACCACTGGGGCCCGGACTGGGTGTGCTGGGACGCCGACAAGACCTTCCAGCAGCACGGTCAACACGTGGAGTACAAGCTCACACCCGAGGGCGTCGACAGGACGCGGGTGCGGTTCGACGTCACCGTCGAACCCTCTGGTCCGATACCTGGATTCATCGTCCGGCGGGCGAGTGAGCAGATCCTGGACGCAGCGGCCAAGGGTCTGCAGAAACGTGTTATGGGCGAGGAATACGATCAGGATGCGAAGTGACTTTATTGCCGGTCAGTGATTGCTAGTTTGAACAGCAGTGGCCATTCAAGCATCAAGTGAAGTCGTCATAGACGCACCTCCGGACGTGATTATCGACGCCCTTGCCGACATGCAGGCGGTGCCGTTGTGGTCGTCGGTGCACAAGCAGGCCGAGGTTGTGGAAACCTGGCCGGACGGTCGCCCGCGATATGTGAAGGTCGCAATCAAAGTGGTCGGCTTCAGGGATCGTGAACTGCTCGAGTATCACTGGGGCCCGGACTGGGTGGTTTGGGATGCCAAGAAGACCAAGCAGCAACACGGCCAGCACGGTGAATACAACCTGAGCCGTGTGGGCGACGACAAGACGCGGGTGCGGTTCACGCTCACGGTCGAACCGTCGGCGCCACTGCCCGAATTCCTGGCTAGTCGGGCCCGCAAGAAGATCCTCGATGCGGCGACCGAGGGGCTGCGACGCCGGGTCATGATGGGGCCCTAGCCGTCGCGCAGCCCCGCGAGTCGACTGATCGCTTCGTCGAGAGTGTCGGGTCGTTTGCAGAAGGTGAAGCGCACCAGGTGATTCCACAGTTCGGCGTGCTTTGCCCCCGGATCGCAGAACGCCGACATCGGGATCGCGGCCACACCGACTTTCTCCGGCAGCGCCGCGCAGAAGGCGGTGCTGTCGTCGTACCCCAGCGGCCGCGGATCGGCGCACAGGAAATAGGTGCCGCAGCTGTCGTGGACGGCGAAGCCGATCTCGCTCAGCCCCTTCGCCAGGCGGTCCCGTCGGTCCTGCAGCGAATTGCGCAGGGTCACCACCCAGTCGTCCTGGGTATCGAGCGCCAGCGCCACCGCCGGCTGGAACGGCGCCCCGCCGACGTAGCTCAGGTACTGCTTGGCCGCCCGCACTCCGGCGATCAGGTGTGCGGGACCGCAGGCCCAGCCGATTTTCCACCCGGTGCAGTTGAACATCTTGGCGGCGCTCGAGATGGTGACGGTGCGCTGCGCCATGCCGTTTAAGGCGGCAAGAGGCACGTGGGTGTGCCCGTCGTACACCAGATGTTCGTAGACCTCATCGGTGATCACCAACAGGTCGGACGTTACCGCCACCTCGGCGACCGCCCGCAGTTCGGCATCGCTGAGCACCGCGCCGGTCGGATTGTGCGGTGAGTTGATGATCAAAGCCCTGGTCCGCGGGGTGATCGCGCGTCGCAGGGCATCGGCGTCCAGCGCGAAGCCGCGGCCGTCGGCGACCAGGGGTACGGCAACTCGGTGGGCGCCGGCCATCGCCACCACGGGGGAGTAGGAGTCGTAGAACGGCTCGATCAGCAGCACCTCCGAGCCGGGTTCCACCAGCCCCAGCACCGCCCCGGCGATGGCCTCCGTGGCGCCGACCGTGACCAGCACCTCGGTGTCAGGGTCGTATTCAATGCCGAAATGCCGCCGGCGTTGGGCGGCGATCGCCTGCCTCAGCGGTGCGGCGCCCGGGCCGGGCGGGTATTGGTTGACCCCCGCGCCGATGGCGTCCTGGGCGGCCCTGAGCATTTCCGGCGGGCCGTCCTCGTCGGGAAAACCCTGGCCGAGGTTCACCGCGCCGATCCGCGCGGCCAGAGCCGACATTTCAGCGAACACGGTGGTCGCGTAGGGCTGTAGCCGCGTGACCGTCATGGTGGTCGAGCTTAGGTCCTTAGTTCTGCGACCTCTCGGCTTGAGCGCTTGGCCCAATTGAGCGACGAGCATCGCTACGACTCGAGCTGGACCAGTGCTAGTCCGGCTTCCCAGGCGCATGCGGTCGGCATGCTGGATGGGCCATGCACCGATTGCACCCGCTCCCGGCGAAACGGCCGCGGCACGCGACGGCGAAGACTCAGAAATACCGCGGAAACCCCGCCGCGCCGCGCCCCGCCGCGCGACGATGTTGTCCTGCTGGTCGATGACGATCGGGCGATCGCAGGGTTGCCGTGGTGGTGATGACTCGCTGGAGGTGTCAGATGTCGTTTCTGATCTCGGCTCCGGACCCAATGGGAGCGGCGGCCATGGATTTAGCCGGTCTCGGCGCGACGCTGGGCGACGCCAACGCGGCCGCGGCGGCCGCGACGACGGGGCTGCTGGCGGCCGGCGGCGATGAGGTGTCGGCTGCCGTTGCGGCGGTGTTTTCCGGCCACGCCCATGCCTATCAGGCCCTGGGCGTGCAGGCAGCGGCGTTCCATAACCAGTTTGTGCAGTCATTGCGTGCGGGTGCAGAGACCTATGCGGCTGCGGATTCGGCGGCGGCCTCGCCGCTGCAGAGCGTGCTCAATGTGCTTAACGCGCCCTTCCGGTCGGCGTTGGGGCGCCCGTTGATCGGCAACGGCGCCAACGCGGCCCCGGGCACTGGGGCGGCCGGGGGTGCCGGCGGGATCTTGTGGGGCAACGGCGGGGCCGGCGGGTCCGGGGCGCCCGGCGGGCCCGGCGGGCCCGGCGGGGCCGCCGGGCTGTTCGGCGCCGGTGGGGCTGGCGGCGCGGGCGGGAACTCGAACGTCGCCTCTGGCGGGGCGGGTGGGGCCGGGGGGGCCGGGGGGCTGCTGTGGGGTGACGGGGGGGCCGGCGGTACCGGTGGGTTGACAAGAGCAGCCTTCCGGAGCGGCGGGGCCGGTGGGGTGGGTGGGGCCGGCGGGCTGTTCGGTGCCGGCGGTCCGGGTGGGTCTGGCGGGACCGCTTTCGTGGCTAGCGGGCTCGGCGGGGCTGGCGGTGCTGGCGGCGCTGGGGTGTTTCTGGCCGGCGCCGGCGGCGCCGGAGGGTTCGGAACCGGCACCGGTGGGGCTGGCGGTGCCGGCGGTAGTGCGCTGTTCGGTGCGGGCGGCACCGGCGGCTGCAGGCCCCCCGGTGGCTGAAGCCGCAGACGTTCGCCAACGTGTGCCAGATCTGCGCCAGCGTCGAGCGGGTCTGAGCCGTTAGACGAGATCGCCGATGCACTGACCGCGCGGATCGTCGCCTGCACCCGCGAGCTACGGCTCGGCCCTGAAGGCGACGTCGGCTCGGTGATCGACGCCGGCCAGCGCTACTTGGTCGCCGCCCACGTTGGTGACGCCGTCGGCCGCGGGGCCCGGGTGCTGGCCGGCGGCCGCGCGCGCGACGACCTACCCGGCACCCCGTTCGAGCCGACCGTTCTCGTCGACGTCCCCAACGACGCCAGGATCCTGCGCGAGGAGACTTTCGGGCCGGTGCTGCCGATCGTCCGGGTCCGTGACGCCGACGAGGCGGTCGCGCTGGCCAACGCCACCGAGTACGGCCTGACCGCCTGGATCTGGACCCGCAACCGCTGCGACGCGATGCGGCTGACCCGTCGGGTCCTGGCC
Organism: Mycobacterium sp. ML4; assembly: GCF_054515735.1. Lineage (NCBI taxonomy): Bacteria > Bacillati > Actinomycetota > Actinomycetes > Mycobacteriales > Mycobacteriaceae > Mycobacterium > Mycobacterium sp. ML4. The sequence continues at coordinate 172,554 of NZ_JBTNSY010000017.1, forward strand.
GACGTGGTGCTGCACAACGACGCCGTCGCCGTCGCCACGTCGATCGAGACGCCCTGGGGCGGGCAGGGCGCCAGCGGGGCTGGGGTTCACGCGCGGCGAACGCGGTCTGCTGGAGATGGTCGACGAGTTGCACATCTCCGAGGAGCTCGTTCACCTGCGACATGCGTTCTACTGGTACCCGTACCGTCAGCGCAGCTATGACGCCCTGGTCGCCGCCCTGCCGGTGCTGTTCGCCAGCTCGCGCCGGGTCCGGCTGAAAGCGATTGTGCCGCTGGCAAAGTCGTGCCACGGGCTCGGCGCCGCCGCAGCGGGTCGTTGCGGTAGGCCAGCGAACCGTTTTGCCCGGCTTGCGACAATGCGTCGGTGTCGTCAGATCGGCTGTCTTGTTTCCCGAGATCGGGGGTGATCACAGCTTCTATCGCCATCTGCACAACGATGCAAGGCAACTTGTGCGAGGGAGGTAGGCCGGATGCAAGCCGGTTGCGCCGCAGTGGCGATGCCGTACGCGCCGTTGCCAACAGCCAAGTGGAATTGCCGATGCGGTGGCCGAGGCGGGGGGACTAGATCGGATTTCTCGGGTTTGGGCATCCTGCCGGAGTGAGAGACCACGTGGTCGGCGGTGCGCCTAGCATCCAACGATCCATGCGGTCAGATGGTCAACGGATTCGCGGGATCGCTCTGTATGGCCCGTCCACGTGCCCTCGTTTACACTCGCGCGGGTGGGATCGGAAGAATTGAAGGTCGTCCTTGGTCAGCTGGGGGTTACGGCCAGTCAATGGCAAGGCCTTGGCGCCCAACTCGCCGCCACAGCAACGCCGCCGGCAGCTGGCCACCCGTTCCAAGCCACTACCGCGGCGGTGAGTGGTATCGACGCAGCGATCGGCGGTACGGCGGCGGCCTTGGCCACCCGAACTCAGGCCACGGCTGCCGCGGTAGCCACAGCAACCGTAGGTTACGCCAACCAAGAGGCCAGCGCCGCAAGCGAGATGGCCGCCGTGACGCAGGTGACGGTGGTCTAGATGCCAGCCACCCTGTCGCAAATCCGAGCATGGAGCACCGAGCACCTCATCGATGCAGCCGCCTACTGGACTAAGACCGCCGACCAGTGGGAAGACGTGTTCCTGCAGATGCGAAACCAGTCCTATGCGATTGCCTGGAACGGCGCCGGTGGTGACGCGCTGCGGCAACGAACGAGCGCCGACCTGCCGATTGTCAGTGCAAAGGCCGATCTGTTGCGTCAGGCATCTTGGACTGCGCGCAATGGCGCCAGCAAGATCAGTGCAGCCCAGCGCAGGGTCCTCTATGCCGTCCAGGACGCTCAGGACGCGGGATTCACTGTGGGAGAAGACTTATCGGTCACTGATGCCCGTGCGAGCAGTACGGCGGCAGAGCAGGCCGCTCGACAAGCCCAGGCGCATGCATTCGCCGGGGATATCCGCTTGCGCGCGGGACAGCTGGACGGGGCAGAGGTCAAGGTTGCGGGCCAACTTGCCGCCGCAGCCGCTGGTCTCGGTAGCGTCGGCTTTGCGGAGAACCCGATCTCCAACCCTGTTGCGCAAGCTCCGGCCACCTACCGCAATGGAATCCAGCTGGCCGACTTCAAACAGAACGGCGGCGACCCACCTCCATTTGCGCCGTGGGACACCCCTGATGGAACGCCGACGCCGCCACAGCCCGCGTTCGTTCCGCGGTACCAGCAGGACCTCACCGCACCGCCAGCGCCTGCACAGCCGGGTCCACCGATGCCCGCATCCCCATCGCCGGCGCCACGACCCGCGACCGGTCCGGGCAGCGCCGCCTGCCAGCAGAAACTTGATGAGCAGCAGCAAAGCCTGCTGCAAGACCTCGGGGGCGCGACCCTCGGTGGCGCGGTCTTGGGCGGTCTGGCTGCAGGAATACCGACCGAGGGCGTCGGTGTCATCCAAGGCGCCCTAGGCGGAGCTTTAATGGGCGGCGTGGGCGAGTTCCTCAACGAAACCCGAAAAGAACATCCGCTTCCACCACAATGCAAATGAGCTATCTACCCCTGATCATTGCTGCAGTCGGGGTCGGTTTGATCATCGCTGCTCCGGCACGATCACGGCGAGCCTGGATCACGTTGACGCTACTGCTGGCCGCCTTGGGTGCCGTGACCGTCATCGACTGGTACCTGCACCGGCCCACCGGCTCCGACGTCACATATTTGGCCACAGCAGCGATGATCGGCGGATTGACAGTGTTCATCGGCAAGAAAGCCCGGGACTCACGAAGCTGACCTCACGATCGATTGCGCTTCTTGGTCCACGCCGTGACGGTGGTGATACTTGTAAGGCGAACCCACCGCCGCCAACAGGCGACTAGTCGTGGCCGCCGAGCAATGCGCATCCCCACTCGCCAACGCTGTCACCGTCGACGACCGGGGCCGACGGCGTCAGCCGAAGCCACCCGACGAATCGGCCCAAATGTTCTAGACGGACCGTGCGCCAAATCGACCCCGTGCGAACCAAGGAACTCGAATTGATCCCGCAGATCGAACGCATAGGAACGCACCGTGCCCGGTGAAAGCTTGATCGCGCTCAGATGCGCCAGGATCTCATCGACCTCATCCACCACCGCGAACCGCTCATCTACCACCGTCCACGACTCCGGGCCACCACCCGAGGACCGCACCTGTTGAACCCGCAACGCTGCCTCCTGGGTCCTTAGCAAGCGATGGAAAGTACTAATGGCGAAGCTAACGACACCGACCGACAACACCGCTCCTAGCTCGATCTCCTACTACCTGTGCTTGGCAAGCAAAGAGATACCTGGCAGATTTGGTCGATCTCGCCCCACCCGGACTGCAGTGCTGAAAATAGCCCAAGTGACCTTCTGGCATGAAGACGCAGCTAACGCAAGCTTCCTGCACCGATTGCAGAGCCTGATCGCCGGGCAAGGCCGGCTGCTCGTATTCCTTGGAGCCGGGCTGTCGTTTGGTGCTGCCCGGTTTCAAAGTCGGTTCACGTTCGACTACAACCGCTATGACCGCTGGTGGCCCCGCGACTTCCCGTTCACCGACATCGTGCCCCACGACGATGACTTACCGTTGCCATCCTGGCCGCAATTGATCAACCGCATGTGCCGCGAGATCGTGAGCCAATCGGAAGCAAGGGAACATGATTCACTGCGAGCTTTCTTTATTGAGGAAGGGCCGCTCGACTGCGCGCAGCTGTTCCGCCAGACAGTCGGCGACGCTAACTACCGCGAGTTCCTACTCTCCCAATTCGACGCGTCGCGTTACCCATTGGTACGGACCACGCCCAGCCATACCGCGCTTGTCCATTTGAATCTGCCATTGGTGTTTACAACGAACTATGACGAATTGATCGAAGACGCGTACCGGCAAGCGGACCTGCAACTGCGGGTCAGCATCTCCGAGCAGCAGTTCAAAGCACGGCGAGCCGATACCCCGGCACACCACTTGGTCAAGCTACACGGATCGATCGACCAGCCCGAGACGATCGTGTTGACACGCAGCGACTACGCGCGGGCAAGAGCCCAGCGCAAAGAAATGTTGAGCTTCCTCCGGAACGAGATGATCGAAACCGCATTCCTGTTCGTCGGCTTCAGCCTGAGCGACCCTAACTTCAACCTGCTCCACGACGACATCCGCCTGGTATACGGCATGAATGTGCCCGCCTCCTACACCGTCCAAGGACGCCGCGACCCGGTAAAGCAGCGCTACTTACGTTCTCTGGATATCAATACGATCTGGCTTGACAGTTGGAACGACCTCCCCGACTTCTTGACAAGGATCGGCCCAGCGGAAGCGCTCGCGAAGTAGAGTGTGCAAACCGTCGTAACTTCGGCCTAGGGAACTTAG
>NZ_JBTNSY010000018.1:0-170746 GCF_054515735.1 Mycobacterium sp. ML4
GCCTCTGGCCCTTGACCCCGACGCCGCGACTGATCTGCAGATCAGCGTGCACCCGCCCGACGAGCAGGGACGCCGACCCTTCACCGTGCACGCGCGCACCGGTGATCAACCGCACCGCCGCGCCACCTGGACCGCGCATGCCACCGGCACGCTGAGCAACCGCCCCCCGCCGTCCTTCCCGCTGCCGCCACCGTCGGATGGGGCAGCGCTCGCTGCCCTGCCCGACGGTTTCTATGCGCGACTCGCCCAGCATGGATTGAAGTGCAGCGGCGCGTTCCGCTCATTGCAGACGATGGGCAAGGACCCGGCACACCCGGACACCATTCACGCCGCCGTGGCGTTGCCCGATGACGTCGACACCGCCGGCTATGGCATTCACCCCGCCCTACTGGATGCCGCGTTGCATCCATTGTCCGCAGCGTTGTCCGACAGTGATGCCCCAGACCCGCGGCATCCGTTCGCCTTCACCGGCGTCACCTTGCACGCGATCGAAGCGAGCCGCCTGCACGTCCACCTCACCCGCACCGGCGCCGACAGCTTCACCCTGCACGCCACCGACCCCGCGGGCGCGCCGGTGATCACCATCGACACCGTGGCCCTGCAGGCACTGCCGACCCCGGACAGCCTCCGACCCGGACACGAGGATTCCCGGGAGGGCTTGTTTGAGTTGGCCTGGCCGCCGTTGCCGGCTGACGTGTTACCCAGCCCGACGGTGTTGCCGGCGTGGACACTGATCAGTGAGCACCCTGCGCTATTTCCCGCCGGTTCGGGTGAACGCCATGTTCAATCAGATGTAGCCGCCATGGATTCGTTGCCGGCACTTGCGGTGTGGGACGTGACATCGCAGCCCGGCGACGAGCAGCCCGGCGACGAGGAACCCGACCCGCTGCAACAGGTCCACGTCTCGGCCCTTCGCACATTGGCCGGATTGCAAACCTGGCTGGCCCGCGCTGCCGATGTCGACGCTCATCTGATGATCGTGACCCGGCAAGCGGTCAGCACAGGCCCCCGCGAGCCGGCCCCCGACCTGGCTCAAGCCGCCGTGTGGGCCCTGATCCACAGCGCCCAGAACGAGCACCCGGGCCGGATCACGGTGGTCGACATCGACACCACGCCGGCCACAGAGCGCACCCTGGTCAAGGTCGTCGGCGCGCTCGCGGACCCGGCCCGGCGAACCGCCGTGGAGCCCCAGGTCGCCGTGCGCGACGGTGTGGTCCACACCCCCCGACTCGCCCCGACCCGGGCACCCGCACACCCCGTCGCGTTCGATCCCGACGGCACGGTGTTGATCACCGGGGGGACCGGGACGCTGGGTGCGGTTTTCGCAGAGCATCTGGTCACCAGATACGGTGTCCGGCATCTGCTGTTGGTGTCTCGCAGCGGTATGGACGCTGCCGGAGCTGCTGATCTCTGCGAGCGGTTAACGCGGCTGGGCGCCCAGGTCAGCATCGCGGCATGCGACAGCAGCGACGGCGAGCAACTGGCTGCGGTGCTGGCCGCCATCCCAGCCCGACATCGGTTGCGTGGCGTGATCCACGCCGCGGGAGTTCTCGACGACGCGGTGGTCAGTGAACTGACCGGCGAGCAACTCGCCACCGTGCTGGGCGGCAAAGCCGACGCCGCCTGGCACCTGCATCGGTTGACCGCTGACGTTGAGCTGGACGCGTTTGTGATGTTCTCCTCGGCGGCGGGGGTTCTCGGGGCCCTCGGGCAGGCCAACTACGCGGCGGCCAACGCCGTCTTGGATGCGCTGGCCCGAAAACGCCATTGCGACGGCTTGCCGGCGACCAGTTTGGCCTGGGGATACTGGGAGACCGCCAGCGCCATGACCGCTCATCTCGACGCGGTGGACCAGGCGAGGTTCACCCGTAACAATCTGACGCCGATCACCATCGAGCACGGTCTGGCGCTGTTCGATGCCGCGCTGGCATCCCGGCAACCCAACCTGATCCCGACCCCGTTCAACACCCGCGCACTGGCGCGCCAAGCACGCCACGGCGCCTTGCCGGTCATCTTGTCGGCTCTGACGACCGCCCGGCGGCACGCCAGCACCATTGCCCCGGCCGACACACTGATCAGACAACTGGCCCGCCAGACGCCACAGCAACAACTCGCGACCCTCAATGCCCTCGTCGCGACGACCACGGCCGCCGTGTTGGCTCACCCCGACCCGACCGCACTCGATCCCGACCTGCCGTTCAGAGACCTCGGCATGGACTCGCTGAGCGCACTGGAATTCCGCAACACACTGACCCGTCACACCGGCCTACCCCTGCCGGCGACCCTGGCCTTCGACCACCCCACCCCCGCCGCGACAGCCCAGCATCTGGCCGGGCTACTCACCGCCACCACCGATGCCACCGCAGCGGGACTGGATCTGGTGCTGGGCCCGCAGCTGCGCCCGCAGCGCTTGCCGTTGTCGTTTGCCCAACGCCGGCTGTGGTTCATCGAACAGACCGCCGACGCGACACCGATCTACAACATCCCCATGGCGCTGAGACTGACCGGAGACCTCGACGCGGCGGCACTTCGTACGGCCATCGGCGATGTCATCGAACGCCACGAAAGCCTGCGCACCCGCTTCATCTGTGAACAGGGAACCCCTTATCAGCAGATAGTGAAAGCCGGCGAGTACGAACCGGCTTTTGCAGTCATCGACGTCGCCGACGAGCAGGAGGTCGGTTGCCGGATAAACGACGCCGCAGGCCGGCTCTTCGATCTGGCAACAGAGATCCCGATCCGCGCCGAGCTGCTGAAGCTTTCCGCTGTCGAACACGTGTTGGTGGTGGTGATCCATCACATCGCCGCCGACGGCGTGTCGATGATCGCTTTCTTCTCCGATCTCGTGCGCGCCTACACCGCCCGCAGCGAAGGCCACCAACCCACCTGGTCGCCGCTGCCGCTGCAATACGGCGACTACACGCTGTGGCAGCAGAAATTCCTGGGCAGCGATGACGACCCGGCCAGTGTGCTGTCACGTCAGTTGGCCTATTGGTATTCCGAGCTCGAAGGGGCGCCCGAAGAAACGGCGCTACCGTTTGACCGGCCCCGCCCCGCCCGACAGTCCTTCGCCGGTGACGTCGTCCATTTCGTTGTCGACACGCGCCTGCAAGAGCAGGTGAAACAGGTAGCTCAACGCTGCGAGGCAACGGCGTCGATGGTGTATCAGGCCGCGGTCGCGGTGCTGTTGCACAAACTTGGCGCCGGTGACGACGTGACGATCGGCGGGCTGATGAGCGGGCGTACCGATGCCGCTCTCTCCGATCTGGTCGGGTTTTTCGTCAACACCTGGGTGCTGCGCGTCCAGACGGCGGGCAATCCCAGTTTCACCGAGATTCTTTCCCAGGTGAGACAAAAAGCGCTGGCGGCCTACAACCATCAGGACGTTCCATTCGAGCGGGTGGTACAGCGGCTCAACCCGACTCGCTCAGGGGCGCACCACCCACTCTTTCAAGTGGCTTTCCTTTTGCAGAACACGCCATCGCCGACGATGAAATTCCCCGGGCTTTGGGCCCGACCAATACCCACCCGTCCGCATGGCGCCAAATTCGATCTGCAAATCGAAATCATCGCCCCGCAACAGCCGTCCGAGCGGTGCCCGCAGCCCCTTGCGGCCAGCATCGAATACGCCACCGACATCTTCGACCGCGACACCATCAGCACCATCGTCGACTACTACCTGCACGTCCTGACCACACTGACCGCCGATCCGCAACGGCGGCTGTCGTCGATCGTCCTGCTCGATGACGCCGCCGACGCACGCCTGGCGCGGTGGAGCAATCGCACGGTTCTCACCTACCCCGCCGACCGGGAGCGGGCATCGATACCGGCGTTGTTTGCCGCCCAGGTCAGTCGCCTACCCGATGCCGTCGCGCTGAGCTTCGACGGACACTCGCTCTCCTACCGCGAGATCGACGAGGCTTCCAACCGCCTTGCCCACCTGTTGCGCGACCGGGGCATCGGTCCCGGTGATGCGGTGGGTGTCTTTCTGCAGCGCTGCCCTGAGGCCATCGTCGCGATCCTGGCGGTGCTCAAGAGCGGAGCCGCTTACCTGCCGATCGACCCGAACCACCCCGACGCCCGCGTCGAATTCATCATCGGCGACGCCACGCCGGCCGCGGTGATCACGAAGACCGGGCTGGCAAGCCGGCTTGACCGACCAGGCCCGGTGATCATCGATGTCGATGACCCCACCATCAGTATCTCCTATCCCCCGGACGCCCTGCCGCTACCGACTGCCGACAACATCGCCCACATCATCTACACCTCAGGCACCACCGGCGTTCCCAAAGGCGTAGCGATTCCGGACAGCTGCATCACCCGGTTATTCGGCTCGCTGACTGCGGATCTGACACCGAAGCCACGGCAGGTGTGGAGCCAGTGCCATTCCTATGCGTTCGATTTCTCGGTGTGGGAGATCTGGGGCGCGTTGCTGCACGGTGGGCGGCTGGTCGTGGTGCCCGAGCCGATCACCCGCTCGCCGTCGGATCTGCTGGCCCTGCTGGTCGCCGAGCGGGTGACCATGCTGAGCCAAACCCCCTCAGCGTTCTACGCGCTGCAGGCCGCCGAGGCGGCACAGCCCGACCTGAGCCGACAACTGCAGCTGGAAACCGTGGTGTTCGGCGGCGAAGCCCTTGAGCCACAACGCATCCGGACGTGGTTGAGCAACCATCCGCAGGCCCCGCGGCTGATCAACATGTACGGCATCACCGAAACCACCGTGCATGCCTCCTACCGGCGGATCCTCGAGCCGGACGCGACCGGCGCGACCAGCCCGATCGGTGTCCCGTTGCCCGGCGCAGCGTTCTTCGTGCTGGACCGGTGGCTGCGGCCGGTGCCGGCCGGCGTGGTCGGAGAGTTGTACGTGGCGGGGGCGGGCGTGGGTTACGGGTACTGGCGCCGATCGGCGTTGACCGCCGCCCGATTCGTGGCCTGCCCCTTCGGCGGGGCCGGGACCCGGATGTACCGCAGCGGAGACCTGGTGCGCTGGGCCGCCGACGGCGAACTGCACTACATCGGCCGCGCCGACGAACAAGTCAAGATCCGCGGCCACCGCATCGAACCCGCCGAGATCGCCACCTTAATCACCGAATTCGACGGCGTCGAGCAAGCCGTGGTGATCGCCCGCGAGGACCAGCCCGGCGACAAGCGCCTGGTTGCCTACATCACCGGTACCGCCGACCCGGGCGACATCCGGGCCGAGTCGGCCGGGAAACTCCCGCCGTACATGGTGCCCGCCGCCGTCGTCGCCCTGGAAGCACTGCCGCTGACCGTCAACGGCAAACTCGACACCCGGGCCCTGCCGGCTCCCCAATACGGCCACACCGACTCCTACCGCCCGCCCACGACGACCATCGAAGACATCCTGGCCACCATCTACGCCCAGGTGCTCGGCCTCGACCGGGTCGGGGTCGACGACTCCTTCTTCGATCTCGGCGGAGATTCGCTCTCGGCGATGCGCGTCATCGCGGCCATCAACACCACCCTGGACGCCGGCCTCAGCGTCCGCACGCTGTTCGACGCACCCACCATCACCGCCCTTGCCCAGTGCATGGGTGCGGGCGCACCGCGGCCGACACCGTTGACGGCCGGCGCACTTCCGGCGGTGGTCCCGCTGTCGTTTGCCCAGGAGGGGCTGTGGTTCCTCGACCAACTTCAGGGCCCCTCACCGGTTTACAACATGGCGTGGGCGCTGCGATTGTGCGGACACCTTGATATCGATGCGCTGGCCCACGCACTGGCCGACCTCATCGAGCGACACCACACACTGCGGACCGTGTTCCCCTCGACCGACGGGGTTCCCCGGCAGGTGGTCATACCCACCGACCAGGCCGGCCTGCCCTGGGATGTCGTCGACGCGACCGCCTGGGTGCCCGACAGGCTGCAGCACGCCATCGACACCGCGGTTCGCCACAGGTTCGAACTGACGACCGAAATACCGCTGCGCGCAAGGCTTTTCACGCTGAGCAACGACGAACACGTGCTAGTGGTCACCGTGCACCACATCGCCGCCGACGGTTGGTCCCTCGCGCCGCTGACCGATGACCTGAACACCGCCTACCTGGACCGCATCGCCGGTCGCAGCCCGCAGTGGGCCGATCTGCCGGTGTGCTACCTCGACTACACCCTGTGGCAGCGCGCCAACCTCGGCGAGCTCACCGACGCCGACAGTGCTATCAGCACCCAGCTGCGATACTGGGAGGACACACTGGCCGGGATGCCGGAGCGCCTCGAGTTGCCCACCGACCGGCCCTACCCACGGGTGGCCGATCACCGTGGCGCCCACATCGACATCCACTGGCCCGCAACGCTGCAACGCGAGATAGCCCGGGTGGCCCGCGAACACCACGCCACCAGTTTCATGGTGATCCACGCCGGCCTGACAGCCCTGCTGGCTCAGCTCAGCGCCGGCACCGATGTGGCCATCGGGATCCCCACCGCCGGCCGCACCCACCCCGCGCTCGACCACCTCGTCGGGATGTTCGTCAACACCCTCGTGCTGCGCGTCGACCTGTCCGGTGATCCCACGTTCAGCCAACTGCTGACCCAGGTCCGCACCCGCAGCCTGGAAGCCTTCGACCACCAAGACGTGCCCTTCGAAGTGCTCGTCGATCGGCTGAACCCGGCCCGGTCGATGGCCCACCACCCCCTCATCCAGGTGCTGATGGCCTGGCAGAACCTGCCCGAGAACCACGACCCCGCGACCGCGGTCGCCCTCGGCGAGCTCGACGTCACCCCGGTACCGGTCGATACCCACACCGCTCGCATGGACCTGGCTTTTTCGCTTTCGGAGCGTTTCACCCATGCCGGGGAGCCCGCCGGCATCATCGGCAGTCTCGAATACCGAACCGACGTCTACGACGCCGCCACCATCGAAGCGCTGCTGAGCCGGCTGCAACGGCTGCTGCGGGTGACGACCAGCCATCCCGACCGGCCGTTGTCCGGGGTGGACCTGGTCGACGACGCCGAGCGCGCCGGCCTGTTCGAGTGGGGTAACCTCGCGGCCCTGCGCCAACGGCCGGTCGACGCGGCGTCGGTCGCCCAGCTGTTCAGCGCCCAGGTCGCCCGCACCCCCGACGCCACAGCCCTGGTCTGCGGGGACACCGTTTTGACCTACCGGGAACTCGACGCCGCCGCGAATCGATTGGCCCACCGCCTCAGCGGCCACCCGATCGGTCCGGGCGACACGGTCGCTCTGCTGTTCAGCCGCTCGGTCCAGGCGATCGTCTCGATGCTGGCCGTGTGGAAAACCGGGGCCACCTATCTCCCCATCGATCCCACTCACCCCCCGGCGCGGATCGCGTTCATGCTCGGCGACGCAGCCCCCGCCGCGCTACTGACCACCAGCGAACTGGCAGCCGGCCTGGACCGCCACGACCTGCCCGTCATCGACGTCGACGACCCCGCCATCGCCACTCATCCCAGCACCGGGCTGCCGCACCACGACGCCGACAACCTCGCTTACATCCTCTACACCTCCGGCACCACCGGACGCCCCAAGGGCGTCGCCATCACCCACCGCAACATCGCCCAACTCATCGCAGCGCCAACCTCGTTCACGCCGGCCGCGGGGCACACGACGACCCAGTGCCATTCCTACGCCTTCGACCTTTCGGTGTTCGAGGTGTGGGCCGCACTCCTGCACGGTGCACGGCTGGTGGTGATTCCCGAATCGATCACGCGCTCCCCCAGCGACTTTCACGCCTTGCTGGTCTCCGAGAAAGTCGACATGCTGGTCCAAACCCCTTCTGCGGTAACCGTTTTGCCGCCCGACGGATTGGAATCGGCGGCATTGGTCGTCGGTGGCGAGGCCTGCCCCTCCGAGGTCGTGGACCGGTGGGCCGGCGGGCGGGTGATGGTCAATCAGTACGGTCCGACCGAGACCACGATGTACGTGTCGATGAGCGAACCGTTGAAACCGGGCTCGGGGACGCCGCCGATCGGCCACCCGGTAGCGGGTGCGGCGTTGTTCGTGCTGGATCGCTGGTTGCGGCCGGTGCCGGCCGGCGTGGTCGGCGAGTTGTACGTGGGCGGGTCCGGGGTGGCGTGCGGGTACTGGCGCCGTGCGAAGTTGACCGCCACCCGGTTCGTGGCCTGCCCGTTCGGGGGTGCCGGCACCCGGATGTATCAGACCGGGGACCTGGTGCGCTGGGGCAGCGACGGTCAGCTGCAGTATGTCGGCCGCGCCGACGAACAAGTCAAGATCCGGGGCCACCGCATCGAACCCGCCGGCGTAGCCACCGTTCTGGCCGAACTCGACGGCGTCGACCAGGCGGTGGTGATCGCGCGTCAGGACCCACCGGGTGACAAACGCCTGGTGGCCTACCTCACCGGAACCGCCAACCCGGCTGACATCCGCCCCGCGCTGGCCAAGAGGCTGCCGCCGTACATGGTGCCCTCCGCCGTCGTCGCGCTGGAGACGTTGCCGTTGACCATCAACGGCAAACTCGACACCCAGGCTCTGCCGGCTCCCCAGTACGGCGACACCGACTCCTACCGCGCCCCCAGCACGACGGTCGAAAGCATTCTGGCCACCATCTACGCCCAGGTGCTCGGCCTCGATCGGGTCGGAATCGACGACTCCTTCTTCGATCTGGGCGGCGACAGCATCCTGGCGATTCAGGTCGCCGCCCGGGCGCAGGCCGCCGGGGTCAGCTGCCGGCCCCGGGATGTCTTCACCGCGCAGAGCGTTGCCGGAGTGGCCCAGTTCGCGCGGCTGGTCGAACCGGACGACACCGAGGTGGATGACGGGGTCGGCGACGTGACCCCGACGCCGATCATGCGCTGGCTACAGAGCATCGACGACCTCGACGAGCAGTTCAACCAGACATTCCTGATACAAGCCCCGCGCGAAGTCACCGAACCCGAGGTCGCCATCGTGCTGCAGGCTCTGCTGGACCGCCACGGGATGCTGCGGCTGCGCGTCGAATCCGACGCCGCCGACGGCTGGTCACTGTCGGTGCCCGAACCCGGCTCGCTGGACGCCGGCGATTTCCTACTGCAGGACTACGAGCTCACACCGGAAACCCTGACCATGGCCTGGTCGCGGCTGGAACCCACCGGCGGAGCGATGATCAGCGCGATCTGGATCTCCTCGACAGCACAGCTGTTGTTGGCCATTCACCATCTGGGCGTCGATGGGGTGTCATGGCGCATCATCCAAGACGACCTCAACACCGCTTGGGACCAACACCGCCGCGGGCGACGTGCGGTGCTGCCCACTCATGGCACGTCGTTTCGCACCTGGGCCGCGACGCTGGCCGAGTACGCGCGCAGCGCGGCCGTGACAAGTCAACTGCCGGCTTGGCAACAGATCGCGAGGATCCCGCCGGCGCTGCCTGCGCTCAATTCCGCCGCCGGCCCCCGGCATTGGTCGGCCCGGCTGAGTACCGATGCCACACGCATGCTGCTCGGAGCGGTACCGGCCGCGTTCGACACCGGCGTCCACGAAATTCTGTTGATCGCCTACGCCCTGGCATGGACGGAGTTTCTGGGTCACCCGGACACCCCGATCGTCATCGACGTCGAAGGTCATGGACGCCAGGAAGAAATAGCCCCCGGCACCGACCTGTCCCGCACGATCGGTTGGTTCACCACCAAATACCCCGTGGCGTTGACGGTGCAGGGGCTGCACTGGACGCAGATCGCGTCCGGGGACGCTGCCTTGAATGCGGTGCTCAAGGACGCCGTACAACAGCTGCGCGCCGCCCCCGACGGCCTGACCTACGGCTTGCTGCGCTACCTCAACCCCGACACCGAGCTTGCCGGAGCCGACCCGCCCATAGCGTTCAACTATTTCGGCCGCTTCGGCGTTTCGGCGGGGCAGGCACCGCCCGATGCCGGAAGTTGGCAGATCACCACCTCGGAACTGCTGCAGGCCGCCGCGGCCGGCAATGAGACATGGCAGCCGTCGACGCACAGCGTGGCACTCAACGCGGTCACCGTCGACGGCGACACGGGTCCCCGGCTGCAGGCCGGCTGGACGTGGGTGCCGCCGGCATTCGACGAGCACCAGATCACCCGGTTGGGCGAGCTGTGGTTCGAGGCGCTCACCGGCATCTGCACCCACGTGCGCGACAACCCGGCAAAACCCGCCCCGCTCGATCCGGCGCCGACCGGCTTCGCGTCCGTGCACGGCCACGACTGCGCCGAGGTGCACGCCCGCGACCTGACCCTCGACAAGTTCATCGACGCCCCGACGCTGGCGACGGCGCCCTCGCTGCCCCGTTGCCGCGCCGAGGCGAAAACGGTACTGCTGACCGGCGCCACCGGATTTCTCGGGCGGTACCTCGCGCTGGAATGGCTGCAGCGGATGGAGCGGGTAGGCGGCACGGTGATCTGCGTGGTGCGTGCGGAATCCGACCAACACGCACGACGCCGGCTCGACAGCACGTTCGACACCGATCCCAAGCTGTTCGCTCACTACCAGCAGCTGGCCGCCGACCATCTCGAAGTGATCGCCGGCGACAAGAGCCGCCCGCACTTGAGTCTAGACCCACGAACCTGGCAGCGGCTGGCAGACACGGTCGAACTTATCGTCGACCCCGCGGCCAGGGTCCACCACCTACTGCCCTACAGCCAGCTGTTCGGCCCCAACACGCTGGGCACCGCCGAGCTGATCCGCCTTGCGCTGACCACCCGGCTCAAGCCCTACCTGTACGTGTCGACCGCGGCGGTGGGCGAGCCGCTAGACCGGTCGGCATTCACCGAGGACGCCGACATTCGGATGCTCAGCCCCACTCGCTCCAACAACCACAGCTATCGCAACGGCTATGCGAACAGCAAATGGGCCGGCGAGGTGCTGCTGCGGGAGGCCCATGATGACTGCGGCCTGCCGGTCGCGGTGTTCCGCTGCGCCGACATCACGGCCGACACCGGCTACGCAGGACAACTGAACGTGCCGGACAACTTCACCCGGCTCATGATGAGCGTGATCGCCACGGGCGTCGCGCCCGGCTCGTTCTACCAGCTCGACGAGAACGGGAACCGTCAACGTGCGCACTACGACGGCCTACCAGTCGGATTCGTCGCCGAATCGATCAGCACACTGGGCGTGGCGGTGACCGACGGGTTCCAGACCTACCACGTGATGAACCCGCACGACGACGGCGTCGGACTCGACACGTTCATCGACTGGCTGATCGACGCCGGTCACCCGATCCGGCGTATCGCGGACTACCGCGACTGGACAAAGCAACTCGAGGCCGGCCTGCGCAACCTGCCAGAACACCAGCGCGAGCGCTCACTGCTGCCGCTGTTGTTGCTGATGCAGGATCAGCCGGGCGCCCCACCGCCCACCCGCGGATCAATCGCGCCGAACGAGCGGTTCCGCGCCGCGGTCCAGCACGCGAAAATCGGCCCGGACAAAGACATCCCGCGGATCACGGCGCCGATCATCGTCAAATACGCCACCGACTTGAAGTTGCTCGGACTGATCTGAACGCGCCGAGAAGCGGCGCTGGCGGCGAAACATGTTGCAAAGAAATGCTTTGTCGCAATCTGACCCAGGACCACCCCGACCCGCGGCACTGCGGTCGGCCGCCGCGCCTCCGGGGCCCGCCGTCCTCATAGCGAAGTCATACCTCACGAACTATTAACGACGTTAATTTCGTGACATATCGTTCGCATTATGTCGATGAAGGAGGTCACAATGAGGCCGAGAACACTTACCGCGGCGGCGGCGCTCGCCACCGTCCTGGGACTCAGCGCCACACCCCCACCAGCACAAGCCGAGGCGCCCACATCGGGTGGTGTTTACCTCTACGCAGACGAAGACGGCGACACCGGAACGTGGTTTATCACGACTACCTGCACACCTGACTGCGTCGCCCATGTCACGACCTCTTCCGGGCGAGGGTTCGATGCACCGCTGGTCGGTGGACGTTATGTCAACACGCGGACTATCCCGGGGGGCTTGACCTGTCCCGGTCATACCGCAGGGGACTTCGGCCGATGGATCCCTGCCAGCGATCATCCGGTGACCGTCACACAGTCGTGGGATCCGGTCACGCTCGCCGGCGAGGTGGACTTCTTCAATGAGGCCGCGCCGTGCGGTCTGGCCGACCACAGTGACAGATTCACCCTGACGCGCATCGACCAATGACGCCACTGCGACGTACTCCCGGCTGACTACAGCGTCTCGTCCAACTTGCCCAGCCGGTCGGTGAGCCGCAAGTTCTCCGAGTAGTCGACCGGGCACGCGATGATCGACACGCCGTCACCGTCCAGTGCAGCCCGCAACGTCGGCAACAGCTCCTCGGCGCTGTTGATCCGATATCCCTTGGCGCCAAAACTTTCCGCGTACTTCACCACATCCGGATTACCGAACGACACAAAGTGGTGCTCGCCGAGTTCGAGGTCCATCTTCCACTCGATCAGGCCGTATCCGCCGTCCTCCCAGATCAGGACCACCAGCGGAATTTTCTCCCGCACCGCGGTCTCGATCTCCTGGGAGTTCATCAGAAAGGCACCGTCGCCCATCACAGCCAGCACCTTCTCGTCCGGCTGCGCCAGCTTCACCCCCAGCGCTCCGGGCAGCGCAAAACCCATGGTGGACAGTCCGTTCGAGATCAAGCAGGTGTTGCGCTGATAGGTCGGGTAAAGCCGGGCCATCCACATCTTGGTGGCACCGGTGTCGACCAGCACCACGTCGTTGCGCCCCAGCGCCTCCCGCGTATCGGCCACCACCCGCTGCGGCGCCAGTGGATATCGCGAATCTTGTTGTCCCCGAGCAAATTCCTCGTCCAGCAGACCCGACCCGGGCACTTCGACGTCATCGAAGCGGCGTCCGTCCAGCGCCTCGGTCAGCTGATTCAGCGAGTCGCTGATGTCCCCGATGATGCCGACGTCCACCGAGTAATGCGCGTCGACCTCGGCCGGGAAGCGGTGGATGTGGATGATCTTCTTGTCGGCCTGGGGGTTGATGCGAACCGGGTCGAATTCCTGCAACTCGTAACCGACCGCGATAACGACATCGGCGTTGTCGAACCCGAAGTTGACGTAGTCGTGTCGCATGAATCCCAGCGTCCCGATGCCGTTGGGATGATCGTCCGGCATGACACCTTTGCCGTGAAAGCTGTTGGCGACCTTGATGCCGAGTTCCTCGGCGAACCGGATCAAGGCCTCGGTCGCGTTGCTGCGGGCGGCGCCGTGCCCGGCGAGCACTACCGGCCGCTGCGCCGCGCGCAGGATGTCGGCCGCGCGCGCCACCTGGCGAGCCGCCGGCGCGTCAGCCCGGACCACGTTTCGTGGTAACGGTGCCAGCTCCGGGTAGTCGGCGGTATCTGCGTCCAGTTGTTCGGGCACCGCGAGATACACCGCCGCCGGTCGTTCGGTCTCGGCGACCTTGAATGCCTTGCGGATCATCTCCGGTATGGCATGTGCGGTGGGGATACCGGCCGACCACTGGGTGATGGGGGCAAACATCGACACCAGGTCGACGTACTGGTGTGACTCTTTGTACTCGCGGTCCTGGCCGACCTGCGCGGAGATGGCGACCATCGGGGTGCTGTTGGTGGTGGCGTCGGCGACGCCGAGCTGCAGGTTGATGGCACCCGGGCCGAGCGTCGCCGAGACCACGGCAGCGCGTCCGGTGACCCGGCCGTACATCTCGGCCATGAAGGCCGCACCCTGTTCGTGCCGGGTGAGGACGTAGCGGATGTCCGAGGCCGCCAGCGCCTTGATGAGCCGGATGTTCTCCTCCCCCGGGATACCGAACACGACGGATACGCCCTCGTTCTCCAGGCACTTGACGATCAGCTCAGCCGCTGTAGACATCCGCCACCTCTCTGTTTCCTCAATAGTGGCAGGCTAGCTGTCGGACGGTTCACGACAACCCTGACAGGAGGGCCGACGTGCCCATCGCCACCATCAACCCGGCCACCGGCGAGACAGTCAAAACCTTCACGCCCGCAACCGACGACGAAGTCGAGGCGGCCATAGCGCGCGCCTACGCGCGGTTCCAGGACTACCGCCGCAACACCACCTATGCCCAGCGTGCCCAGTGGGCAAACGCCACCGCCGACCTGCTCGAAGCCGAGGCGGACGACACCGCCGCCATCATGACGCTGGAAATGGGCAAGACGCTGGCCAGCGCCAAGGCGGAAGTGATCAAGTGCGCCAAAGGTTTTCGCTACTACGCGGAGAACGCGGAGGCGCTGCTGGCCGACGAGCCCGCCGATGCCGGCAAGGTGAACGCCGCCAAGGCGTACTCGCGCTACCAGCCCCTGGGGGTGGTGCTGGCGGTCATGCCGTGGAATTTCCCGTTGTGGCAGGCGGTAAGGTTCGCCGCGCCGGCGCTGATGGCCGGCAACGTCGGACTGCTCAAGCACGCGTCCAACGTCCCGCAGTGCGCGTTGTATCTCGCCGATGTCATTGCCCGCGGCGGGTTCCCGGACGGGTGCTTCCAGACCCTGCTGGTCTCGTCCGGCACCGTCGAACGGATCCTGCGCGACCCCCGCGTTGCGGCCGCCACCCTCACCGGAAGCGAACCCGCCGGCCAGTCGGTGGGCGCCATCGCCGGTGACGAGATCAAGCCCACCGTGCTCGAACTCGGCGGCAGCGACCCGTTCATCGTGATGCCCTCGGCCGACCTGGACAAGGCGGTCAGCACCGCCGTCACCGGACGAGTGCAGAACAACGGCCAATCCTGTATCGCCGCAAAGCGTTTCATCGTGCACGCCGATATCTACGACGCGTTTGTGGACAAGTTCGTCGAACAGATGTCGGCACTGAAAGTCGGCGATCCGACCGACCCGGACACCCAGGTCGGACCGTTGGCCACCCAGAGCGGGCGAGACGAGATCGCCGGCCAGGTGGACGCCGCGGTCGCTGCGGGTGCGAAGGTCCGCTGCGGCGGCAAGACCCCGGACGGTCCGGGCTGGTTCTACCCACCGACGGTGATCACCGACATCACCAAGGACATGGCGCTCTACACCGAAGAGGTGTTCGGGCCGGTGGCCTCGGTGTACCGGGCGGCCGACATCGACGAAGCGATCGAGATCGCCAACGCCACCACCTTCGGGTTGGGGTCCAACGCCTGGACGCAGGACGACGCGGAGCAGCAGCGATTCATCGACGACATCGAAGCCGGCCAGGTGTTCATCAACGGGATGACGGTGTCTTATCCCGAGCTCCCGTTCGGCGGTGTCAAGCGTTCGGGCTACGGACGCGAACTGGCGGGCGCGGGCATCAAGGAGTTCTGCAACGCCAAGACCGTCTGGGTGGGATAACCCCCGCCGCCGAGCAGACACAAAATCGCCCAAAACGCCGTTGTTTTGGGCGATTTTGTGTCTGCTCGCGCACCTATGCTGCTCGCGCTAACTCACGGCGGCGAGCGCGCGCCGATCTTCGTCGGCGAAGTCGTCCTCGAGTTGCACCGGTGAGTAGTCCAGGTCGATCTCACCCACCGGGCGACCGCGGGCACTGCTGATGGTGCCGAACCGCCGCATGCCCTTGTCGGTGGAGTATCGCAGCATCTCGTCGGACTGCAGGCCGAACGGCGGGTGATCGCCGTAGAACTCGAATCCTTCTGCGGTGAGACGCAGCGCCATCGGGATGAGCTCGTTCATGCGGTTCTCGAAGACGGTCCAGTTGGCGTCGTCGGCAGCGACGTGGCGCCGGCAGGTGAAGGTGCCCCAGGCCATGTGACGCCGTTCGTCGTCACCGATGCGGCGCACCAGCTCCTGCATGCCGGGCAGGATCTTTCGCTCGACGCAGATCTTGTTCCAGGCGTAGTAGCCGGTGAGCGCCAGCATGCCTTCGACGATGTGGTTGTAGGTGACCGATGCCCGCACCTGGGCCGCCGGCGACGGATCGCCGGTCAGCGCGTTGAGGCAGTCCGGCAACTCGTCATAGAAGATCTCCCGATAGGTGGGCAGCGGATCGAGGTAACCGTGCAAATCGGCTGTCACGCCTACCGCGTCAAGCCACAGCCGGAACACCTGGACGTGTTTGGCTTCCTCGAATGCGAACTGCGTCAGGTACATCTCGTCACCCAGCCGCCCCTCCGCGCGCATCGCGGCCATGAACGGCTGGATGTCCTCGGTCACCGCTTCTTCCCCGGCGATGAACTGGGCGCACAGCCGAATGACGTAATCCCGCTCGGCATCCGACAGCTTCTCCCAGTCCTCCCGGTCGCGGGAAAAGTCGATGTCGGCCGGGTTCCAGAATTTGGCGTTGCCGCCGGCGAACAGCTTCAGGGGCAGGCTGCTCCAGTTGAGGCCGCCCGCGACCATCGAGCCGGAATGTGTGCGTGTTATGTGAACTCCTTCGATCGTGCTGGGCTGACGGCCGGCCTCGGGGCGACGAACGCATCCGAAAGCACCGCGACGAGCCTGCGCACGGCGAGCGCGGGCTGCTCCGGCGTGGGCTCGTCGAGGCCGAGGATCGGATCCAGACCGCGCATGTAGGGCGCCAGCGCCAGATGCGGAAAGATCATCAGCAGCAGCGACATCAGCACGTCGGTGTCGGAGTCGGCACGCAGATCTCCGCGCCGCAACGCCTCGGTCACCAACGGGCGCAACACCTCCAGGTAATGCCGGTGGATGACGTTGCGCACGCTGATGCGGGCGTCGGTATCGACCTCCAGCGTCGCCGCGGCATGCAGCGCGCGTTCCCGGGGATGCTCGGCGTAGTAGGCGACCCAGGCGTCCAGCAGGTCGGTGAGGAACTCGAAGAACGGCCTAGTCGGATCGAGTTCGCGGATGATGCCTTCGACATACGCCCGCACCCGTTGGCTGGCGACGTCTGCGATGTAGGCATAGAGGTCGCGCTTGTCCGCGAAATACTGGAACAGGCTGCCCTTGGCGACGCCGGCGCGCCGGGCGATGACGTTGAGGCTGCCATTGGAAAAGCCGTGGGCGCCGAACTCGGCCTCCGCGGCTTCGATGACGGCTGCGCGGCGAGCCGGATCGACGCGGGCCCACGTAACGGTCGGCATACGCGCCTCCTAGCGTCAATGACCAGCGGTCATTCTACTGTGAGGTAGTTCACAGTCAAGGCGACGTCATCCGGCTTTCCCGGTACGGCCGTCGAGGCCCCGCACGCCGGCCGCGCCGTGGCTGGCGGTTCCACCGGTGGAGCCATCGGACACGTTGCCGGTCCCACCGGCGCCACCGGAACCGCCGTCACCGAAACCGCCGCCGCTGCCGCCGATGCCGCCGCCCCCACCTGCGCCGATGTTGCCGGCGTGACCGAACAGACCGCCCGCTCCACCCGTACCACCGTCACCACCGTCGCCCGCATTGCCGCCGGCACCGCCATCACCACCGATTCCGCCGAAGCCACCATTGCCACCGGTACTCACCGCGCCGGCTCCAGTGCCGCCGGAGCCGCCGTTACCGCCAATGCCGGCGGCACCACCGTCGCCCCCCAGTCCCCCGGCACCGCCCGCGCCGCCATCGCCGATCAGCCAACCGCTGGCGCCGCCCGCGCCGCCGGCGCCACCGGCCGCCCCGGCACCGCCTGCGCCCCCGACCCCGCCGGCGCCGCCCTGACCGCCTCCGCCACCGTTGAGACTGTTGACGCCTCCACCGTTGCCACCGTCGCCACCGAAACCGCCGTGCGCCAGTACCGCACTGCCGCCGGCCCCGCCCAGGCCGCCGACGCCGCCCGCGCCGCCGTTACCGATCAACCAGCCACCGTGGCCACCCGCACCGCCCGCTCCGCCGGTGCCGGCGTCACCTGCGGCGGTACCGGTACCCCCGGTGCCACCGACACCACCCACGCCGCCAGTGCCGCGCACGGCGTTACCCCCCGTGCCGCCGCCGCCGCCGGCGGCACCGGCACCCCCGTGGCCGCCCGCCCCGCCGGCTCCACCTACCACATGGCTGTTGTTGTTGTTGGTGACGGACGACGCGTCCCCGCCCGTACCACCATTTCCGCCCGCCGCGCCGGCGCCACCGTTTCCGCCGGTCCCGCCGGTGCCCCCGATGCTGCTGCTCGCGCGGCCAAGGCCATTGGTGGCCGAGCCACCGTTACCGCCCGTTCCGCCTGGCGTACCGGGCCCGTCGCCGACCCCAGCGGCACCGTCGCCGCCGGCTCCACCGTTGCCGCCGTGCACCGCCGGCATGTTGTTGGTGTAGCTGTTGCCCCCGGTACCGCCGGTACCACCCCGGGTGTTGGGCTGGCTGCCGACACCACCGGTGCCACCGTCGGCTCCCGTACCGGGAAAGCGCTGGTTGTAACTCGCGCCGTCGGTGCCGCCCGGCCCGTCACCGGCGAACTGGTTGAAGTGGGGGTTGACGCCGGCCGTGCCGTCCGCTCCGGCACCACCGTCTCCGCCGCGGCCACCGGCACCGATAAGGCCGGCACCGCCGCCCGCACCGCCGGTACCGCCGTGTCCACCCGCGAGCACCGCGTTCCCCCCGCCGCCACCGTTGCCGCCATTGCCATACAGCCAGCCGCCAGTCCCGCCGGCCCCGCCGGCCTGACCGGCACCACCGGCCGCGCCATTACCCCCGTTACCCCATAGGCCGGCGTTACCACCATGACCACCCGTTTGGCCCGCGCCACCGGCCGCACCCGATCCGCCGTTGCCATACAGCAGTCCACCGTCGCCGCCGTTGCCACCGGGGGTCGTGGCGTTGGCCCCGTCTCCGATCAGCGGACGACCCAGCACCGCCTGGGTAGGTGCGTTGATCACCCCCAGCACATCCCGCTCCAGCGTCTGCAACGGCGTGGCATTGGCCGCCTCGGCACTGGCATACGCACCCGCCCCTGCGGTCAGCGTCTGGACGAATCGATCATGGAACGCCGCCACCCGGGCACTGACCTCCTGATAGGCCTGCCCGTGCGAGCCGAAGAACTCCGCGATCACCGCCGATACCTCGTCGGCACCGGCGGCCGACATTCTCGTCGTCGGTGCCGCCGAGGCCATATTGGCCCCGCGCAGCGTCGAACCGATATCGGCGAGGTCCGCAGCCGCCGCGGCCACCGCTTCAGATGACACGAAAACGAAAGACATGACAATTCCCCTCAGTCGCCCAAACATGACGGTTTGGCTGTTGCACGCCGCACTACCGGCGTTTCGAAAAATGAGCAGTTCATAGCGATCCGGAGAGCGCCCAGGTGAGGCCTAGCGGCCGGCTCTGCCGTCGTGGCCGGTCCCGCCGACCGTCCCGTCGCCACCCGGACCGCCCTGACGGCCGATCTTGAAGTTGCTGTCGCCTCCCGCACCGCCGAGCGCCCCGTGGCCGCCGGTGCCGCCACCAACCCCAGCGCCTCCGGTGCCGCCGCCGCCGACGGTTCCGGCGTGGCCGAGCAAGCTGCCGGAGCCGGCCGCTCCGCCGTCTCCGCCGTCACCGCCGTTGCCCCCGACACCGCCGGCGCCTCCGACACCGCCGGTGCCGCCGTCACCGCCGGCATAGTTCGCGGCGCCACCCACGCCGCCCAAGCCGCCGTTGCCACCGGTCCCACCGCGGCCACCGGCGGCTCCGCCGCCACCGAGACCACCCGCACCGCCGTCGCCCGCCAACCAGCCGCTGCCGCCACCGGTCCCGCCGGCACCACCGGCGCCACCGTCACCGCCGCCGCCACCGGTACCACCGGCACCTCCGTGACCTCCGGTGCTGCCGTATGCGCTCAGATCGCCACCACTGCCGCCGACACCGCCGTCGCCCGCCGCGGCTCCCAGACCTCCGACCGCCCCGAGTCCACCGGCGCCCCCCTTGCCTCCGTTGCCGACCAGCCAGCCGCCGTGACCTCCGGCGCCGCCGGCACCACCGCTGCCACCGGCACCACCGGCGGCTCCGACCCCCCCGGAGCCACCTCCGCCGCCGACACCGCCGATGCCCGAGGTTCCATAGCCGGTACCGCCAGCGCCACCGTCACCGCCGCGGGCACCGACGCCGCCGATACCCCCGTCACCGCCGCTGCCGCCGAAGCCCTGACCGGGGCCGGACCCGGGACTTCCACTGCCACCCTTGCCGCCGGTACCGCCCGCGGAGCCGGCACCGCCGTCGCCACCGACGCCGCCACCGCCGCCGCGGGCGTCGCCCTGGTTGTTGGTGGCGTTACCTCCCGTGCCGCCGGTACCACCGGCCGTGCCGCCACCACCGGCCGCGCCAGGAGCGCCGGCGCCACCGGTTCCGCCGTGGCCGCCGGTCACCGTGCCCGTGTGGTCATTCATGCCGTAACCGCCGGTTCCACCCTGGCCGCCGCTGGTATCGGGCAGGCTCCCCGGGCTGCCGGGGCCACCGTCGGTGCCGTTGCCGGGATCCCAGGGGGTGCGATCGATTCCGTCCGGTCCGTGAACACCCTCCCGCTGAAAAACGGGCCCTTGGGGATTGACTGCGTCAGCCCCGGCCGCACCCGCGCCACCGGCGCCGCCTTGTCCGCCGGCACCCCAGAGGCCCGCGTTGCCGCCGGCGCCACCTGCCCCGCCGCGGCCGCCGGGTGTCGCGGCGGCACCGCCGGCACCGCCGTTGCCACCGTTGCCGTACAGCCAGCCACCCCTGCCGCCGGCGCCGCCGGCTTGACCGGAACCACCGGCACCGCCGCCACCGCCATCACCCCAGAGGCCGGCGCTGCCGCCCTTACCGCCGAGTTGACCCGGTGACCCGGCCGCGCCAGACCCGCCGTTGCCGTAAAGCAACCCACCGTCACCGCCGTTGCCACCTGGCGTGGTGGCGTTGGCGCCGTCACCGATCAGCGGCCGTCCCAACACCGCCTGGCTGGGGGCATTGGCCAGGCCGACCAAATCTCCCGCCAGCGTCTGCAACGGGGACACGTTGGCCGCCTCGGCGCCGGCGTAGGAACTCGCTCCCGCGGACAAGCTGGCGACGAACTGGTCGTGAAACGCCGCCACCTGAGCGCTGATCTCCTGGTAGGCCTGCGCATGTGAATTGAACAGAACCGCAATCGCCGCCGACACCTCGTCAGCACCGGCAGCCAACAGCCCCGTGGTCGGCGCGGCCGACGCCAAACTGGCCGCCTGCAGCGCCGAACCGATACTGACCAGATCCCCGGCGGCGTCCGACAACGCTGCCGGCATCGCGATCACATACGACATGGTTACTCCTCAATACACCTGAAATCGGATGCAGTGTATTTAGAAACAGTGGGGCAATACCGCTGGATTCTTATGACGTGTTCAAGTGGCATCGTCGCCACCGAAGGTTTGACTCTACTTCAGCACAAAAGGGGGCTCCGCACCAAAAAGTCCGCCTTTTGACGTCTCCGTGATGGACACTAAATACGCTGTGCGCGAGCGCTTCTGCCGTCACTCAGGATCTTGATTGCTGTTTCCGCAACCGCACTGTGCACTTTCGAAATTCGGCCTCAGCTGAACGTTTTCACGCAGCTCGCGCGAACAGTCACGGACATGACTAATTCGTCTGGAACGCTCACGTTATGATTCCCATCAACGCCGGATCGAACTTTCATCGGCAAACTCGCAACCGCCGCATGCCAGCTTCGGCCCGCGGGAAACACGGTGCCCTCGACGGCTCCCATCGCCCGTCGCCGGCATCGCGCTCACAAGCGGTTACCCCCTCGTGCAACCGGCCTCTTCTGTGAAAATCCCGGCATTTTCTCGATCCGGTTCCCGATCGGCCGACCGCCACGTCGGCGTCCCCCAACAAGACACGAAATCTATTGTGGCACTTGCTAAAACACTAACACCGGCGAGCGTGCACGGCCCGGAGATGGCTGCCGGGCCGTGCTCAGTCCGCGTCCGTCGGAGCCAACACGCGCGTGGCTTCCGAGCGACCGCGCAGCACGGTGGAGAAGCACTGGGTCCACCTGGCCCGCTCCGTGGAGTCCGCGCTGTCAACTGCCGCCGCGGAGCACAACAGGCGGCCGTCGGAGGTCTTGGCAAGATCGGCCAGTCGAGCCGCCTCGTTGACGGCGTCGCCGATCACGGTGTACTCGTAGCGATTCTCGGCGCCGACATTGCCCGCGAACACCTGGCCCGCCGAGACGCCGATACCGAAGTCGATGGCGGGCAAATCGCGGAGTTGAGCGCGCAATACACGCGCGGTCGCCAGCGCCGCCGATGCCGGTTCATAGGTGGGCAGCGGTGCCCCGAAGATCGCCAGTGCCGCGTCGCCGGCGAATTTGTTGACCAGCCCGTAGTGCTCGTCGACCGCGTCCACGACTATGCGGAAGAAGTCGTTGAGCAGGGTGGCGACCTCTTGCGGTGGGCGGCTGGCCGCCAGCCGGGTGGATCCGACGATGTCGATGAACAGGACTGCAACCTCCATCACATCCCCCGACAGCGACACTCCCTTGGCGATGGCGTTGCGGGCCACATGTGCACCGACGTGCCGCCCGAACAGATCGCGTACCCGTTCGCGTTCGACGAGTCCGGCGACCATCCGGTTGAATCCGCGCTGCAACCGCCCCAGTTGAGAACGCTCGTAGATGGCGACGAACGCTTCGGTTCGTCCACGTTCGACCTGAGCCATCGCTTCGACGACTTCACCGACCGGATCGGAGATGGACCGTGCCGTCATGATCATTGCCGGCAATCCCAGCGCCACCGTAACGAACGCGACTGTCAGCACCGGAATGGCCACTGACCCCGTCTTGTGAATGATCCAGCCGTACGACCGCATACACACGAGAATGGAAATCACACCGATCGGCAAGACGCTGCACAGAAACCACGCGAGCAGCAGCCGGGAAAACACGCCGGGTGTAGCGAAGCCTACGTCCACGCCCCGGCTCGCCGCGGCCAGGATGGGGCGCAGAAAGCGTTGCGCGAGAAGCAGACCGGTGCTTACCGACGCCGCTACTCCGCCGAGCACCACAGCAGACATGACGGGCACCAGGACCGCCAGGTGACTGTCAAGATTCAGCAGGATGAAGCCCGCGCCGCCGATGAGCCAGGTCGCTGCGAATATCGCCGACTGGCGGCCGGTCAGTTGAAAGGCGGCTCGGCGTTGCAGCGCATCGGGTTGGTCCCCGGCGACGAACCAGCGCAACGTCGGCGCCAGGATCCTGACTCCGCCGAAGGCGATCGCGACGGTTCCCGCGAGCGCCATCAGCGCCATGGTGATGATGTTCTTGTTCGAGTAGATGCCCTGGGCGAGGATCTGGGTGTGCGGCCGTAGCGGCATCAAGATTGCGGCAGCGTCGCCGACAGCCACGAGGTGGGTCAGCGCGAGGCCTAACGCGTATCTCGCCGACCACCGACGCGCGGCCTTGAGGCGATCGGCCGCGATCGAAGACGCTGGGCCGGCCGGCCGTGCGCCGGCCGGCTCGTCATGCCAGAGGTAGCAGTCTCTGGTGTCGCCGAGTGCCGGTTCCGCCACCGCGAGATGCGCCTTCGCAACAACATTATGTTGCATAGAGAAACTGTATACGTTATATATTGTGTTGCAAAACCAACGATCCACGTGGCACGAGGTCCGAATGACACGCACTGTCCGCGCCGCGCCGGCATCGCGGTCCTGATGGTGCACGTGTGAGTAGCGCACGGCCACGAATCCGACGGAACACCACCGATCAACTGACCGCGCTGCGCACGGTGCCGATATTCGCCGCGGTTGATGAAGCACAGCTCGAGCAGCTCGCGAACGTCGTCGATCGCCAGCACCTCCATGCCGGCGAGTGGCTCTTCCACGAGGGAGAACCGTCGGACTCCATCTACATCGTCGACTCCGGCCGGTTCGCGGCCGTTGGCGCAGACGGACAGCTGATCGCCGAAATGGCAACCGGCGATTCGATCGGAGACCTCGGCGTCATTGCCCGCGCTGCCCGCTCAGCCGGGGTCCGGGCTATGCGCGACAGCGTCGTCTGGAAGATCGCCGCTGACACGTTCACCGAGGTGCTCGCCGCCACGCCCGCACTGCAAACAGCGATGTTGCGGACCATGGCCACGATGCTTCGGCAGTCACGACCGGTGAACGGCACACGACGCCGCCGGGTGATCGGCCTGCTGTCGTCAGGGGACGCTGCCGTGGCGCCGATCGTCGACGCGATCGCTGCCCGACTGAACACCCATGGCCGGGCCGCAGTCATTGCTCCACCGATCACGGCAACGGCAGATGTTCGTGATTACGGCGTGATCGTCGAGGAGTTCACCGAGACCCTCGATCGGGCGGAGCACACCCACGACTGGGTCCTGATGGCGGCCGAGCGCGGCTGCGGCGAGCTCTGGCGACGCTACGTGGCCACGCAGAGCGACCGACTCGTCATCATCGTGACGCGCCGACGTCCACCCGAAGGGGTCGGCTCACTGGTGAGCGAATCCCGCCCAATACACCTGATCACGCGCCCGGCGGAACCGCATCCGCGATGGTGGGAGCTGCTGCGGCCCGTTTCGCAGCACCGCGCCGACGCCGCTGGTATCGCTGCTCTGGCCCGCCGGATCGC
Source organism: Mycobacterium sp. ML4 (assembly GCF_054515735.1). Lineage (NCBI taxonomy): Bacteria > Bacillati > Actinomycetota > Actinomycetes > Mycobacteriales > Mycobacteriaceae > Mycobacterium > Mycobacterium sp. ML4. Next base: position 24,319 of record NZ_JBTNSY010000018.1, read on the forward strand.
CGGACGATCCCTCGGTCTCGTGCTGGCCGGCGGCGGCGCGCGTGGACTCGCGCACTTCGGTGTCTACGAGGAACTCCTGCGCGCAGGCGTCGTCATCGACCGTTTCGGCGGAACCAGCGCCGGCGCCATCGCTGCCGCCCTGTCCGCGATGGGAATGTCACCGCAGGAGTCGACCGCCGCCGCGCGGGATCTGTTCGGACGGACCAACCCCCTCGGGGATTACACGATCCCCGCGGTTGCCTTCACGCGTGGCGGGCGTGTCGACGCGGTGGCGAAACGCTACTTCGGCGACACCTTGATCGAGCACCTGCCCCACGGATTCTTCTCAGTGTCCGCGGATCTGATCACCGGCGATCAGGTCATCCTCCGACGAGGCCGGCTGTCGGTGGCGGTGCGCGCATCGATGTCGATTCCCGGCCTCATGCCCCCGGTACGACATGGCGAGCAGGTGCTCGTCGACGGCGGGCTACTGAACAACCTGCCGGCCGACGTGATGTGTGCCGACCCGGACGGCGAGGTCATCTGCGTCGATCTCCGCAGCAAATTCTTGCCGTCAAGAGGTTTCGGCATGCTGCCGTCGATCGTTCAACCGCCCCGGGCCCTTCGGCGGCTGCTCACCGGCACCGACCTGGTACTGCCACCGTTGCAGGAAACTCTGCTTCGCACCGTCGACCTCGCCGCCACAACGGGGAACTTGCGCGGGCTTCCCCGAGTCGCAGCCGTGATCGAGCCGGACGTGTCAGCGATCGGCCTGCTGGACTTCAACAAGATTGACGCGGCGCTGGAAGCCGGCCGCGCGGCAACCCGAGCGATTCTCGAAGCACACCCACGCCTTGCCGGATGACCGGCCCGCGGCGCCGAGGCGCCGACATGCCGCCGCTGCCACGGACGCCGCCGTTGCCTGCCGAGTGCAGGCTGCGGGACTATCGAAATGACCGCTACGGGCGCATCTCGTATGCGCCGTTCAGCGGCAGCACGAATTCCTTCCACACCCTGTCGTAGCGGGCCGGGTCGCTGGCCGGGCGACGGATCATGCGCAGCGCGAACCGGCCCTGCTCGTCGGTGGTGGCGGCCTTGTCGTGCAGTTCCACGGCGTAGCTGTTGAAGTCGCGGACCAGCAGGCCGAAGATCTCGTCGAGCAGCGCCTCGTCGACCCCGGACAGCGGCGCCTCCTCCAGGATCAGCTGTGCGTACGGCACCAGGGCGAAGATCTGGCCCACGCCGAACGCGAAGTCGATGTCCTTCTGCTGCGCGGCATCCGGGGTGGCGCCGGCCAGCATCTCGGCGAGCACGTCGATCTGCTGACGCAGCAGGGCGACATTCGGCACATGTCCGTAGCTGTCGAACGGTGCCCGCCAGTCATGGAAGCGGACCTTGCCCAGGCCGCCGGTCGGCCCCTGGTTGAACAGGAAGCTGTCGTCGGCGGCGTCGTCGCGGCGGCCGATCAGCGGCAGCGCTTCGTCGGGAGCGAACAGGAAGTTGGGCATGAACTTGGCCAGCAGCCCGATGTTGATGTGGACGGTGCCCTCCAGCCGCGGCAGGAGGCCGATCTCCCGCGCAACCGTCTCGAAGAACGTGTCCTTCTCCACGCCTTTGGCGGCGATGACGTCCCACAGCGCGGTGATCACCCGCTCACCCTCGCTGGTCACCTTGGCCTTGGTCAGCGGGCTGTACAGCAGGTAGCGGCGGTCCTGCGCCGAGGCGCTGCGCATGTAGTCCGAGGCCCGCGTGCACACCAGGCGCATGGCGACGAGTCGGGCGTAGGCGTCGGTGAGCAGGCGGCGGACGTGGCTGAAGTCGGTGACGACGGTGCCGTAGAGGTGGCGGTTGGCGGCGTGGGTGATGGATTCGTAGAAGGCGTGGGTGCACATGCCCACCGCGCCCCAGCCCAGGTTGTACTTGCAGACATTGACCGTGTTGAGCGCCGCGTGGAAGGCGCCCATCCCGCGGTGCAGCAGGTCGGCCTCGGTGACCGGGTAATCGTGCAGGGCGTAGTTCGCCACGTAGTTCTGCGAGTTGACGACGTTCTTCTTGCACTCGTACCGGTCGTGCTGGGAGTCGGCGGCGAAGAAGACGTAATCATTTGCCTCGTTCCCCGAGGCCCCATCGATCTTGCCGAAGGTGGAGACCATCCGCGCCACGTTGGCATTGCCGATGTAGTACTTCTCGCCATTGGCCACCCAGCCGTGTTCGGACGGGGTGAGGATCAGGTCGGTCTGATAGACGTCGGCGCCGTGGGTCTGCTCGGACAGGCCGAAGGCGAACACCTCGCCCTGTTCCAGCTGAGCGGCGGCCTTGCGCTTGGCGTCCTCGTTGTCGCTCATCCAGATCGGGCCCAGGCCCAGGGCGGTCACCTGGAACGGGTACCAGTAGCTCAGCCCGTAGAAGCCGATGATCTCGGCGAATTCGCTGATCCGGTAGGTGTCCCAGCGGCAGTCGGCCGCACCGTACTCGGCCGGCGTCATCAGCGAGGCGAAGATCCGGTGCTCGGCGATGTGGTTGAGGAAGTCGGAGTACCAGACGCGTTCGTGGTCGTCGTGCTTGAGCTTCGCCTTACCCCGGTTCTCGAAGAAATCGACCGTGGCCTGCATGATCTCCCCCGACCGGGCATCGGGGTATTTGCGTTGTAGTTTGTTGGGGTTGAGCAGCATGACGTTGGCTCCCGGGAAAGCGACTGAGGAAAGGACGGCGTAGACGGTACGCCACTGGCGACCGATCGAGTAAACCTATGCCGTGATCGACGACGCCGGGGCTGCGCACGAGTCACCGCGCTGACCCTGTTGATTTACCGCCGCGGCGACCTAGCATCAAGGACGTGTCAGAACTTAATACCGCCCGGGGACCCATCGATACCGCGAATCTCGGTGTCACTCTGATGCACGAACACGTGTTCATCATGACCACCGAGATCGCGCTGAACTATCCCGAAGCCTGGGGAGACGAGGAGCAGCGGGTGGCCGATGCTGTCGCCCGGCTCGATGAGTTGAAATCCCGCGGCGTGGACACCATCGTCGACCTGACCGTGATCGGACTGGGTCGCTATATTCCGCGCATCGCTCGGGTGGCGGCCGCCACCGAGCTGAACATCGTTGTCGCGACCGGTCTTTACACCTACAACGACGTTCCGTTCTGCTTCCACTACATGGGGCCCGGCGCACAGCTGGGCGGCCCGGAAATCATGACCGACATGTTTGTCCGCGACATTGAGCAGGGCATCGCCGACACTTGCATCAAGGCAGGCATCCTCAAGTGCGCCACCGACGAACCCGGGATCACACCGGGTGTCGAGCGGGTGCTGCGCGCGGTTGCCCAGGCCCACAAGCGCACCGGGGTACCGATCTCCACCCACACCCACGCCGGCCTGCGACGCGGGCTGGAACAGCAGCGCATCTTCGAAGAAGAGGGAGTCGACCTGAGCCGGGTGATCATCGGCCACTCCGGCGACAGCACCGACGTCGGCTACCTCGAAGAGCTGATCTCGGCCGGCTCGTATCTGGGGATGGACCGGTTCGGTATCGACGTGATCCTGCCGTTCGAGGAACGGGTCAACATCGTGGCCACCATGTGCGAACGCGGCCACGCCGACAAGATGGTGCTTTCCCACGACGCCAACTGCTACTTCGACGCCCTGCCGGAGGAACTGCTGCCGGTTGCCGCGCCGAACTGGCACTACCTGCACATCCACAACGACGTCATTCCCGCGCTCAAGCAACGCGGCGTCACCGACGAGCAGATCCACACCATGCTCGTGGAGAACCCGCGCAAGATATTCGATCGGCAGGGCGCCTATCAGTGACGGTTGCGACGATCGGTACCCAGATTTCCGGCGGGTTTCTGTACCTGTCGGACCGCCGGGTCGACATGTTCACCGTCGGCGGCCGCAACGTCTACCCCGCCGAGATCGAGAACGCGCTGTCCGCTCATCCGGAAGTGTTGTCCTGCTTGGTCGTTGGCGTTCCGGACGTCGACATGGGACAGCTGCCGTACGCGCTGGTGCACACGTTGGCGGGTGCGTCCCTGGATGCGGTGGGCATACGGCGGTTCGTGGGCGAACGACTGGCGGCATACAAGGTTCCCCGTATCGTTGAATTCGTCGCGGCGGTACGCGACGCCGTCGTCGGGCAATCGCAAGTTGGGGGGCCGTGATGGATGCCACCCGGTATTCGGCGTTGAGCGACGTGGGTTGCGAACGTTCGGACAACCAGGACCGCTGGGGCGCCGACGCGGAGCAGCGTCTGTTCATCGTGGCCGACGGCGTGGGCGGTAGCCGCGACGGCGCGCTGGCCGCCCAGACCATGGTCGATGTCCTGCCCCGCTACGTTGCCCATCACCTGCCACCCGATCGGCGCGACGCGCCTGACGCACCGGAACGACTGGGGCGCGCCGTCTCCGAACTCTCCGATGACCTGCACGCCAAGGCACAGAAAGACCCCCGGTACGCGGGCGCCAACAGCACCCTGGTCACCGTCGTCATCAGCGGGTCCCGTGCGCTGGTCGCCCACCTCGGCGACAGCCGCGCGTACCTGCTCCGCGAGGGGCAGCTGACCCAGCTGACTCGCGATCACACCCTGGTGCAGTCGCTGGTCGACGCACAGCAGGTGCAGGCCGAGGATGCCGGCAACCTTCGGGTCCGCAACGTGGTGACCCGTTATATGGGCATGAAGCCGCCCGCCAAAGCCGACTCCGGAGCACAGGACCTGGCCGCCGGCGACCGGATTCTGTTGTGCACCGACGGTCTGCACGGCGTCGTCAAGGAGGCGACGATGACGGGGATTCTGGGCAAACATGACGATCCCGGCCAAGTGTGCGCCGCCCTGATCGCGGCGGCCCGGGGCGCGGGCGCTCCGGACAATGTCACCGCGCTCGTGGTGGACATATCCGGCGAGTGACGCCCTCCCCAATCCACCAGTGAGTCACGTGGCGAAATGAGCTAGTCCTATACGCCTGGGCTGCCCTGGCCGCCCGCCCCGCCGGCGCCACCTTGATAACCGGAGGGTGCCTGTCCATTCTGACCATTTCCGCCGGCTGAGCCGGAACCGCCGGTACCGCCGTCACCGCCGGTACCGCCATTGCCGCCGGCGACGCCACTATCGACGGCTGCGTTGCCACCGGGGCCGCCGCTGCCGCCGTTGCCGCCGGGTCCCGGGGCGCTGTTACCGCCGCTGCCGCCGTTACCGCCGGGACCGCCGGGTATGGTGCCGGCTCCGGCACGTCCGGCGCCACCGGTGCCGCCATTGCCGCCGGTTGCTCCATCGCCCCCATCCCCGCCGGCGCCGGCGTCACCATTTTCACCGTAACCGCCCGCCGCGCCGCCGTTGCCGCCGTTGCCCCCGCTGCCGGTAGTACCTGCCCCGCCGTCGCCGCCGTTCCCGCCGTTGCCCGCGTGCGTAGCGTAGGCGCTGGCATAGCCGCCGTTACCGCCGTCACCACCGTTACCGCCGGTCACGCCGTTGCCGCCGGCGCCTCCGCTGCCGGCGTCACCCCCATTTCTGCTCGAACCGTCCGCGGCACTGCCCCCGTCTCCACCGTTGCCGCCGGTGCCGCCGACGTTGCCGGTGCCGCCGGCGCCGCCCTGGCCACCGATCCCGCTGGAGCCGTTGATGTTTCCTTCACCGCCGTTGCCACCGTCACCGCCGTTGCCGCCGTCGGGGGTGGTGCCCGTTTGCCCTGAGCCACCGCCGGCGCCACCGGTGCCACCGGTGCCACCAGCCCCCGCATTGCCGCCGTCGCCGCCGTCGCCGCCGGCGCCGGCATCGTGGAAGAAATGCGCCTTTTCGCCGTTGCCGCCGTTCCCACCATCACCAGGAGTGCCGCCGGCGCCACCGTTGCCGCCGGTCCCGCCGACACCGAGGCGACCCGCAACCGCGGTGCCGCCGCTACCACCGCCTCCGCCGGTGCCACCTGGGCCGCCGTTGCCGCCGGTCCCGCCGGCCTGACCGGAACTGGCAACTGTGTCGGGACCATCGGGATCGCCGTTATTGCCGGAGGCACCGTTGCCGCCGGTGCCGCCGGTGCCGCCGGTGCCGCCGGATCCGCCGGTACCGCCGTTGCCGGCCTGGGTTCCGCCGGCGCCGCCGTTGCCGCCGGATCCGCCGGTGCCACCGGCGCCACCGTCAACGCCGTCATCGCCCGGCAGCGGGCCGTTCGGCCCGGTGGTTCCTGTCGCGCCGGCACCACCGGTGCCACCGTCGCCGCCGTTGCCGAGCATGCCGCCGCTGCCGCCGTCCCCGCCGGTGCCGCCAGTTGTGCTCGAACCCGACGATGCGTCGGCGTCAGCGCCGTTGCCGCCGTTACCGCCGTTACCACCACTGGTGGGGCTGCTGCCGTCGAGGCCGGTAGCGCCCATGGTCGAACCGGCGCCTTGGCCGCCACTGCCGCCAAGTCCCGGGGTGCCGGGGTTAGCGCCATCCCCGCCGTTGCCGCCTGCACCATTGTTGGCGGACCAGGTGCCGGTGTCGCCGGTGCCGCCATCACCAGCGGCCCCGGCGGCCCCGCCGTCACCGCCGGCTCCACCGATGCCGGCCACGGCGCTACCGCCCTGGCCACCCCGGCCACCGTCACCGCCCTGGCCGCCCTGGCCGCCCTGCTGGCCGGTGCCGGTGTTCGCGAAGCTGCCGCCGTTACCGCCGGTGGCCCCATCTCCGCCGTTGCCGCCGCTGCCGCCGTCGCCCGCGATGCTGCCGCCCTTTCCGCCACCACCGCCGTTCCCGCCGTTACCACCGGCCATACCGGCTTGGCCGGGAGTCGTAGCGCTGACAGCGGCGGCACCATTGCCGCCATTGCCGCCGTCGCCACCATTGCCCGCCGCGCCGCCGTCGCCACCGTTGCCGCCGGCCCCGCCGCCGGCCCCGGGTGTGGTGGCCACGGCACCGTCACCGCCGTCGCCGCCGTTACCACCGCTGGTCGGACTCGAGCCGGTCGCCCCGGTGGCGCCGGTGACCGAGCCGGTGCCTCCCGAGCCACCGGCTCCACCGGCCCCCGGGTTGCCGCCCGTCCCGCCGTTGCCGCCGGCGCCGTTGTTCACCGCCCAGCTACCCGCAGCGCCGGCTCCGCCATCGCCGGCCACGCCGCCGGCACCGCCGGCACCGCCGGCACCGCCGGCACCCTGGTCACCGGCGAAGCTGTATAGCCAGCCGCCCCGTCCGCCGGCCCCCCCCACTCCACCGCTACCACCAACCCCACCAGCACCGCCGCTGCCACCCAACCCGCCATCGGGACCGCCCCCGGTCACACTGCCCCCCAAGGCTCCCAGCGCACCCGACCCGCCGGTTCCCCCGATGCCACCGGTCCCGCCCAGACCACCCGCCCCACCGGCACCGACCAACAAGCCGCCGGCGCCGCCACTTCCGCCGGCGCCGCCGTTACCCCCACCACCTCCGGTACCACCTGACTGACCGGCTGCAACACCGGGAACGCCGGCAACGCCGGTTCCGCCGGCCCCGCCGGTCCCGCCGTCGCCGCCCACACCGAACAGCCCCGCGTTACCCCCGATACCGCCGGGCCCGCCGGTACCGCCGACCGCGGCCGATGCCCCTCCCGCACCGCCGTTGCCGCCATTGCCCCACAACCAAGCACCCGCACCGCCGGTACCACCAGCCGCACCGGCGCCCCCGGTGCCACCGGCCCCACCGGTGCCATACAGCCAGCCCGCGGCACCGCCGGCGCCGCCCACCGCACCAGCACCCCCGGCGCCGCCGCTCCCACCGTTACCCCACAACCCCGCGACGCCACCAGCCCCGCCGGCAATCCCCGCTGTGGTCTGTGCGTAGCCGTTGCCGCCGTTGCCGTACAGCAGGCCACCCGGCCCCCCGTTGGGGCTGGCTGCGGTGCCATTGGCGCCGTTGCCGATCAGAGGACGCCCCAGCAACATGCGAAACGGCGCGTTGAGCGTCCCCACGAGTTGTTGTTCGGCGGCCACCAACACTGACGCGTTGGCGGCCTCGGCGTGGGAATAGGAGTTCGCGGCGGCAGTCAGCGTGTCCACGAGGTTGGCGTGGCAGGCGGCAGCTTGAACGCTGAGGGCTTGGTAGCAGCGGGCTTGTCGGGCGAAAAGCGCCGCGATTGCCGCCGACACCTCATCTTCGGCCGCGGGGACCAATCCCGCCGTGGGCACCGCCGCCGCAGCATCAGCCGCGCTGACTCGCGAACCGATCTCGGCCAGTTCCCCGGCCGCGCCTGAAACCAAATCCGTTGTTACGCTGAGCAGTGACACGAGTTCCACCCAATGCAGAATTAGGGATACGAGCCTGCGCTCACAGTTGGGCTGAACCTAACAGCTCCCCGCACCACCCGCCCGAATTGAGCGGAAACACCCTTGAACTACAGCCACAATTCACAATCAGTTCACCATGGGACCGAAGCCAGTTCTAGGTTGCCGGGACAACCAGCGCCGAGTCCCGGCGTGGGTCTCTCCGGCTGGGTCTGTGCCACATCGTTGCAAGCTTCTGTTGGCGGGAGTGCAGCGGCAAGCGGCCCAACCGCGTACTTGATGGCACGGCCCGCCAATTCGGCACCCGCACAGGCACATTGGATCCAGGCAGGTAACCCGGCCGGGGCAAGCCGCGCACCGCTCAACGTCATCGCTGATGTCGCCCACTTGGTCAGCCGTGCCCGTCAGGTGGCGACTCGACGACCCCGGCGACGTCGACGTCCCGCCAGATCGCGATCTCATCGACCCGCTGCGGCGATCGGCCGAACAAGTCGCTGAAGAACGCGAGCATCGCCTGCCACTCCTGCATCGGTCCCACAATCACGTGGCGCACCCCCGCGGCCCGCAGATCGGCGTCGACCCGGTCACGGACCGCGCCGCGCGCCAGCAGCCGGGTGCCGCCCTGGATCGTCAGCATGATCGAGAACAGCAGCGTTGCCGGTGGTCCGGTGCGTGTCCCGCCGTCGGGCTGGGGCATGTACGCGTAGGCCTCCGGCATCCTGAGGCCGTACCCTGCCTCCGCGGCCCACAGCATCGGTGCGGCGCGCCCGTCGTTGTCGATGAAATACGGCGCGACCAGGACGGTCTCGTCCGGCCCGATGTGGTGATCGGCCCAGTGGCGGAAATAGGCCGGTGTATAGAAGGACATCCGGTGCAGCGGAGCGGGAACGATCATCGCGAGCGCCACACCGATGGCGAGCAGCCGGCGCGCGGCCGCCCGCGGGGCAAGGCGAGTCGCCCGCGCGATGGTGATCGAGACGATCACGGCGACCGCCAGCCAGCAGAAGAGCGTGAACCGGCCCGGCAGGACGTGCTTGAGCAGCGGCAGGTTCGCGAAGGCCAGCCACGGCAGCGGCAGGTGCGGTGCAGCTTTTCCGACGTGCAGCCACGGCCCGAGCGACAGCAGCAGAAGCAGCGCACCGGTGACACTCGCCACCCGGATGCGCACGTCGTTCCAGTGGCGAACGGCCGCGAGGACGAGCAGAGCCAGCAACGGCAGGCCCAGGTAGGCGGTGGCCTCGTGATACATGCCGCTGAACTCGTGCGACACCCGGGTGGCGACCTTCGGGGCGATCAACTGGTAGGGCGTCGGAATGACGAGGTTCAGCAGGTCGGTCGAGAAGGTGTTGGGATCCTGCACCCGCCCGCTGATCCGCTGTCGGCCGAAGAACTGCGTGATCAGCGGCCATGCCGAGAGCACCAGAAACGTCGTCGTGGCGACCGCCAGCGCGGGGGCCAGCCGGGACAGTGCGTCGAGGCACCGGGTCCGGGCCCGCCCGTCGTGCCGCGCCACGGCCATAACGCAGACCAGCACGAAGGCGGCCACGGCGCTGGTGGCAAGCACCTCCGCGCTGATCAGCAGCTGGCAGCAGCTCAGCACGCCGAGCGCCACCCCGACGCGCCAGGGCGCTCGACGTCGGACCACCAGCAGCTCGTCGAGGGCGATCAGAAACAGCGGCGGGACCCAGGCCGTGGCGAGGTTGAGGTGCAGGGCCGCGTGAGAGGCGACGTACGGGGAGAAGGCGTACACCGCGCCCCCGACGATCGGGCCGGGGCCGTCGCCGGTCCAGCGCCGTATCGCCAGCCAGGCGGTGACACCGCTCAGGGCGATGCCGCAGATCATCAGGACGTTGAATCCGAAGATCGGGCCGCCGATCTTCGCCGGTAGCCAGCCGAGGAGTCCGAGCAGCGTCATCGGGGTGTTCCACATCAGGTTCACACCGGCGGGTGCACCGATCTGCGTGGTGAAGAAGGGATTGCGCCCGACGGCCAGCGCGTGCGGCGTCCAGCCGAGGTACCAGATCGTCTGCTCCTGGTCGCAGCAGCCACCGGCCCAGCCGGAGGTCGGATCGCTCCACGCGCCCAGGGTCAGCACGAGCGCCCCGAGCAGGTAGCACAGCACCGCGGTGAACCCCGACCTGAACCGCTGAGCCTTCACGGTGCGATCGCGTCCGCCTCGGCGTCGGTGTCGGTGTCGGCTGTGGCGGCACGAGTCTCGCGTTTCTCCCAGCGCCGCAGCGCTTCCCGGCACGGCGACTCGACCAGCGCATAACTGACCGCGGCGATCGCAATCCCGAACAGCAGCGTCACGGCCAGGACTGCCGGCATGTGACCGTTGAAAGCGAAAATGCCGAGCACCGGGAACACCATGTCCAGCGCGGCCAGGTGCCAGATGAACAGACCGTAGGACCAGCGGCCGAGGGTCACCATGAACGCGCTGCCCAGCAGCCGGTGCGCGGTGTCCGGCCGGTCCAGCACCAACGGCGCCAGCAGTGCGAACGCCACCACCGAACCCATCGCGGTCTTCACCGAGAACTGCACGGCGCTGCTGGGCACCAGTCCGGCCGGACCGGCCAGCGGTGAGGCCGCGACCAGATAGGCTGCGACCGCGATGGCCGCCATCACGACTCGGCGCCGCGCCAACCGATGAACCCACCCTGGCGGGCTGAACACCAGCTCGGCCAGCAGCATCCCCGCGGCGAACCAGGAGAAGTAAGCCGGCGGCCAGTTCACCGGATTGGCACCGGGGCCGCCGCCCAGCACCGCCAGCGGCAACCAGCCCCAGGCCAAGCTGAGCACGCCCAGCACGGCGATCACCGGCAGCCGCGCGGCCACCGGGAGCCGGCGCGCCCCGAACGCGAGGACGGGCAGTGCCAGGTAGAAGGCCACCTCGACAGACAGGCTCCACATCTGGGTGAGCCCATCGGTGAGGGTCAGCGGGACATAGATTTGCGTGAGCGTGAGGTTGGCCAGCCAGACCGTCGGGCTGGGGTGGCGGGAGTCGGGCAGCAAAGTCAAGATCACCACCACCGCGACCAGGTAGGCCGGCATGATCCGCACCACCCGCGAGCGCAGATAGTGGCCGGTGCGCGGGCGAGCCTTGAGATCGCGTTCGGCCGCTGCGTGCCCGCGCCACAACAGGAATCCCGACAGCGCGAAGAAGACCGCGACGGCCAGGTCGAAGCGGCCGAACAGGCGGCCGTCGGCACCGCTGGTGTGACCGGTCTGGAACGCCACGTGGGTGATGACCACACCGACGGCCGCGCAGGCCCGCATCCCCTCCACGGCAGGCAGAAAGCTGCGGGTACCACCCACCTGCCGGCCGTCGGTCACGATCACAGTCTGCCTGTGCGTGTCGCGGGCCAAAGCGGGTACACCCCGCGCCGGGCCCGGTCCGTACATTGGGGCCTGGGTTCGTACCGAGGTTCATACGGAGGGGCACTGGATTCTGCTGTTAGGGTCAAACGGGTTTGCCTCGCTGCTTGGTCAGGTCGAAGCGGTCGCGACCGGTGTGTCCCGGACGAACTCAATGGACCAGAAGGAGGTCACAGCAACGTGAACCGAGCAGTCATGTTGCGCATCGCCGCATGCGGAACTATTGGACTCGGAGCCGCACTGCTGATCGCCGCGTTGTTGTTGTCCACCTATACCACCAGCAGGATCGCCAAGATCCCGCTCAACCTGGACGCGACACTGGTCAGTGAGGGCAACGGCACTGCGCTCGACGCGGCCTCGCTGTCCAGCGACCGGGTCGTCGTCAACCAGAACGTCCCGTTGGTGTCCCAGCAGCAGATCAGCGTCGAGGCGCCGGCGAACGCCGATGTGGTGACCCTGCAGGTGGGATCCTCGGTCCGCCGCAGCGACAAGCAGAAGGACGGCGGGTTGCTGCTGGCCATCGTCGACACCGTCACCATCAACCGCAAGACGGCGATGGCGGTGTCGGATGACTCGCGCCCGGGCGGCTACGTGCAGAAGCCGCGCGGGATCGGCGACGAGAACCCGCCGACCGCGATGCCGTTGCGCCACGAAGGTCTGGCCTACCGCTTCCCGTTCAACACCGAGCGCAAGACGTACCCGTACTTCGACCCGATCGCGCAGAAGCCGTTCGACGCCAACTACGAGGGCGAAGACGACGTCAACGGGCTGAGCACCTATCGGTTCACCCAGAACGTCGGCGTCAACAGCGAGGGCAAGCTGGTCGCGCCGATCACCTATCCGTCGCTGTACGGCGGCAACGAGGACGGCAAGATCACCACGAGCGCGGCGATGTGGGGGGTGCCCGGCGAGCCGAACGAACAGATCACCATGACCCGTTATTACACAGCCAAGCGCACCTTCTGGGTCGACCCGGTGTCCGGCACGATCGTCAAGGAAACCGAACAGGCCCACCACTACTACGCCCGCGACGCGCTCAAGCCCGAGGTCACTCTGGTGGACTACAAGCTCACCTCCACGCAGGAGACGGTGGAGTCGCAGGTCAACTCCGCCCGTGACGAGCGCGACCGGGTGGCGCTGTGGTCGCGGGTGCTGCCGATCACGTTCACCGCGATCGGCCTGATCGCGCTGATAGGCGGCGGGGTACTGGCCTCGTTCAGCTTGCGCACCGAAAGCGCGTTGACCGATCCCAGCCTGGATCGTGACGACACCGACTTCCTGCGGCGCAGTGGGTTGGAACCACCGGTGCCCGGCGCGGAGGCCGAGACGGAGAAGATCCCTGCGCAGCGGCCGGAGCCTCGGGAGGACGATCCGAGTCCAGCCGGTTCCGATTCGCCCAAGGATGCGCCGGAGTCCGCCGAGCCTCCGCCGACCGAACGGACCTAGCCCGCCAGTGCGGGCCCGCATGGCCCGGCCGGCGTACGCCCTGACGTTGGCGCTGCTCATCGTGGCACCCCTAGTGGCGCCGGGTTATCTGCTGCTGCGCGACGCGGTGTCCACACCGCGGTCCTATGTGTCGGACACCGCGCTGGGGTTGACCGCCGCGCCGCGCGCGACCCCACAGGATTTCGCGGTGGCGCTGGCGTCCCACGTCCTCGACGGCGGCATTGTGGTGAAGATTCTGCTGGTGCTGGGGTTGTGGCTGGCGGGCTGGGGTGCGGCGCGGTTGGTGGCCGCGGTGTTGCCCGAGGCCGGAGCCGGTGGCGAGTTCGTGGCGATCACCCTGGCGATCTGGAATCCCTATGTCGCAGAGCGGCTACTGCAGGGCCACTGGAGCCTGCTGGTCGGGTACGGCTGCCTCCCCTGGGTGGCGACGTCGACGCTGGGGTTGCGGACCGGGGGCGGGGGTAGTTTTTTCGGGTTGGCCTTCTGGATCGCGCTGGCGGGGCTGACACCGACGGGTCTGATCCTGGCCGCGACGGTATCGCTGGTGTGCGTGGCCGCTCCGGGTGCCGGACGGCCCCGGTGGCCCGCAGCGGCGGCCGCGCTGGGTTTCTCCGCGGTGGGTGCACTGCCGTGGCTTACGGCGGCACTGCTCGGTTCCTCGCTGACGGTCGACGGCGGACCCGGTGTGCACACCTTCGCCGCGCGCGCCGAGCCCGGTCTGGGCACCCTGTTCACCCTGGCCAGTCTGGGTGGAATCTGGAACGGCGATGCCGTACCTGCCTCGCGGACAACGCTTTTCGCGGTGGTGTCGGCGGTAGTGCTGCTGGGTGTGGTGGCTGCCGGATTGCCGGTAGTGACGCGCCGGCCGGCCGCCGTGCCGTTGCTGGCGCTGTCTGCCGCCGCGGTTGCGGTGCCCGCGGCGCTGGCCACCGGCCCCGGGCTGCACGTGCTGACCGCGATGGTCGATGCGCTGCCGGGCCTGGGCATGGTGCGCGACGGGCAGAAATGGGTGGCGCTGGCGGTGCCCGGCTACGCGCTCGCCGGTGCGGGTGCGGTGGTGGTGCTGCGCCGGCGCCTGCCGTCAGCCGGCGCCGCGGTGCTGTGCTGCCTGGCGCTGGTGCTGGTGTTGCCCGATCTGGCCTGGGGAGTGCGGGGTGAGGTCGCGCCGGTACGTTATCCGGCCGGCTGGGCTGCGGCCGCGGCAACCATCAACCGTGAACCCGGCGTCGTCGCCGTCTTGCCGGCCGGGGCGATGCGACGCTTTCCCTGGTCGGGACCGGCTCCGGTGCTTGATCCCCTGCCCCGCTGGGTCCGCGCCGATGTCTTGACACCGGGCGACCTGGTGATATCCGGAGTGACCGTGCCGGGCGAGGGCACGCGTGCCCGGGCCGTCCAGCAGTTGCTGCTGTCCGGCCCGCAGTTGTCAGCCCTGGCATCCGCAGGGGTGGCCTGGGTGGTGGTGGAATCCGGCACCGCGGGCGATACGGGCGCGAGTGCCCGCACCCTCGCCTCCCTCACTCCGGCCTACCGGGACCGCGACATCGCCGCGTTCCGGGTCGGTGGCCATACCGCTGGTGCGACCGCGTCCACGCGCCGGACGGTGCTGCTCGCCCATGTGGCGTGGCTGGGTCTGCTGGTCGTCGGCGCGGGAGGGTGCGCCTACCGCCGGGCGACCCGCGCTCGGCGCGGACCTTGGTGATTCTGACCGGCGATCAGGCCAACGCCCGGACGAGTTCGCCGACGGTGTGACCGGCTTCCAGCGGGTGGCGCAGCCTTCCGTTCGGGTTGAGTGCGTAAACGTTGCGCCGGCCGACCTTGGACTTGATCAAATACCCTTCGTCGGTCAGATCTGCCAGGATGGCCTGAACCGATCGCTCGGTGATCCCGATACGCAGCGACAGCTCGCGGGCGGTCAACGGCTCGCCGGCCGATACGCAGAGCAGCACATGTCCATGGTTGGTCAGGAACGTCCAGCCGCGTTCCCCTCCGGGCGATGCGCTCGATACGGCTTCGGCAGCGTTCACGACGGCGATTCTACTACAAATTGTTTCGCGTAAATTTTTTCGGTAATTTCGCGCAGTGGATTTTGCCGGCTGCAACCGAACATGCTCGGCGACAGCGCGATTCGATCGGCCGCTCAGACTCGGCGGCCGATTCTTGCCAAATTCATACGAACCTTTATTGATGAAGTAATTTTCGGTACATAGGCTTCTTCTCGATGCGACCACGACCGTTCCATGCCGTGAAGGGAAACCGTATGATCCTCGACCGCGCCAGTCGACCCCGCCCGTCGCGCGGTCAACTCGGGCCGCAGGGCGCGTTGCTCGCTTACAGCGGTTCGCTGGCCTTCATCGCCGGCTTCGTCAACGCCGTTGCCCTGCTCCTGCTCGCGTTCCCGGTCGGCAATCTCACCGGAGTGACCACCCAGCTCGGCATGACCACTGCCAACCCGTGGCTGTACGAGGAACACGTGCTGGCGGCGATCCTGATCGGGTTCTGGGGCGGCGCGGTCGCCGCGGGCGCCATCCTGGGCAACAGCGTGCACCGACGGGGTCCACACCATGCGGCACTGCTGGCCACGGAGGCGGTTCTGCTGGTGCTGGCCGCGCTCGGAGTGGAGGAAACGCAGGTGAAGGCCGGCATCGAGGCCCTCGGAATCGAGCAACCCGTGGCGCAGGCGTTCTTCGCCGCGGCGGCCCTCGGAATGCAGAACGGGCTCACGTCGAGCTTCCGCGGGATGGCGGTTCGTACCACGCACTTCACCGGCACGGTGACCGACCTCGGATTGATGATCGGCCGGGCCCGCAGGCAGGGATTCGACAAGTGGAAAGCCGCGATACTTGCGCTCACCCTGCTGCTCTTCCTTGCCGGCGGCGCCGCCGGCCTTCTGATCGGAACGTGGCTCGGCGGCTACGCCCTTGCGGTCCCGGCGGCGCTCTGCGCGGCCCTGGCGGCAGCCAATGCGCGGCGCCGGCGCACTGCCACGACCCGTTTGCCGGCGCTGCGATCGACCGCACGCATCCAGGAAGCCGTCGCCGTGAGCGCGTGACGGTCTCAGACCACGCCGCTGACGTCGCGTCCGGCTTGTACCGATTCCAGGACGGTGCGCAGCGCTTCGGCACTTTGCTGCCAGGAGAACTCGGCGCTGCGCACCTGCGCCTTGGCCCCCAGCTGCTCGCGCAGCACCTCGTCGGACAGCAGCTGCTGCAGCCGGTCCACCAGATCGGCGCGGTTGTCGACCAGGACGCCGGTGACTCCGTCGATGATCGAGTCGGACAGACCACCGGAGGACCGGTAACCGATGGTGGGCACGCCATGCTGGCCGGCCTCGACTACCGCAAGTCCCCAGCCCTCTTTGCGCGACGGCAGTAGTTGCACCCACGAGCATTGCAGCACATGGTGTTTGGTCACGTCGTCGACATGACCGTGGAAGGTCACCGCATCGGAGATGCCAAGCTGGTGCACGTGCTCGACCAGCCGCTCCCGCCACCACCCGCCACCGACGACGTCGAGGTGCAAACCCGTTATCGCGCAACGCAATTCGGCGATCGCCCGCAATGCGTCCTCGATCTGCTTGTGCGGCACCAGACGGGACAACACCACCACGCGCGGCGCGGCTGAGCGCGGCCCGGACAACGTGTCGGCCGGCGCTTCGTCAAGACCGTTGCGCACGACGGCGATCCGCTCATCGTCCACCCCGAGCGCCACCAGATCCCGCGCCGAGGGCAGCGAGACGGTCACGTACTGATTGCCCCGGTGCACCCGCGGGGACAACGCCGATTCCACGAACCAGCCCACCCGCGACAGCACCCTGCCGGCGACCGGCCACTGTTCGCGGTGGCAATGATGTACCAGCACCACCGTTCGCCGGCCGTAGACCAGCCGGGCCAGAAATGGCAGTCCGTTCTGGGTGTCCACGACGACGTCGGGTTTCACCCTGCGCAGTGGGCCCAATCCGAGCCTGGCTGCGGCCATGGCCAGCATCGCCCAGATGTAGACCGTGTAGCGTCCACCGGCCCGGCTGATCTGGACACCGTCGAGAATCTCACGCCGGGGAGCGCCGGGATACCGCGCGGTTCGCAGCGTGACGTGTACGCCCGAGGCGGCCAGGTGTGTGCCGATGCGCTGCAGATAGGTCTCGCTGCCGCCGCCCTGGGGGTGCCCGGTATCGCGCCAGCACAGCAGCAGGACGGATCGCAGGTCAGACATTGGTGACCAGCCTAACGGCCGTAGGGTGTGCCGCGTGGCCCGTCCTCTGCAGCCGACCGACCTCTTCGCGCGCCGGGCCACGCTGCGCCGGTCGGTGCGACTGCTGGCGGAGTTCCGCTACGAACAGCCCGACCCGGCCCGGTTTTACGGCGCTCTGGCCGCCGACACCGTTGCGATGGTGAGCGATCTGTGGCGGGCGTCGAGCGGTGAATATCCCGCCGGTCGCACCCTGCTCGACGTCGGCGGCGGCCCTGGCTATTTCGCCTCGGAGTTCGGCGCAGCCGGGGTCCGCTACCTCGGCGTGGAACCCGATCCTGCCGAGATGCACGCCGCCGGTCCCGTTGTCGCCGGCTGCGGCACCTTCGTGCGCGCGTCGGGCATGGCGCTGCCGTTCGCCGACGAGTGCGTCGACATCTGCCTGTCGTCCAATGTCGCCGAACACGTACCCCGACCCTGGCAGCTGGGCAATGAGATGTTGCGGGTGACCCGACCCGGCGGCCTGGTGGTGCTGTCCTACACGGTCTGGCTGGGCCCGTTCGGTGGACACGAGATGGGCCTGACCCACTACCTTGGCGGCGCCCGCGCGGCCGCGCGGTATGCCCGCAAACACGGCCGGGCGGCCAAGAACAACTACGGGTCGTCGTTGTTCGCGGTGTCTGCCGCGGAGGGCTTGGACTGGGCCCGCGCCACCGGGTGCGACATCGCGACTTTCCCTCGTTACCACCCGCGATGGGCCTGGTGGTTGACGACGGTGCCGGTGCTGCGGGAGTTCGCGGTGAGCAATCTGGTTCTGGTCCTCTCGCCCCGATAATGGAACATGTTCTCGTTTTGCGCCGGTTTGGGTAGGGTGGCGCCATGAGGAGGAGCGGCGAATTATGACCAAGAGCGACACGACCGAGTACGACAAACTTTTCATCGGCGGCAAGTGGACGGAACCGGCGACCTCTGAGGTCATCGAGGTGCACTGCCCGGCCACCGGCGAATACGTCGGCAAGGTGCCGCTGGCCACGGCGGCCGACGTCGACGCCGCGGTCGCGGCGGCGCGCGCCGCGTTCGACTCCGGGCCGTGGCCGTCGACCCCGCCCAAGGAGCGCGCGGCCGTCATCGGCAAGGCCCAGCAACTGCTCGAAGAACGCAAGGAACTCTTCACCAAGCTGCTCGCCGACGAGACCGGGCAGCCGCCGCTGACGATCGAGACCATGCACTGGATGGGCTCGATGGGGGCGATGAGTTTCTTCGCCGGCCCGGCGGTCGACCAGGTCAAGTGGCGCGAGATCCGCAACGGCTCCTACGGCCAGACGATCGTCCACCGTGAACCGATCGGGGTGGTAGGCGCGATCGTGGCGTGGAATGTGCCGCTGTTCCTGGCGATCAACAAGCTGGGCCCCGCGCTGCTGGCGGGCTGCACCGTGGTGCTCAAACCCGCGGCTGAAACGCCTTTGACGGCAAATGCTCTGGCTGAGGTATTCACCGACGCGGGCCTGCCCGAAGGGGTGCTGTCGGTGGTGCCCGGCGGCATCGAGACCGGGCAGGCGCTGACCTCCAACACCGACGTCGACCTGTTCACCTTCACCGGCAGCTCTGCCGTCGGCAAGGAGATCGGCAAGCGCGCCGCCGAGATGCTCAAGCCGTGCACGCTGGAACTGGGCGGGAAGTCGGCCGCGATCGTCCTCGAGGATGTCGACCTGGCCTCTGCGGTTCCGATGATGGTGTTCTCCGGGATCATGAACACCGGGCAGGCCTGCGTGGGACAGACCCGCATCCTCGCGCCGCGCTCGCGGTACGACGAAATCGTGCAAGCGGTAAGCGCTTTCGTGCAGGCGCTGCCGGTGGGGCCGCCGTCGGACCCGAACGCGCAGATCGGTTCGCTGATCTCGGAGAAGCAGCGCGCCCGGGTCGAGGGCTACATCGCCAAGGGCAAGGAGGAGGGCGCCCGGCTGGTGTGCGGCGGCGGCCGCCCCGAAGGCCTGGACAGCGGGTTCTTCGTGCAGCCCACGGTGTTCGCCGACGTCGACAACAAGATGACCATCGCGCAGGAGGAGATCTTCGGCCCGGTGTTGAGCATCATCCCCTACGACACCGAAGAGGACGCCATCAAGCTTGCCAACGACTCGGTGTACGGGTTGGCCGGCAGCGTGTGGACCAGCGATATCCCGCGCGGCATCAAGATTTCCGAGAAGATCCGCACCGGTACCTACGCAATCAACTGGTACGCGTTCGACCCGTGCTGTCCGTTCGGTGGCTACAAGAACTCCGGGATCGGGCGGGAGAACGGGCCCGAAGGTGTCGAGCACTTCACCCAGCAAAAGAGCGTGCTGATGCCGATGGGCTACACCGTCGAGAGCTAGCCCTCCCCTACCGCCGCCGAGCGTGAAGCTGGCTTCACGCTCGGCGATCCTAGCGGCCCGAGAACCGCGCCTGCCGTCGCTCGATGAACGACTGCACACCCTCGGCGGCGTCAGCGGTCGCGAACAGCTCGGTCACTGCCGGACGTAACCGCTCGATCGCGGCTGCCTCGCCCTGTCCACGGGCCAGATGTGCAGACTCCAGCGTGGCCCGCACGCCCAGCGGTGCGGCGCGCTCGGCGATGGTCTGCGCGATCTCGCGCGCCCGGGTCAGTGCCGCGTCCGCGTCGTCGGCGACCTCCTGCACCAGACCGATCCGGTGTGCCTCCGCGGCGTCGAATTCGTCGCCGGTCAGCAGCCAGCGCATCGCATTGCCCCAGCCCGCCTCGCGCGGTAACCGGATGGTCGCGCCCCCGAACGGGTAGATGCCGCGCTGCACTTCCAGCTGGGTGAATCGGGTTGCGGCCGCGGCGATCCGGATGTCGGCGGCCAGCAGCAGTTCGATTCCCAGCGTCATGCACCAACCGTGCGCGACAGCCACCAGCGGCGTCGTCCACGCCCCGTCCAGACGCCAGGGGTCGCGGCCATCCTCGGGCATCGGCGATTCGCCGGCGGCGATGCCGGGACCGACGTCCACCAGGTCCAGGCCGGCGGTGAAGTGGTCGCCGTGGGCGAACAGGACCCCGGCCCGCACCTCGGGATCGGATTCCAGTAACGCGTAGGCCCGCGCCAGATCGGCCAGCATCTCCCGGTCGAAGGCGTTGCGCTTGTGCGGCCGGTTGAGGCCGATGAGCAGTACGTGATCGTCCCGCTCCAGGGACACGGTGTTGGTCATGGGGTGAGTAAAGCCCAGAAATATGAACTATGCAATAGTACATACCCCGCTGCAGCCTCGGAGTGCAGGTTTCTAGAGAGTGGTTGCTTGCTAAACCGCTGTCCTATATGCTTTTTAGCATATTCATGGGCCGGTCCCCGGCGCATGAGCGCAACACCCGCGGGGAGCAGCCATGTGGATCATCGAGCTCAACATCGCCGGCCATACCTTCACCCGCGAGATGCCTGACCTGCGCCGTCGGCCGTTCCGATTCAGCGCCCGTCATCTGCACTGGCCGGCCCTGCGCCATCCCCACGAGCGGTCGCACGCCGCATGACACCCACGAAGCGCGTGAGCACCCGGGACAAGATGCTGATCAGCGCCGCCCACGTGATGCGGGAACGCGGTGCCGCGGGAGTGACCATCGATTCCGTGCTGGCACGCAGCGGCGCCCCCCGCGGTTCGGTGTACCACCACTTCCCCGAGGGCCGCAATCAGATTCTGACCGAGGCGCTGCGCTACGCCGGCGATTCGATCACGGCCAACATCGACAAAGCCGTCGACCGCGGCGCCAAGGCGTTGCTGCGCGAATTCGTGGAGTTCTGGGAACGTCTGCTGACCGAGTGCGAGTTCACCGCCGGGTGTCCGGTGGTGGCCGCGGCAATAGGTTCGGCTGACGAAGAGTTCGAACTGTCCACCGAGGCCGGGGTGATCCTGGGCCGCTGGTGCACCGCGCTGAGCCGGGCATTCGTCACCGACGGATTCGACGACGCGGACGCCGCGTCATTGGCGGTGATGTCGATTTCCGCGCTGGAAGGCGCGATCGTGCTCTGCCGCTCCACCCGCAGCGTCACTCCCCTTCGCCAGGTCGGCGATCAACTCGAATTCCTGGTCAAGGCAAGGGAATTCGTTCGGCACCATGGACTGGACGACAAGCGCCCGCGATAGCGCGCCTATTCGTTTCGCCCGTATTTTCCCGAAAACCATCGTGAGTTGCGTTCTCGCGTTAGGCTCGGCCCCGACCGAGATTGCCGTTCGGGAGGTAAACGGATGTCGTACGTATTCGCATCGACGGAATTCCTGAATTCTGCGGCTGGCGATCTGGCGAATATCGGTTCGGTGATCTCGCAAGCGAATGCGCTGGCCGCAGTGCCGACCACATCCGTGCTGGCGGCGGGTGCCGACGAAATTTCGGCGGCGGTGGCGGCCCTCTTCGGTGTCCACGCGCAGGGATACCAGGCGCTGAGCGCGCAAGCTGCCACCTTTCATCAGCAGTTCGTGCAGGCGATGAGTGCCGGGGCGAACGCCTACGCGAGTGCAGAGGTCGCGAACGTCGGCCCCCTGCAACCGTTGCTCGATGCGATCAACGCTCCGACGCAGGCGGTGTTGGGTCGCCCGTTGATCGGCAACGGCGCCAACGGAACGGCCCTCAACCCGAACGGCGGTGCCGGCGGATTGCTCTACGGCAACGGCGGCAATGGATACGACGGCGGTGGCGGTAGAGGCGGGGACGCCGGGTTGGTCGGAAACGGTGGCCGTGGCGGGTCCGGCAACGCGGGTGTGCCGGCCGTACCCGCCGGTGCGGGCGGAGCCGGCGGCGCCGGCGGCTGGCTGTACGGCAACGGCGGCGCCGGCGGCGCCGGCGGATCCATCGTTCAAGGAGCCGCGGCCGGCGGCGGCAATGGCGGTCGCGCGTGGCTCCTGGGCAACGGCGGCGCCGGCGGCGCAGGCGGCGACGTCACGGGCCTGATAGGGACCGCCGGGGGCGGTGGGACCGGCGCATCCGGCGGATTCCTGTTCGGCGACGGCGGCGCCGGCGGTGCCGGCGGCAGCGCACCCGCGCCCGGCTCCGGTGCCGCCCCGGGCGCCGGCGGCAACGGCGGCAATGCCTTCGTGATCGGCAACGGCGGCAACGGCGGCGACAGCGGGATCGGCGCCACCAACGGCTTTGGCGGAAACGGGGGCAGCGCCGGGCTGCTCGCCGGCAGCGGCGGTAACGGCGGGACCGGATTCACCGAAGGTATCGGCGGCCTCGCCGGAAGGGCCGGGTTGCTGATCGGCAGCGGTGGCAGCGGCGGCATCGGAAACGTGGGGCAACCCGGCGCTGACGCCGGATTCCTCTACGGTAACGGCGGTAACGGCGGCAGCGCCTTGGACAGCATCAACGGTGACGCCGGTTTCGGTGGCCGCGGCGGTAACGCCGGACTGATCGGCTTTGGCGGCAACGGCGGTTTCGGGGGCTCCAACGTCGGCGGACTGCCCGGCAACGGCGGCGACGGCGGCGCGGGCGGCAACGGAGGCTGGCTCTACGGCAACGGCGGCTGGGGTGGACCCGGTGGGAACGGAGGTCCCGGCAGTTTTTCTGTGCCCGCCGGCCACGGCGGTAACGGGGGCAACGGCGGCGCCGCCAGGCTGATCGGCAGCGGCGGTACCGGCGGCCGAGGCGGCGACGGCGGTGCCGCCGGCGGCACCGGTAGTGCCGGTGCCGGCGGCAACGGTGGCAACGCCGGCGGCAGCGGGGTCCTGTCCATCCGCAACGGTGCCGGCGGCAACGGCGGCGCCGGGGGCGACGGCGGCGCCACAGCTATTGGTGGCATGGGCGGCCATGGCGGTCGCGGCGCAGACAGCCTGCTGATCGGTCAGGGCGGGGACGGCGGGTTCGGCGGCGCCGGCGGCCAAGGCTTCAACGCTGGTGCCGGTGCATCCGGCGGTCAGGGCGGCAACGCCGGTAACGGCGGTCTGCTGTTCGGCGGTGGCGGCTGGGGCGGCTACGGCGGCGCCGGCGGTGACAACATCTCCTTGGCCGGCAGCGGCGGGAACGGCGGCGGCGGCGGCAACGGCGGCAACGCCATCTTCATCGGCAACGGCGGGCCCGGCGGTGGCGGCGGCGCACCGGGCACCGGTAACAACGCCGGCGCCACGGGCGGTACCGGCGGGAAGGGTGGCACGGCCGGACCGTTCGGTAAGGGCGGCCCGCCCGGGCCGAACGGCTGAGCTCGGCAGCAGGCTGACAGTCCGCTGGGCCGGGTTGATGGCCGTGCGCGCGGATCGTGATCAGCCTGCGGGCGTTGCCGCCGGTTCACCCGTTTTGGCCTGCTTTTCCGTTGCCGCCGGTGCCGCCTGGGGCACCGTCGGGCGTACCGCCGGGACCGCCCCCGGCACCGGTGCCGCCCGCACCGCCGATGCCGACGGGCGAGCCGGTGCCGCCGTTCCCGCCATCCCCGCCGGCGCCGCCGGCGCCGCCGGCGCCGCCGGGGGGGAGGGGGCCACGGGAACCGATAGTGCCATTGCCGCCCTTGCCGCCGGCGTTGCCGCTGCCACCGGCACCGCCGTTGCCGCCGGCGCCGACAGTGCCGCCGACGCCTGGGGTGGCGTTGCCCCCGTTACCGCCGGTGCCGCCCGCGCCACCGGTGCCGCCGGTGCCGCCGGCGGCACCGGTGCCGCCGTTACCCCCGCTGCCGCCTTGGCCGTTGACCGCGGCGTTGCCGCCATTGCCGCCCGCGCCGGCGTTGCCGCCGCCGATGGCGGCGCCGCCCTGGCCGCCGGCGCCGCCGTTGCCGGCGTTGCCGCCGGTTCCGCCGGGTCCGCCGTTACCAGCAGCATCTGAGAAGCCGGTGCCGCCATTGCCGCCATTGCCGCCTCCGGTCCCCCCGTTACCGCCGGTGCCGCCATCGCCGCCGCCGGTGGCACTGCCGCCGGCGCCGCCCTTCCCGCCGGCGCCGGCGTTGCCGCCGCTTGCACCGTTGCCGTTGCCGCCGTTGCCGCCGCTACCGCCGGTGCCGCCCATGCCGCCAGTGCCGCCATCGCCGCCGCCGGTCGCACTGCCGCCGGTGCCGCCGTTCCCGCCGGTGCCGCCGGCAGCGCCGTTGCCGTTGACGCTCAAACCGCCGTTGCCGCCTTTGCCGGCGTCGCCGCCATTACCACCGTTGCCGCCGTTACCGCCGCCGGATGCGGCACCACCGCCGCCGCCGTTGCCACCGGCGCCGCCGCTGCCGGCGGCCCCGCCAGGACGGCCGTCGCCGCCTTTGCCGCCGTTGCCGGCGTTGCCACCACTACCACCGTTGCCGGCGTTGCCACCGTCGACGGCGGCTCCGCCGATGCCGCCGTTGCCGCCGTTACCCCCGTTACCGCCGTCAATACCGATGTTGCTCCCCGGCGCGCCGTTGCCGCCTTGTCCGCCGGTGCCGCCGACGCCGCCGTCGCCGCCGTTGACTCCGCCGACACCGGCACCACCGGCTCCACCGTTGCCGCCGGTTCCGCCGCTAAAGCCGTTTCCGGAGCCGCCCGCGGCGCCCTGACCGCCGCCACCGCCGTTACCGCCGGTGCCGCCCACCCCGGCGCTGCCCGCGACGCCGCCGATCCCGCCGGTGCCCGCGGCCCCGCCTGCGCCGGCCTGCCCGCCGGCCCCACCGATACCGCCGTTACCGCCGATTCCGCTTACTCCGGCCGCGCCGTTCCCACCCGCGCCACCGGTGCCCCCGCTACCGCCGACCCCACCGACGCCGTTGGCACCGCCGGCGATACCGCCGCCCCCGGCCCCGCCGAGCCCGCCGGTGCCGCCCACCCCGCCAGCAAGACCCGTCCCGCCGGCTTTGCCGACATCGCCGGCCCCACCCGCGCCACCGCCACCTCCGGTCCCGCCGGTGCCGCCCGCGCCCGCGTGACCCGCGGTGCCGAACACCCCGGAGGCGCCACCGGCACCCGCCAGCCCGCCCGCGCCCCCGGTTCCGCCGTGCCCCCCGCCGCCGCCGGCCACCCCGAAGCCGAGCCCACTACCGCCGGTGCCACCGCTCCCCCCGGACCCGCCCTGACCGCCGGGCCCGCCCAAACCGCCGGCGCCGAACAGCAGCGCCTGGTTGACCCCGCCGGCTCCACCGGGACCCCCGACGCCCCCGAGACCGCCGGGGCCACCGCCCCCACCAGCAGGGCCACCACCGTCGATCCCCGCGGCCCCGACAAATCCGGCCCCACCCGCCCCACCCGCCCCACCGGGCCCACCGGCCCACCCCAACAGCGCCCGATTCACCCCGCCAGCCCCACCCACGCCACCGACCCCGCCCACACCGCCGGTACTGGCGACGCCACCGACGCCGCCCACGCCCCCGGCCCCACTGGCACCACCTAACCAGCCATTGCTGCCGCCGACCCCACCCGTTCCACCTGCGAACCCGGCCGCCGCGCCCGGCCCGCCGGCCCCACCGACCCCGCCATTGCCGTACAACCAGCCGCCGGCCCCACCGGCCCCACCGGCCGCGCCCGGCCCGCCGGCCCCGCCGGCCCCGCCGTTGCCGATCAACCCGGCGGCACCACCCGCTCCACCGGCCACCCCGGCGGCCGTGCCGTCCCCACCCCGGCCGCCACTACCGAACAACAGCCCTCCCGCCCCGCCCGGCTGACCCGGCCCACCACTGGCCCCATCACCGATCAACGGCCGACCCAACAGCGCCTGGGTGGGTGCATTGATCACACCCAGCAACAACTGCTCCACATTGAAGGTCTCCGCGCTCGCATACACCCCTGCGGCCGCACCCAACGCGTGCACGAACCGGTCATGGAACGCCCCGGCCTGTAGGCCCAGCGCCTGGTAGGCCTGACCGTGCTGAGCGAACAGCGCGGCAATGGCCCCCGACACCTCATCCGCGGCGGCCGAGGCCACCCTCGTCGTCGCACCCGCCGCCGCGGCGTCGGCCGCCTCGATCGTTGCCCTGAGATTGGCCAGATCCGACGCCGCCGTGGCAAGCGATTGCGGGGCTGCGAGCACAGACGACATAGACGCACCTCCTGGCACTGACCGAATCCTAGGCTGTGCGGATTTATCCGCAAAAGCCAGAATTGGTGTCTTCCTGACTACAGGATGCCGACGGGGGTGCTTGGGGGCATCGGCGCCGGCGGATCAGTCGCTGGCCGGCAGCGGCTTGACCTCTTTGAGCGCCAGCTTCGTCGCACCGACGCTCAGGCTGCCCGCACCCGGCTTGGTCACCAGGACTTCAGCGCCGCTCTCGTCCACGTAACGCTTACCCATCACGCTGCCGTCGGCGAACGCAGGGTCCAGCTCGCCGGAACGCGGCGCGCCGATCTCCACCATCGGTGCGCCCCCGCAGCGCAGGTCGTCGAGGCTATCGGCACTACGGACGACGATGACTTGGGTGTCACACACCTGGCTGGCCAGGCGAGTTCCGTTCTTAATCATGATTGCGCCCCTGCTAGGTTCTCGATGATCTCCCGGCGAAGTACCTTGCCGGTGGCGGTGGTCGGCAGCTCGTCGCGAAACACTACTCGGTCCGGCGTGCGTGACCCTCGCAAACTCCGCCGCACATACTCCCGCAGTTCGTCGGGGTCGGGGTCGACGCCGCGCATCGGTACCACCACGGCGACAATCGCCTGGCCCCACTGCGGATCCTCGACCCCGACCACGGCGACGTCGCGCACCTGCGGATGCTCGATGAGCACCTCCTCCAGCTCGGCGGGAGCGATGTTCTCACCGCCGCGGATGATGGTGTCGTCGCTGCGGCCGCCGATGAACAGGTAGCCGTCCTCGTCGATCATGGCGATGTCTTTGGTTGCGAACCAACCGTTTTCGTCGAGAACCGAGCCGATCCCGGCGTAGCGGCCGGACACCTGCTGGCCGCGCACGAACAGTTCGCCCGTCTCCCCCGGACCCCGCACGGTGCCGTCCTGGCCGCGGATCTCCAGCTCGATGCCCGGCACCGGCCGGCCGACGGAGCCCAGCCGCCTGGCAACCGCGGCATCGGGGGCCGAGTGCGCGGCGCGGTGGTCGTCGGGTGTCAGCACGGCGATGGTCGAGCTGGTTTCGGTGAGGCCGTAGGCGTTGACGAAGCCGACGTCCGGCAACAGTTCCAGCGCCCGGCGGACCAGCGGCAGGCCCACTTTGGAGCCGCCATAGGCGAGGTTGCGCAGCGCGGTCAGCTTGTGCTCGCCGGTCTCCAGCACACTGACGATGCGGTCCAGCATGGTCGGCACCACGGTCGCGGTGGTGACCCGCTCATCATTGGCCAGCCGCACCCATTCGTGGGGATCGAAGTTGGGCAGATACACCATCTTTCGGCCGGCGTACAGGTTGGACAGCGCGGCGCCCACCCCGGCGATGTGATAGGGCGGCACACAGATCAGCGCGGCGTCATCCGGTGCCGCCG
The DNA here is from genome assembly GCF_054515735.1 of Mycobacterium sp. ML4. Classification (NCBI taxonomy): domain Bacteria; kingdom Bacillati; phylum Actinomycetota; class Actinomycetes; order Mycobacteriales; family Mycobacteriaceae; genus Mycobacterium; species Mycobacterium sp. ML4. The sequence goes on from NZ_JBTNSY010000018.1 coordinate 51,871, forward strand.
AGTCGAATTCGACGGTTTCGGTGATGTAGCTGGTCAGGTTGTGGTGGGTGAGTTCGACCGCCTTGGGCGCCGACGTGGTGCCGGAGGTGAACAGCGTCACCGCCACCGAGTCCGGATCGGCGAACTCCCCTGCGGTTTCGGCGGTCTGAGCGAGCGCGAGGAACTCCCCGGAACTCAGGGCGCGCGGGTCGCCGATCACGTCCCGGTACCGGTCGTCGGCGACCACCAGCGGGTCGGGCAACCGGTGAATCAATGCCTGGATGCCGTCGGCCGAGAGCCGGTAGTTGATCGGGGTGAACGGCAGCCCGGCCCGCGCCGAGGCGAAGATCAGCAGCGGCAGCAGCACGCCGCCGGCGCCGACGTACACGACATGGCGGGCACCTGAGGTCGCCAGCACGCCCGCGCCGCCGTCGGCCAGATCGCTGAGCTGCTGCGTCGTCAACCGCAGGTCACCCGAAACAACGGCCGTGCGCGCGGGGTTGCCCGACGCGGCCATCTCCAGCAGCAGCGAAACGCTCATTACTCGATCCCTCTAGGATCCCCGGCCTTTACAAAAACTGGCCCCAGTGTAACCCATGGTCGATCGGGTCGGCCTGACCGCTCAGGTGCCCGTCCAGCGCGGCGGGCGCTTCTCGGCGAAGGCGATCGCGCCCTCCTTGGCGTCGTTGGACATGAAGATCGGCGCCAGGATCTCGATCTGCTTGGCAAACCGCTCTTCCAATGTCCAGCCCCGGGATTCGGTGATGATCCGCTTGGTGGCGGCCACCGCCAGCGGACCGTTGGCGGTGATCTTCTCGGCCAGCTCGATCGCGGCGTCCAGGGCCCCGCCGGGTTCGGCCAGCACATTGACCAGGCCCAGCTCGTGTGCGCGCTCGGCGGACAGCTGGTCACCGGTCAGGGCCAGCTCCATGGCTATCGCGTAGGGGATGCGCTCGGGAAGCCGCAGCAACCCACCACCACCGGCCACCAGACCGCGCCTGACCTCCGGAATGCCGAACGCCGAATTCTTCGCCGCCACAATCAGATCCGTGGCCAGCGCCAATTCGGTACCGCCGGCCAGCGCGTAGCCCTCCACCGCGGCGATCAGCGGCTTGGCGGGCGGGCGTTCGGTGAAGCCCAAACCCCGCCCGGCGATCGCGACGTTCTCCCCCCGGGCGAAAGCCTTGAGGTCCATGCCTGCACAGAAGGAGCCGCCGGCGCCGGTCAGGATCGCCACCGAGAGATCGGCGTCGTCGTCGAGACGATCCATGGCGTCGGCCAGGCCCTGACTGGCCGCGGCGTTGATCGCGTTCTTGGCTTTGGGGCGGTTGATGGTGATGACCAGGATCCGGTCCCGCTTTTCGACCAGGACCTCGGGTTCGGCGTTAGCTTCGTCGCTCACAGTGCCGATCGTACGGCCCCGTTTTCCGGCCTTGCGTCAGGCCTGAGCCATCGCCTCCGAGACGACGGCCAGCTTTTCGGATAACCCCGCAGCCCTGCGTATTTCGACGAACTCAGCGATCATCGCCTCGGTCACCTCGTGCGGGTCGTCGAGGGTGGCGCCGTCGGTCAGCACCGAGATGTTGAGTTGATCGACGTAGCTCCACACGGTGATGTTCAGGCCGCTGCCCGCGGTCAGCGGACCCACCGAGTAGATCTCGGTGACCAGCGCACCGCCGACCCGGCCGCGTTCTCTGGGACCGGGGACGTTGGAGATGTTCAGGTTGAGGACTTTGTTCTGCCCGTCGCGCCCGGCCAGGTAGCGGAACATGGCTTCGGTCCCCGACGGCGGCCAGTAAGCGGCCCAGCGGCTGATCAGCTCGGGTCCGAGCAGTTGATGGCTTTCCTTGGCCAGGGCCGCGTTGTCGTGCGCGGCGCGCACCCTGTCCAGCGGGTCATCCAGGTCGCACGGCAGCGCCACCATCATCCCGCTGAAGTAATTACCCGAGATCCGTTGCGGGTCGAAGTTGAAACTGACGGGCACCGACGCCAGCAGCGGAACCGCCCTGCCGTCGTAGCGCAACAGCAGGCTGCGCAACGCGCCGCTGGACATGGCCAGCACCATGTCGTTGATCGTCGCGCCGAGCTTCTTGCCGGTTTCCTTCACGTCGGCCAGCGCCAGCGTGGCGGTGGCGAACCGGCGCTGCGGGGTGAGCATGTGGTTCATGAAGGTCGGCGGCGGAGTGAATGGCATCGTCAGCTCAGGTGAGAGCTTGCGGGAGCTGCGCCGCACCCGCCGAATGCCTTGCGCCGTATACGCGATCGTGCCCGGAATGCGCTTGATATGACGCAGGTGGTCGACGAACGCGGTGGTCATCAGCTCCCGACGGGTGGGGGCCGGATCGGGTGTGTAGGACGCTTGCTGCGCTGTCGGCACCAGGTCCATGCCGTGCGCCATCAGGTTCGCCGAGGCGACGCCGTCCGCCAGCGCGTGGTGGATCTTGAGCACCACCGCGATGCGGTCGTTGGCCAGCCCCTCGACGAAATACATCTCCCACAGCGGGTGGGCGCGATCGAGCGGCGTGCTGGCGATCTCACCGATCGCCTCGTCGAGTTCACGGCGCCCGCCCGGGGCGGGCAGGCGCCAGGGCCTGATGTGATAGTCGAAGTCGACCTCACAGTTCTCCCGCCACATCGGGTGGTGGAACTTGTACGGGACGTTGACCAGTTGGTAGCCCAGTGGGACGAGCTTGTCCATCCGCCCCGCGATGACCTGACGGAACGCATCGATGGTGAAACCCCGTCGCTCCGGGTCCAATTCGATGACGGCCGCCTTGATGGTGTGCATGTGCACGTTCGGCGCCTCGCTGTACAGCAGCACCGCATCCCAGCCGCTGAGCCGCTTCACCGCACTCCCCTACCCATAGCGCGACCTTACAAGCGGGTCGCGCTCAGATGACCTCTTTGGCGAACTGTGTCCGGGTGCGGTGCACCTGGTTGAGGAACAACGCGGTGGCGTGGGCCATCGCACCCGCCCGTGGCCCGTCGAGCATGTCGAAGCCGTGGCCCGCGCCTGGCAGCTCCACATAACCGACCAGCGACGCCGAGACCGAGCGAAGCCGCTCGACGAAGCTGCGCGCCTGCGCCACCGGGATCACGCTGTCCCGACTGCCGTGAATCACCAAGAACGGCGGGGCATTTCGGTGCACCCGGGCGATCGGCGACGCGTCGCGGAAGACCTCGGGGTGCCGCGTGATGGACCGCTGGACCACAATGCGCTCGAGGAACTGGACGAACCGTTCCCGCTCGGGCGTGGACCGGTCCTCCCAGCAGTAGCGGCCGTAGATGCCGACCACCGCATCCACCGAGCTGTCCGCCCCCTCGGGCAGCGTCGCATGATAGTTCGGGTCGTCGTCGGTCAGCCCGGCCAGCGCCGCCAGGTGTCCGCCGGCCGAACAACCGGCGACCGCAACGAAGTTCCGGTCGCCGCCGAACCTGTCGACATTGGCGCGGGCCCACGCGATGGCGGTCTTGACGTCGGTGATGTGCCGCGGCCACCGGTGCTGCGGCGACACCCGGTAGTTGATCGCCAGGCACACCCAGCCCTGCTCGGCCAGCCGTGACATCAGCGCGGTGCCCTGCATCTGGGTGCTGCCGTGCACCCAGGCTCCGCCGGGCACGAAGATCAGCACCGGGGCGGGTTCGGCGGGCAGGTCCCTGCGGCGCCAGACATCGAGCGTCTGGACCGGTTTGTCCCCGTAGTGCACGCCACGGCGGTGCAGGTACTTGCTGCGGCGCAGCGCCTCCCAGAACGGCGGCGTGGAGTTGGCCGCGGGCCACTCGGCGTCCAGTTCCTCCGGCGAGACGGTGCCTCGCAGCGCTGCGATGGACACTTCGTTGGTGCTGTCGCGCTCGCGGCGTCGCAGTTCACCGCTGCCCGGAGCGAAGCGGCCGCGGGCCGAGGCGGACACCAGTTCGGGGGCGAAGCGCATGCCCCACACGCTCATCGCGGCGACCGTCCCCAGCGGTTCCAGCCGCTTGCCCACCAGCGGCAGGGAGGCTCCGGCACGGCTGAGCGCCAGCAGGTAATCGGCAGGACCGGCCCGCAGCATCCGTTCGACGCAGGATTTGGACTGTCCGGTCGCCGTCATGCAGGGGAGCGTACCCGTGCCGGCCGGTGGTAACCCAGCATTATCCGGTTTCTTTCTCTGGTTGCGGGATCCGCCGGCACATCAGAACGAGGCGGCCGGCATAGGCGACGGAACGGCCGGCGAACAGCGCGGCGACCAGCAACAGCCATCGCCCGAAAAACGGTTGCTGCGTCTGGCCGGTCGCGGCGTGATATGTGTCGGCGCCCTGCTCGATGATGCCGGGCAGAAAGATCACCAGGGTCAGCCCGGCGGCCAGGGCCGGGACGCGAATGTAGTTGCGCAGCGGCACTTTTGGCTTGCCGGACCGCGACTGGCGCCCCAGCACCCGCGAGATGACCGCGTCGTTGACCGGAAAGTCGCGGCCCTCCCTCTGGGCAGCAGCAACGCGATGCCGCGCGCGGGCCCGCCGAGGGTCTGGCCCACGGTCAGCACCGCGAGCAGCAACACGCCGCTGCCGACCAATCCCAGCGCCCCGCGCCGGCTCATCGTTGGCGCGGCGGGCTCGGCGGCCACCAGCCCGGTGTCGTCACGCGGCGTGGGCGAGTGTCGGTTGTATTGGTGCGCAACACTTCTCGCAGGGACAATGAGCGCAGACCGGTGATCATCAGCGGAATCTTGAGCGCGATGTGCATCAAAAAGCCGGTGATGAACACCCAGGCTCCGAAGATCGTCGTAGAAGCTGAACCCGAAGATGTAGTCGTACTGGATGTTGAGTACACCCGTGACGATTTCGAACAGCACGCCACCGACCAGCATGAGCAAAGACACTCGCTCGGCCAGCTGAGCGACCGAGCGCGCCGGCGGCCAGGCGAACAGCTTCGGGATCACCGACCACAGCTTGGCCAGCACCACCGGGATGATCAGCAGGCTCAGACCCACGCGCAGCCCCTGGTCAGCCGGGTGGACAGGGTGAACAGCGGCAGCCTCAGCCAGCCGACGTCGGCAGGGATGGCCTGACCGAACTGGGGCGCGTACGCGATGTAGGACAGCAGGCCGGTGACGATGACGACGGGCAGGGAAACCAGCAGCACCAGCCCGAACACCGACGTCAGCCACGGGCCGCGTAGTGGGCTGCTGAAACGAGATGCCGCGGCTTTCACAACGCGGCCAGCGTTGCGATCACCCTCCCGCCGATCATTCGCACGCCGGTAAGCGTTAGGCCAACTTGCGCGGCAAGCGAGGCGGCGCTGTCCACACCCACCGACGCCCAGCGGAACCAGGGTCCCACCTCGTGGCCGGACTCCAGCCGAACCCACCTGCCCTGGACGCCGATCGCGCGGTTGTCGAACTCGGCCAGGCAACATCCGCCCCGGCCCAGCAACTCAGCGGCCCTGCCCAGGATGCGCCGGGGATCACCACCGAGGCCGACGTTGCCGTCGACCAGCAGTACCGTCCGCCAGCTGCCCGTACCGGGCAGCGGTTCGAAAACGTCACCCAGCAGCGCCGGAGCACCACCGCGGCTGGCCAGTTGGATCGCGGTCGCCGAGCGGTCGATGCCCAGCGCTGGTATGCCCCGCCGCACCAGCCGCGCCACCAGTCGCGCCGGTCCGCAGCCCAACTCGATGGTCGGACCGCTGCACATCTGGGCCACGGCCTCATCGAACGCTTCGTCGCGAGCCCGTTCTCCGGAATTCTCCCCGGCAACGCGATCTGCGCCGTTCAGCCAGCGATGGGCCGGCAGCGGACGCACCTCGCCGTCGTCGTGACGGATCCAGCACCGCTCGCCCACGAGCGCCCGCTCATACAGATGGCCCAGCATCTCCACGCTCCTCGCATCGTGATCGACCACGTTGCGCGAACGCGCAGCGGCCGCTGGCAAAACCGCGCCCAACTACCGTTCCATCGGTACCCCGATCCCGTGTCCACTACACCAGTGCTGTCAAGAGTTACGCTCGGCGTCCACGAAAAGGTTCACCCTCAAACATTCGATGCCGAGCGGCGGGGGGATGGGACCGGATTACATACTGGGTGCGTGCCGGTCGACGCGAACCACGATGTCCATCCCGATCTGCGCCGGATCGCGCGCCTTGCGCCGCGCCGCCTCGTCGATCCCCGCGCCCTGCCGCTGATACGCCGGCTGAGCGCGCTGACGACGCTGCGCCGGACGCCGCGTGACGTCGAGGTGCTCACCCTGACGTCGGGCACCGGGGTACGGCTGTACCGGCCCACCGGCGTCGACGGACCCGGACCCGCGCTGTTGTGGATGCACGGTGGCGGATACGTGATCGGTTCGGCCAAACAGGACGACGCGCTGTGCCGCAGATTCAGCAAGGCGCTCGGCATCACGGTCGCCTCGGTGGACTACCGATTGGCGCCCGAGCATCCCTATCCGGCCCCGCTGGAGGATTGCTATGCGGCGCTGACCTGGCTGACCGCGCTGCCGGCGGTTGATTCGGCCCGCGTGGCGATCGGCGGGGCCAGTGCCGGCGGCGGCCTTGCCGCCGCCCTGGCGCTGCTGGCGCGCGACCGGGGTGACGTGCGGCCGGCCTTTCAGCTGCTGACCTATCCCATGCTCGACGACCGCAGTGCCGCCGCGCCGCCCGACCCCAACCACCGGTTGTGGGATCCGCGTGCCAACGAGTTCGGCTGGAGGTCCTATCTGGGCGGTGCCGATCCGGCGGTGGCGGTGCCGGCCCGCCGCACCGACCTGACCGGCCTGCCGCCGGCGTGGATCGGCGTCGGCACTCACGACCTGTTCCATGACGAGGATGTCGAATACGCCCGGCGGCTGATCGAGGCCGGCGTGCCGTGTCGATTGGACGTGATTGCGGGGGCGTTCCACGGCTTTGACCTGGTGGCGGCGAAAGCCCCGGTGTCACAACGCTTTTTCGGCTTGCAGTGCGACGTGTTGCGGACGGCGCTGACGAGTCACATGGCGAAGTAGACGAGTTCGCCTTTGATCAGTGTGGCCGCGACCAGCGCCGCATCCAGCTCGGCCAGCACCACGGCGGGCGGCTCCGACAGCACACACAGATCCCCGGGCTCGCCGATCTCTACCGTGCGCGGTCGGTCCGGCCTATCCGACCAGCCCAGGAACATGGTCAAAGCCGTTCGCGGCGAAACACATTCGCTGCTGTTGAGCACCGCACCGCTGGGCGTGGTACGGGATACCGCGGCGCGCATCGCCGCCCACGGGTCGCCGTCACCGAATGGCATATCGGTGGACAGGGCTACCGGGATGTTCGCAGCCAGCAGCGAGGCGACCCGCCACAACTGGTGACGTTCATCGGCGGACACCTCATCGAGGTACTGATCACCGCGCTCGGCGATGAAGTTGGGCTGCGTCACCACGGTGACGCCCAGTTCGGCAAGGTCGACAAGGTCGTCATCTGCCACCACCGCGGCGTGTTCGATGCGGTCGAACGGATGGCTGCCGGCCGCCCGCAGCGCGGCGATGGTCACCAGCAGCTGGGCCGCCGTCACGCAGTGCACGGCGACCGGCTGACCGAGGCGGTGGCGGTCGCCGATCCACTGCGTCAGGGCCTCGAGGTCCAGACGGTCGTCGTGCAGGATCTTCTTGCCCGGCACCAGCACCCGCACACCAGGCCGGAATTCGCCGCCGCGATGCGCCATCATCAACGACACCAGGCCTTCGACGTCCAGGTCGGGAGTGGCGTCGGTAACGCCGGTGACACCGTTGGCGGTGATGCGCCGGCTCAGTTCGGCCAGATCGGTTTCCCGCCGCGCCAGCGCCTGCGACCAGGGATCGGCGCTGCGCAGGCGGCCGTCGGGGTGACCGGCGAGACCGACGCGTCCCAACGCCGCCGAATTGAGCATCCACAACACCCCGGAACGGTGCTGGACCCGGACGGGAACATGGGCAAGGACCTCATCCAAGTTGGTCCGGTTGAGCTCGCCGGCAACCGATTCGTGGTAGCCGACGGCGCGGATCCAGCCGTCAGGGCCCGGCACTGCGGTTGACAGTGCCTGTGCCAGTTGATCTTTCGTTCGCACGGCGGGAGGGCCGACGGACAACGAATCCAGCGCCGACGCCGCCGAATGCAGGTGCACGTGGTGGTCGTGCAAACCCGGCAGCACGGTGCCGCCCCCCGCGTCGAGCACACCCTCGCCGCGCCGCGGGGTCAGGCCCGGTCGCACTTCTTCGATCCGCGCCCCGACGCGGATGTCGGTGCTGGTCCCGTCCAGCAGGGTGGCCCGCTGAATCAGCATGACCGGCAATGTCTTTCGGTAATCAGGTGGCGTACTCTCGCGTTGTCGGCGCCGAGCGCAGCGGCCGGGTGGGCCGCGTGGGGCGCGGTCGGCGGCAGCGCCGCCTGGTCGCACTGCACCGGACCGGTCGGCAGCGCGGCGTAGGTCGCGGCGACCGCGGCCATGGCGACCTCGATGACCTCTCCGCCGCCGCGCGCCAGCGAATCCAGCACCGCCCGGTAGGCCTGCAGCCCGGCCAGCGGGTCGGCGATGGCATCCCCGCAGAACACCGGACCGGCACCGACCAGCCCCCCGGCCACTGCGGCGTCGTCACCGAACGCCGGCCGCCGGGAGTGCCCGCCATGACCGGTGATCCGCAACCACACCCGGCCCGGCCGCGCGCCGATATCGTCAGGTCCCAGCCGTCGGCGCGCCAGCGCCTCGGGCCGGGAGCCCTCGATCACGATGTCGGCAACCGCCAGCAAATCACGCAATTCGTCGGACTGCCGCTCGAAATCGAAGCAGCAGGACAGCTTGCCGCCATTGATCCAATCGAAGTACGCCCGGTTGCCGGCACGGGTGCCGTCGGGCCGGGCGGGACTCTCCACCTTCACCACGGTGGCCCCGGCGCGGGCCAGTAATGACCCGCACAGCGGGCCCGCCCACATTGCGGACAGGTCGGCCACCAGCAACCCGGCGGGACCCCGTGGCGGTCTGCGCGGTGCGCTCCGAAGGATCCGCGGCGGTGCGGCGGTGGTCTCCCCGAGGGCCGCCGCGGGAATGTCGAGCAGCGCCGCGCGCTCGGTGACCTCTGCCGAGCGGCGGCTCGCCGTCCAGCGCTGCAGCGCGAGCCACGGGTCGGTGGTCGCGTCCGCGGACACCAGCGCGGGAACCGCGTCGACGTCGTCGGCGCGGGAAAGTGTGACCGCACACCACCCGTCGCGTGTCGCCAGCAGCCGGCTGGCACCACCGGCTGACACCCGGCCGGCGCGGGTCAGGCCGAGCAACCCGGCCCGCCCGGTCAGCAGGCTCGCCGCGTCCGGCGCGATCCGCCGGGCGGGTCCGAGCAGATTGGCGCGGGAGAAGTCGGGCGGACCGTCGGGCACACCGGTCAGGTAAGCCAGCCCGCTGCTCGCCCACTCGCGCGCGCAGGTGCTGGCGCAGGAAACCGGTACCGAACTCACCCCACCATGGTTGCTCGCAGTCGCCGCCGGACGGTCATGGGGGGCCTGCGATCCGTCCTGCGAAGGCGCCATCCGCGCAGCGTAGTCATGGTGTGGTACCGGTGGTCAGAAGTATTGCGACCGTCCCGGACCGGCATCACGTCAACCGGCACGAGAGCGCATCACCGTGCGGTTGGGAGCGGCCGCCGAAGACTATTCGAATGCCTTAGGCGCTATTTGACGTAAATATAGTTTGTTTTGGACCAAAGCCCGCTATCGTTCGTATCGGCTTAGCCGATCAACATGACCGGGGGACACATCCACGACCTCTGAGGTCGTGACCTAGCTAGCGGGCGGTTCCCATGTCGTACTTAGTTGCATCGCCGGATGTGCTGTCGGGCGCGGCGTCGGATCTGGCCGGTCTGGGCGCCACGTTGGAACGGGCCAACGCGAGCGCGGCGACCTCCACCACCGCCCTGGTGGCCGCGGCCCAGGACGAGGTGTCGGCCGCGATCGCCGGCCTGTTCGGCACTCACGGCCGGGCCTACCAGTTGGTCAGCGCCCAGGCGGCAGACTTCCACGCACGGTTCATGCAGGCTCTGGCGTCCGGCGCCAACGCCTACGGTGCGGCCGAGGCCGCGGCCGCGTCCCCGCTGCAGCCGCTGATCGACCTGATCAACCTCCCCACCGAGACCTTGTTTGGACGCCCGTTGATCGGCGACGGCGCCGCCGGGATCGACGGCACCGGCGCCGCAGGTCAACCCGGCGGCTATCTGTACGGCAATGGCGGCAGAGGGGGCTCAGGCGCGCTCGGTTCCGCCGGCGGGGCCGGCGGGTCGGCCGGGCTGATAGGTCATGGCGGCGCCGGCGGGGCCGGCGGGATCTCGGCAACGGGCACCGGTGGTGCCGGTGGGGCCGGCGGCAACGGCGGCTGGCTCTACGGCAACGGCGGTGCCGGCGGGGCAGGCGGGAGCAGCACCGGCGGCGCGGGTGCCGGAGGCCTCGGCGGGACGGGCGGCGTCGCCCGGTTGATCGGCAACGGAGGGGCCGGCGGAGCGGGCGGAGCCAGCAGCGGCGGCGACGGCGGGATCGGCGCGGCCGGCGGCGGCGGTGGCCTGCTGTACGGCCAGGGCGGGTCCGGCGGGGCCGGCGGCAACGCCACGGGCAGCGGGGCCGGCGGTGGCGGCGGCGCTGGGGCCAACGCCGGGTTGATAGGCAATGCCGGATCCGGTGGAGCGGGCGGTCAGGGCAGCATGAACGGCGCGGGCGGCGCGGGCGGCGCGGGCGGCAACGCCGTACTGGGTATCGCAGGATCGGGCGGCGCGGGCGGCGACGCCCTCGGCACGGGAGCCGCTGGCGCCGGCGGAATCGGCGGCAATGCCTGGGTGCTGGGCCTGGGTGGTCACGGCGGCGCCGGCGGAGTCAGCTCGGGCGCCGACGCAGGAGCCGGTGGGGCCGGCGGCGCGGCCGTGCTGATCGGCCTGGGTGGCGACGGTGGAGCCGGCGGGAGCAGCCTCACCGGCTTCGGCGGTGCCGGGGGCGCGGGAGCCGCCGGCGGCCTATTGCTCGGCAACGGCGGGCTCGGCGGTAACGGCGGCGCCAATCTCGGCGGCAGCGGCGCCGGCGGTGCCGGCGGTGCCGGCGGCAATGCCTGGCTGGTGGGCAAGGGTGGCTCCGGCGGATCGGGCGGCAACAGCGCGGGCGGAGTCGGCGGGGCGGGCGGCGCCGGCGCCAATGCCGGGTTCCTGCTCGGTATCGGCGGGTCCGGTGGCCACGGCGGCTCGACCACTTTCCTGACCGGCACGGCCGGCAACGGCGGCACGGCAGGTAACGCCTGGCTGCTCGGCCGGGGTGGCGTCGGCGGGAGCGGCGGGAGCAGCACCACCGGGATCGGCGGCAACGGCGGCACCGGCGGCAACGGCGGTTTCCTGTTCGGCAGTGGTAACGCTGGCGGTGGCGGCGGTACGGGCGGCTCAGGTGACGGCATCGGCGGCGGCGGCGGGAATGCGTATCTGCTCGGCAACGGCGGTGACGGCGGCAACGGCGTCATTGGCGGAACCGCGGGCCGGGCCGGCCTGCTGATCGGCAATGGCGGCGACGGCGGCACCGGTCGCCCCGGGGCCAACGGGGGTGTGTTGTTCGGCGACGGCGGCAATGGCGGCAACGGCGGCGTCGAGATTCCCTCCGCCGGCGGCGCCGGGGGCCGGTCCTGGCTGCTCGGCAGTGGCGGTCATGGCGGCGCGGCCAGCAACGGTATTGCGACCGTCGCCGAGGGCAACGCCTTCGCCGGTGGCAGCGGAGGCAGCGCCGGACTGCTGTTCGGTTTCGGCGGCAACGGCGGCACTGGCGGCACCGGGCTGGTGACGGTGCCCGGATCCGGCAACGGCGGCGCCGGCGGCGCCGGTGGTGATGCCGGATGGATCTGGGGCATCGGCGGAGACGGCGGCATGGGTGGCGCCGGCGGGCACGACACCGTGATCGCGACGGCCGGCCACGGCGGCGCGGGCGGCAACGGCGGCACCGCGCGGATCCTCGGCAGCGGCGGTAACGGCGGCGCCGGCGGTTCCGGTGGCTCCGGCGGCAATGGAGGCGGCAAGGCGGCCGGGGCGGGCGGCCAGGGTGGCAACGCCGGCGGTAGCGGCTTCATCTATGGCGACGGGGCGTCCGGCGGCGCCGGCGGGGCCGGCGGCATCGGCGTCGCCGGGGCTACCGGCGGGGCCGGCGGCAACGGCGGTGCCGGAGCGTCGACGTTCCTGCTGGGCAACGGCGGGGGCGGCGGTGCGGGCGGTGCCGCCGGCGCCGGCACCAACACCACCGGTGCGGGTGCGGCCGGCGGTCAGGGCGGCACCGCGGGCAACAGCGGATTCATTTTCGGCAGCGGCGGCGCCGGCGGCGTCGGCGGTGCCGGCGGCGACAACCTCAGCTCCCATCCCGGCGGCCCGGGCGGCAATGGCGGCACCGGCGGCAACTCCACCTTCATCGGCAACGGCGGCAACGGCGGCGGCGGGGGCGCGGGCGGCAATGGCACCCCGCCCGGGACCACGGGAACCGGCGGCGGGGGCGGCCGAGGCGGCATCTTCGGCCAGCCGGGGAACCCGGGCTGACCAACCGGTGAGCCAGCGAACGACAGCAGCAGCCAGTTAGCGAAACAGCTGGTCAGTACCACCGGACACGGATACAGCCGGTAAGCATTCCTGCGCTCGACCCGGGGCGTGGTTAGTCAGTCACACTGTGGTCTAGGCCCCTACTCGAAAACTATTCGGATGAGTTAGGCGCTATTTGACGCAAATCTAGTTTGCTTTGAGCATTTTAGAGCTATCGTTCGTATCGGCTTAGCCGATCAGCATGACCGGGGGACACATCCACGACCTCTGAGGTCGTGACCTAGCTAGCGGGCGGTTCCCATGTCGTACTTCATTGCATCGCCGGACGTGCTGACGGCCGCGGCGTCGGATCTGGCCGGTCTGGGCACCACTTTGGAGCGGGCCAACGTCAGCGCGGCGGCCTCCACCACAGCCCTGGTGGCGGCGGCCCAGGACGAGGTGTCGACCGCGATCGCTGCCCTGTTCGGCAACCACGGGCAGGCGTATCAGAGCATCAGTGCACAGGCGGCGGCCTTCCACACACGGTTCATGCAGGCCTTGTCGTCCGGCGCGGGCACGTACGCCCTGGCCGAGGCCGCCAACGCCGCGCCACTGGCCGGCCTCGGGGATGCGGTGCTCGGCGCCATCAACGCTCCCACCCAAGCCTTGCTCGGACGTCCACTGATCGGAGACGGGGCAAACGGCAGCACTCCCGGCGCGGCCGGCGGCGCAGGCGGGCTCCTGTACGGCAACGGCGGCGCCGGCGCGGCGGGTGCGACCGGACAGGCCGGTGGCACCGGCGGCAGCGCCGGGCTGATCGGTACCGGCGGCGCCGGCGGCGCCGGCGGAGCTTCGGCGACCGGCAATGGCGCGGCCGGCGGCGCCGGCGGGGCCGGCGGGTGGCTGTACGGCAGCGGTGGCGTCGGCGGCGCCGGTGGTGCCAATCTCAACGGCCTGGGAACCGGGGGCGCGGGCGGGGCCGGGGGAAGGGCCTGGCTGATCGGTGCGGGCGGCATCGGTGGTGCCGGTGGTGCCGGCGCCAACGGCGGGGCCGGTGCGGCCGGCGGCAGCGGCGGATGGCTGTATGGCGACGGCGGTACCGGCGGTGCCGGAGGCGCGAACACCAGTCCTACCGGTATCGGCGGGGGCGGCGGGCGCGGCGGTGACGCCTGGCTGCTCAGCGCGGGCGGCGCCGGCGGCGCCGGCGGCGCCGGACCGACAGTCGGCGGCCAGGCCGGATTCGGCGGTCACGGCGGCCACGGCGGTCTGCTCGCCGGCGCTGGTGGGGCCGGTGGCGCCGGAGGCTCGGGCTCAACCGGCGGCGGCGGCGGGACCGGCGGCGATGCGGGCTGGCTGTCCGGCGCTTCCGGCGGAGCCGGCGGCGCCGGCGGGATCGGTCGCACCGGCGACGGCGGCCTGGGCGGGGCCGGCGGCACCGGCGGACTCTACGGCCCTGGTGGGGCTGGCGGCACCGGCGGCGCCGGTGCGGCTGCCGGCGGCACCGGAGGGCTCGGCGGCAACGCCGGACTCCTGTTCGGGACCGGCGGCACCGGCGGCAGCGGCGGTTCCAGCGGCGCCGGCTACAACGGTGGTGACGGCGGCGCGGGCGGCAACGGCGGATGGCTATACGGAAACGGCGGGGTCGGCGGTAACGGCTCGGGCGGTGGCGCCGGAACCACCGCCGTCGCCGGCGGCAACGGCGGCAACGGTGGCACGGGCGGCCGGGGCGGCCTGCTGTTCAGCGATGGCGGCAACGGCGGCAACGGTGGCGTCGGCGGCAAGGGCGGTACCGGTACCCAGGGCGCCAACGGCGCTGACGGGACTTATCCGAGCGGAAACGGTGCCAACGGCGGCGACGGCGGCACCGGCGCAATCGGCGGCAACGGCGGCAATGGCGGTGCGGGCGGTCGGGGTGGCCTGCTGTTCGGCGAATCGGGCATCCTCGGCCGCGGCGGTGCCGGCGGCGATGGCGGTACCGGTGGCATCGGCGGCAATGGCGGCAACGGTGCGGCCGGCAACGCAGCCAGCCCGAACGGCGGAAACGGCGGCAACGGCGGCAACAACGGCGTCGGGGCGGCCGGCGGCACCGGCGGCTACGGTTCGGTAATCGGTGCGCACGGCCAGGCCGGCACCACCGTGACCACCACCGGCGGCAACGGCGGCAACGGCGGCAACGGCTATGACGCATCCCTGGGCGCCGTTTCCGGCGCCAATGGCGGCAGCGGCGGCCACGGCGGAAACGGCGGCAACTACGGCGACGGTGGCGCCGGCGGGGCCGGCGGAAACGGCGCGGCAGGCAAAGCGGGCACCAACGGCGTCAACCCGGGTCAAAGCGGCACCGACGGCACCGCCGGCGGGGCGGGCGGGGCGGGCGGCTACGGCGGTGACGGCGGTTCGATCCGGGGGAACGCGGGGGCCGGCGGGGCGGGCGGCGCCGGTGGCACGGGTGGCGCCGGTGGCGACGGCGTGGACGGCCGAGACGGCGTGGCCGCCGGCCAGGCAGGCGGGGCCGGCGGCAACGGCGGCAACGGTGCGAGCGGCGGCCACGGTGGTGCCGGTGGAGCGGCCGGCACCGTCAAGGGCATCGGCAACGCTGCCGCCGCGGGCGCCGGCGGCAGCGGCGGCGACGGCGGCGCAGCCGGGCGGCCGGGCGACGGGGGCACGGGAGCCGACGGCGGTGTCAACCACGTCGACGGTGGCCGCGGCGGCGACGGCGGCAACGCCGGCACCGCGGGCGCCGGCGGCACGGGCGGCGCGAACGGCAGCGGTTCGGGTCGCGGAGCCGACGGCCAGCAGGGCGCGGCCGTCGTCGGCCCCGCCGGCAACGGGGGTGCCGGCGGTGCGGGCTACAGCCCCAGCCCGGTCGCCGGCGCGGCGGGCGCAGACGGCGGTAATGGTGGCGCGGGCGGCGACGGCGGCAACATCGGCAATGGCGGTAAGGGTGGCGCCGGCGGTAACGGCGCGGCCGGCGGCAACGGCGCCGATGGGCTCAACAAGGGTGACGGTGGCCACGACGGTTTCAAGGGCGGCAAGGGTGGTCAAGGTGGGGCCGGCGGTGCGGCCGGCGGCGTAGGCACCCATGGTGGTGACGGTGGTGCCGGCGGCAAGGGCGGTGACGGCGGCAAGGGCGGCAGCGGCGTCGACGGTTCCAACGGCAGTCTCACCAACGGCGCCGGCGGCGACGGCAAGACCGGCGGCAACGCCGGAAGCGGCGGGGCCGGCGGCGAGGGCGGTACGGGTGGCGACGCTGGCGGCACCGGGAAGGGCGGCACAGTTGGCAACGCCGGTAACGGCGGTGCCGGCGGCAAGGGCGGCGATGCGGGAACCGCGGGTGCCGGCGGCACCGGCGCGGCCGGCCATGACGGGATCGCCAGCCACCTGGACGGCTATGACGGCGGCAAGGGCGGCGACGGCGGCAAGGGCGGCAACGGCGGCAACGGCGGCCTGGGCGGCGCGGCGGGAACGGGCGGTCTCACACCTGCGACCAAGGGCGCTACCGGCAACGGCGGCAACGCGAGCAACGGCGGTGCCGGCGGAGCGGCAGGTGCCGGCGGCAACGCCCTCAGCGGCGCGAACGGGGTCGCCGGGCTCGACAAGTACGGCACCGGGGTGGGCGGCGGTCAGGACGGCGGTCGCGGCGGCGCCGGCGGTACGGGCGGCCAGGGCGGTGACGGCGGTGTCCGTGGTACCGGCACCATCCCGGGCGCCGACGGCCAGGGCGGGGCCGGCGGCGCCGGCGGCAACGCCGGTGCGGCCGGTGATGGCGGCCGGGGTGCTGACGGTGTCAAGGGCGCTGTCGATGGTGGTGCCGGCGGCAAGGGCGGTAACGCCGGGGCGGTCGGTGCCGGTGGTGACGGTGGCAACGGTCCTGGTGGTGCCGGCGGCAAGGGTGCTGATGGTGTGGGCGCCAACGGTGGGCGCGGCGGCGACGGTGGTAACGGTCTAGCCGGTGAGACCGGCATGGACGGCCTCGACCCCGGTGACTCGGGTAAAGCGGGCGGCGACGGCGGCAAGGGCGGTAAGGGCGGTGCCGGCGGCATTGCCAGCGGCGCCGGGATCGGCGGGGATGGCGGCACCGGCGGTAAAGGTGGGGCCGGTGGCCAGGGCGGCAGCGGCCGCGACGGCAACAACGGTGTGGTCGGGGTCAACGCCTACAACAACGGTGACGGCGGCGGCCAGGACGGCGGCAACGCCGGGGCCGGTGGCCGCGGCGGTGATGGTGGCCAGGGCGGTGACGCCGGGACCGGCGCCACCAACGGCAAGGCCGGTTCCGGTGGAGATGCCGGCAATGGCGGCAGCGCCGGCACCGCGGGCGACGGCGGCGTCGGGGTCAGCGGCGCTGCCGGAGTGGCTGGGCAGAACGCCTACGGCACCGGCGTCGGTGGCGGGCAGAACGGCGGCAACGGCGGCAACGGCGGCGCCGGGGCCAACGGCGGTAGCGGCGGGCTCGGGGGCGCGCCGGGCACCGGTAAAGACGGCGGCACCGGTGCTTTCGGTAAGGGCGGTAACGCCAGTGATGGCGGGGCCGGTGGAGCGGCCGGCTCTGGTGGGGCCGGGGTTCACGGCGCCAACGGGGTGGCCGGCGCCGACCAGTACGGCACCGGGATGGGCGGCGGTCAAGACGGCGGCAACGGCGGCAACGGCGGCACGGGCGGCAAGGGCGGCAACGGCGGGGTCGCCGGCAAGGACGGCAATGGCCTGACCACCGCCACCAACGGCCAGGGCGGGGCCGGCGGCGCCGGCGGCAACGCCGGTACGGCCGGCGATGGCGGCCGGGGCGCTGACGGCACCAACGCCAGCACCGGTTCCATCGATGGCGGCAAGGGCGGCGCCGGCGGTAACGCCGGGGCGGTTGGTGCCGGTGGCGCCGGGGGCACCGGCCCCGGCGGTAACGGCGCCAAGGGTGCTGACGGGTTCGGCGCCAACGGCGGCGACGGCGGCGGCGGCGGCAACGGCGCAGACGGCACTCCCGGCAAGGACGGCCTCAACCTCGGTGACAGCGGCAAGCAGGGCGGCGACGGCGGTAAGGGCGGCGCCGGCGGCGCCGGCGGCACCGCCAGCGGCGCCAAGACCCCCGCCGGTGTGCAGACCCACGGCGGCGCCGGCGGCACCGGCGGCAGGGGCGGGGCCGGCGGCCAGGGCGGCAGCGGGCTCGACGGCAACAACGGCTCGGCCAACACCAACTACGGCAACGGTGTCGGCGCCGGTCAGGACGGCGGCAACGCCGGAGCCGGCGGTCGCGGCGGTGACGGCGGCCGTGGCGGTGACGCCGGCAGCGGCGGCACCGGCGGCGGCCTCGCCGGCACCTCCGGCAGCGGCGGCGCAGCCGGGAACGGCGGCAACGCCGGCACCGCCGGCAAAGGCGGCGCCGGTCTGACCGGAGCACCCGGGGTGGCCGGACAAAACACCTACACCACCGGCTTCGGTGGCGGACAAAACGGCGGCAACGGCGGTAATGGTGGGGCCGGCGCCAACGGCGGTGATGGTGGTGTCGGCGGCGCGCCCGGGTCGGGCAGCGGCGGCAGCACGGGTGCTTTCGGCAAGGGTGGTAATGCCAGCGACGGCGCCGCCGGTGGGGCTGGTGGGGCCGGTGGGGCCGGTGCCAACGGCGCTGACGGCCTCGCCGGACACGACAGGTACAACACCGGGGTGGGCGGCGGCCAAGACGGCGGCAACGGCGGCGCCGGCGGTACGGGCGGCAAGGGCGGCAACGGCGGGGTGGCCGGCAAGGACGGCAACGGCCTGACCACCGCCACCAACGGCAAAGGCGGCGCCGGTGGGGCGGGCGGCAACGCCGGTGGCGCCGGTGATGGTGGCCAGGGCGCAAACGGTGTCGCGGACGCCATCGATGGCGGCAAGGGCGGTGCCGGCGGTAACGCCGGGGCGGTCGGCGCCGGTGGCGCTGGGGGCACCGGCCCCGGCGGTAACGGCGCCAAAGGCACCGACGGGTTCGGCGCCAACGGCGGTAACGGCGGGGGCGGCGGCAACGGTCTGGCCGGCACTGCCGGCAAGGACGGCCTCAACCTCGGAGACAACGGCAAACAGGGCGGCGACGGCGGCAAGGGCGGCGCCGGCGGGGCCGGCGGCACCGCCAGCGGGTCGAAGACTCCGGCCGGTGTACCGACCCACGGCGGCGCCGGCGGCACCGGCGGCAAGGGCGGGGCCGGCGGCCAGGGCGGCAG
The DNA here is from genome assembly GCF_054515735.1 of Mycobacterium sp. ML4. NCBI lineage: Bacteria > Bacillati > Actinomycetota > Actinomycetes > Mycobacteriales > Mycobacteriaceae > Mycobacterium > Mycobacterium sp. ML4. Next base: position 70,518 of record NZ_JBTNSY010000018.1, read on the forward strand.
CGGACTCGACGGCAAAAATGGCTCGGCCAACGTCGACTACGGCAACGGGAAGGGCAACGGCCAAAACGGCGGCAACGCCGGGGCCGGCGGTCGCGGCGGTGACGGCGGCCGTGGCGGTGATGCCGGCAGCGGCGGCACCGGCGGCGGCCTCGCCGGCACCTCCGGCAACGGCGGCGCAGCCGGCAGCGGTGGCAACGCGGGCACCGCCGGCAACGGCGGCGCCGGTCTCAACGGAGCACCAGGAGTGGCCGGTCAGAACGCCTACGGCACCGGCGTGGGTGGCGGGCAGAACGGCGGCAACGGCGGCTCCGGCGGCACCGGTGCCAACGGCGGCAACGGCGGCAACGGCGGGCTCGCCGGGACCGGCGGCACCAACACGCCGACCGTCGGCGCCAACGGAAACGGCGGCAACGCCAGCAACGGCGGCGCCGGTGGGGCCGGCGGTAACGGTGGCGCCGCGGCCAACGGCGGCAACGGGGTGGCCGGATCCGACCCGTACGGCACCGGCATCGGCGGTGCCCAGGACGGCGGCAACGGCGGCAGCGGCGGCACGGGCGGCAAAGGTGGCGACGGCGGCACCCGCGGACTGGCAGGCACCACCGTCGGTGGCGGCGGCACCGACGGCGCGATCCAGGGCTCCGGCGGGGCGGGCGGCAACGGCGGCAACGCCGGCAACGGCGGCGATGGGGGCTTCGGCGCCGGCGGCACCAATGCCAGCACCGGATCCATCGATGGCGGCAAGGGCGGCAACGGCGGTAACGCCGGCGCGGTCGGCACCGGCGGCAACGGTGGCACCGGTCCGGGCGGCACCGGAACCAAGGGCGCTGATGGTTTCGGCGCCAACGGCGGGAACGGCGGCGGCGGTGGCAACGGCGCGGACGGCGTGGCCGGAACCGACGGCGTCAACCCCGGCGACAGCGGCACTCCGGGCAGTCCCGGCGGTAAAGGCGGCGCCGGCGGCGCCGGCGGCGCGGCCAGTGGCAGCAAGACTCCTGCCGGGGTCGCGACGCACGGTGGTAACGGCGGCACGGGCGGCAAGGGCGGCGTAGGCGGCAGGGGTGGCAGCGGGCTCGACGGCGCCAACGGCGCGGCGATCAGCGGTCCGGGCGGCAGTGGACAGAACGGCGGCAACGCCGGCGCCGGCGGCGCCGGTGGCGACGGCGGCCGCGGCGGTGACGCCGGCAGTGGCGGCACCGGTGGTGGCGTCGCCGGCAACGCCGGCAACGGCGGCAACGCCGGCAACGGCGGCGACGCGGGCAAGGCCGGCAAGGGCGGGCTCGGCGCCAACGGCGCACCCGGTACGCCCGGGGCCAACGCCTACAGCACCGGCGTCGGTGGCGGCCAGAACGGCGGCAACGGCGGCAACGGCGGCAATGGCGCCAACGGCGGTAACGGCGGCGTCGGCGGCGCGCCGGGCACCGGCAGCGGCGGCAGCACCGGGTCCTACGGCAACGGCGGCAACGCCAGCAGCGGCGGAGCGGGCGGCGCCGCCGGCGCCGGTGGCGCCGGGGTCAACGGCGCCAACGGGGTGACCGGATCCAGTCAGTACGGCAACGGGACCGGTGGCGGTCAGAACGGCGGCAACGGCGGCGACGGCGGCAAGGGCGGCGCCGGCGGCACGGGTGGCACCGGCGGTCAGGTGTTCGGTGGCACCGCCAAGGCGGGCACCAACGGCTCCGGCGGAGCCGGCGGTGTAGGCGGCAACGCGGGTGCAGCCGGTGACGGCGGCCGCGGCGCCGACGGCATCAGCGGCACCTCCTTCATCGACGGCGGCAAGGGCGGCGCCGGCGGCAACGCCGGCAACATCGGTGCCGGCGGCGCCAACGGCAACGGCATCGGGACCGCCGGCAGCGGCACCGGGGCCAACGGCGGCAGGGGCGGCGACGGCGGTAACGGCGCCCTGGGTACGAGCGGCAAGAGCGGCACCAACCTCGGCGACAACGGGCTGAACGGCTCGCCCGGTGGTGTAGGTGGTGACGGCGGCGGCGGCGGTATCGGGCGCGGAGCCACCTTCAAGGGCGGCGCCGGCGGTAACGGCGGTATCGGTGGCAACGGTGGCGACGGCGGCAACGGTGTGACGGGTGCCGTGGGCACGACGGGTTCCGGCGCCGGCGGCAACGGGCAGAACGGTGGTAACGCGGGCAGCGGCGGCAACGGCGGCGCCGGAGGCAAGGGCGGCAACGCCGGCGGGGCGACCGACGGCGCAACCGCGGGCACCAACGGCACCGGCGGCACCGGCGGCAACGGCGGCAACGCCGGTACGGCCGGCAACGGCGGAGCCGGCGGCAACGGCCACGACGGCATCTCCGGCACCAACAACGGCGCGGGCTACGCCGGCGGCACCGGCGGCAGCGGCGGCAAGGGCGGCAACGGCGGCAACGGCGGCGGCGGCGGAGCCTCGGGCATCGGCGGCAGCGGCGGTGGCACGGGCGCCAACGGCAACGGCGGTCACGCCAGCAACGGCGGCACCGGCGGTGCCGGCGGTCATGGTGGCATCGGCATCACCGGTGCCAACGGCGTCGCCGACGCCAACAAGTACGGCACCGGCTTCGGCGGCGGACAGAACGGCGGGGACGGCGGGGACGGCGGTACCGGCGGCGCCGGCGGCGCCGCAGGCACCGCAGGCGGCAAGGGCACCGGCGGCACAGCCGGCACGGGTACCAACGGCGCCGGCGCCACGGCAGGCATCGGCGGCAAGGGCGGCAACGCCGGCGCGGGCGGCAGCGGCGGGGACGGCGCCGGCGGCACCACCAACAACCCCGACGGCGGCAACGGCGGCAACGGCGGCAACGCCGGAAATGCCGGCAGCGGTGGGACCGGCGCCAGCAAGGGTGCCAGCGGCGCGGTGGCCAACGCCGGCAACGGCGGCAACGGCGGCAACGGTGCCGCCGGCACGCCCGGCAAGGACGGTGTCAACCTCGGCGACAGCGGCAAGAACGGCACCGACGGCGGTCGAGGCGGCAACGGCGGCAGCGGCGGCATAGGCCGCGGTGTGGGTTCACTGGCCGGCAACGGCGGCACCGGCGGCAGGGGCGGCGACGGCGGCGCCGGCGGGTCCGGCCTCAACGGCGACAACGGAACCGAAACCACCGGCGCGGGTAACCCCGGACAGAATGGCGGCAACGCAGGCAACGGCGGTAAGGGCGGCAACGGCGGCACCGGCGGCAACGCGGGCGGTGTCACCGGCGGCGCCACCAAGGGCCTCGCCGGCAACGGCGGCGCGGCCGGCAACGGCGGCAACGCGGGAACCGCGGGTAACGGCGGGGCCGGCGCCATCGGGCACGACGGCAACTCCAACACCAACAACGGCGCGGGGTATGACGGCGGCAGGGGCGGCAACGGCGGCACCGGCGGCAACGGCGGCAACGGTGGTACGGGCGGAGCCGCCGGAACCAACGGCAGCAACGTCGCCAGCAACGGCGCCAACGGCAACGGCGGCAACGCCAGCAACGGCGGCGACGCCGGACGTCCGGGCGACGGCGGAAACGGCGCCGACGGCACCTCCGCAAACATCAACGGCGGCAAGGGCGGCAACGGCGGCGACGCCGGCATCGCCGGCGCGGGCGGGACCGGCGGCACCGCCGGCTCCGGCGCCACCCCCGGCACCAGCGGCAGCAAGGGACTCTCGGTCACCGGACCGGCCGGAAACGGTGGTAACGGCGGACGCGGCTACTCCGCCACCCTCGACGGCGGCGCCGGCGGTGACGGCGGAGCCGGCGGTAACGGCGGCAACATCGGCAACGGCGGCAGAGGCGGCGACGGCGGCAACGGCATGGCCGGGACCGACGGCACCGACGGTGTCAACCCCGGACAGAACGGCGGCAACGGCAATCCGGGCGGCAGCGGCGGTCGCGGCGGCGACGGTGGTCGTGGCGGCACCGACTCCGGCAACGGCGGTGCCGGCGGCAAGGGCGGCAGCGGTGGCAACGGCGGCAAGGGCGGCGCCGGTGTCGACGGCCACGACGGCCTCGCCGATCAGGACGCTTACAACAACGGCTTCGGTGGCGGCCAGAACGGCGGCAAGGGCGGCAACGGCGCCAGCGGCGGCAACGGCGGCAACGGCGGTACCGGCGGCCTGTCCTTCCACGGCACCAAGGGTGTCAGCGGCGCCGGCGGCAACGCCGGCAACGGCGGCGATGCCGGCACACCGGCCAACGGCGGCGCGGGGGCGGCAGGCACCGCCACCCACACCACCGGCGGTGCCGGTGGCAAGGGTGGTGACCCCGGCACCGCGGGAGCCGCCGGCTCCTTCGGCACAGGCAACGGCAACGGCGCCCCCGGCAAGGACGGTCAATCGGTCACCAGCGGCGGTAACGGCGGCAACGGCGGAGTCGGGTTCACCTCCACCGCGCCGGGTGCCAACGGAGGCGACGGCGGCCAGGGTGGCGCCGGCGGCGCGGTCGGCAATGGCGGCCGGGGCGGCGACGGCGGCAACGGCGTGGCCGGCGCCAACGGCGATCCGGGCACCAACCCCGGTGACCCGGGTATCAAGGGTCAGGACGGCGGTTCCGGCGGCAAGGGCGGTAAAGGCGGGGCCGGCGGTTCGACGTCGGGCGACGGCGGCGCCGGCGGTAAGGGCGGCGCGGGGGCCGATGGCGGCACGGGCGGGGCCGGCCGTAACGGCAACGACGGCGTGTCCGGCTCCGACGCCTACAACAACGGTGTCGGCGGCGCTCAGAACGGCGGCAAGGGCGGCGACGGCGGCAAGGGTGGCAACGGTGGCGCCGGCGGCGACGGCGGAACCGCCGGGATCTACGGCAAGGACGGTAACGGCGGCGACGGCGGCAAGGCCGGTAACGGCGGCGGCGCTGGAACACCTGGCAACGGCGGCAACGGCGCGGCCGGCATCTCCGGCAGCATCAACGGTGGCGCCGGCGGCAAGGGCGGCGACCCCGGCAACGTCGGCATCGGCGGCACCGGCGGCAAGCACGGCTCCGGCTTCATCGACGGCAGCGACGGCGCCAACGGCACCAAGGGCGCGGCGCTGGCCGGTCCCGCCGGAAACGGCGGTAAGGGTGGTGCCGGCTACACCGCCACCACCACCGGTGCCGACGGTGGCGACGGCGGCAGGGGCGGTGCCGGTGGTGCGATCGGCAACGGCGGTGACGGTGGCGACGGCGGCAACGGCGCCAACGGCAAGTCCGGCAATGACGGCGTCGGCACCGGCGGAAACGGTGATCCCGGCCAGGCGGGCGGCAAGGGCGGCAAGGGCGGCGACGGCGGTGCCGGCGGCTCGACTTCCGGCAACGGCGGCAAGGGCGGCAAGGGCGGCTTCGGCGGCGACGGCGGCAATGGCGGCAAGGGCGTGACCGGCGGCAACGGTGTCCAGAACGCCGACCCGTATCAGACCGGACAGATCAACGGTGCCCAGAACGGCGGCAACGGCGGCGATGCCGGCCAGGGCGGTGCCGGTGGTGCGGGCGGCAACGGTGGGACGGTCACCAAGGGCATCGTCGGCGCAGGCGGCGACGGCGGTCGCGGCGGCAAGGGCGGCAACGGCGGCCTCCCGGGCGAAGGCGGCAACGGTGCGGCCGGCACGCTGAACAACCCCAACGGCGGTGACGGCGGCAAGGGCGGCAACCCCGGCCTCGGCAAAGCCGGCGGCGTCGGCGGCGCCGGTGGCACGGGTTCGGTCAACGGCACCAAGGGCGCCAACGGTGTCGGCGGCAGCACACCCACCGGGGTCGCCGGTAACGGTGGCCGTGGCGGCGACGGCTATGACGCCACCGTGCCCGGCACCAACGGCGGAAAGGGTGGCGCCGGCGGTAACGGCGGCCTGTACGGCAACGGCGGCGACGCCGGCCGCGGCGGCAACGGCGCCGCCGGCCAGAACGGCGTTAACGGAGCCAGCCCAGGCGCCAACGGGACCAATGGACTGACCGGCGGCAACGGCGGCGACGGCGGGGCCGGCGGCAAGAGCGGCCAGTTCAACGGCCTCGGCGGCAAGGGCGGCGACGCAGGTAATGGCGCGGCCGGCGGAAACGGCGGCAACGGCGCCGCCAACCCCACGGGCAAGGGCGGCAACGGCGGCAACGGCGGCAACGGCGGTGTCGCCGGCAAGGGCGGCGCCGGCGGCGACGGCTTCCTCGGCGGCGGCAACGGCGGCAAGGGCGGCAATAACGGAGCCGGCGGTTCCAACGGCGTCGGCGGCGCCGGCAAGCTCATCGGAAACAACGGCACGCCGGGTCTCAAGCCGACCACCGCTACCGGAAACGGGGGCAACGGCGGCAACGCCTTCGGCGTCCCGGGCGCCGGCCAGACCGGATACAGCGGCGGCAACGGCGGCAACGCCGGCGAGTACGGCAACGGCGGCAACGGCGGCAACGGCTTCACCGGCGGCCAGGGCGTCACCGGCACCGACGGAACCCCGTTCGGCGGTAACGGCGGTACCGGCGGCAAGGGCGGACAGGGCGGCAGCGGCGGAAACGGCGGCAACGGCGGCACCATCAAGGGCAACTCCGGCAACGGCGGCAACGCCGGCAGGGGCGGCCAGGGCGGCACCGGCGGCACCGGTGCGGTCGGCGGGCCCGGCCACGTCGACGGCGGCAACGGCGGCAACGGCGGTGCGGGCGGCGACGGCGGCGTAGCGGGCAACGCCGGAAACGTCACGTCGGGCGCCAAGGGCGTCGGCGGCCAGGGTGGCGACGGCGGCAACACCGGTGTCGGCGGCAACGGCGGCGCCGGCGCGGAGGGCACCAAGGCCAACCCCACCGGCGGCAAGGGCGGTAACGGCGGAGACCCGGGCACCACCCCGGGCAAGGGCAGCGCGGGTGGCACCGGTTCCCTTCCCGGCGCCAAGGGGATCGACGGCGTCATCTCCACCACCAACGCCGGCCACGGCGGCGCCGGCGGCAAGGGCTACAGCCCCGACGCCGTCACCGACCCGGGCGCCGGCGGGGGCACCGGCGGTACCGGCGGCACCGGCGGCAAGTACGGCGACGGCGGCGCCGGCGGCGCCGGCGGCGATGGTGCGACCGGCAAAGCCGGCACCAAGGGGGCGGCCCCCAGCTACGACGGCGGCACCGGCGGCATTGGCGGCACCGGCGGACAGGGTGGCACCGGCGGTCAGGGCGGCTCGGCGGCCGGTACCAGCGGCGCCGGCGGTGTCGGCGGCAAGGGCGGCAACGGCGGGGTCGGCGGCGACGGCGCGGCCGGTGACACCACCCACTTCGACGGCGGCAACGGCGGCAACGGCGGGGGCGGCGGCACCGGCGGCACCGGCGGCAACGCCGGAGCGGTCGGCGGCGCCGGCACCCTGGGCCTCAAGGGCAACGGCGGCGCCGGTGGCAACGCCGGCCTCGGCGGCAACGGCGGTGACGGCGCTGCCGGTACCACGGCCCACCACAACGGCGGCAACGGCGGCAGCGGCGGCAACCCCGGCACGGTCGGCCCCGGCGGTAACGGCGGCGCTATCGGCACCGGCGGCGGCAGCAAGGGCGCCAACGGCAGTCTGCCCACCACGGTGTCGGGCAACGGCGGCAACGGCGGCAACGGTTTCACCGCCACCGCGGCCGGCGACAGCGGCGGAGACGGCGGCAACGGCGGCGCCGGCGGGCAGTACGGCAACGGTGGCAACGGCGGCAACGGCGGCAACGGCGTGGCCGGCAAGTCCGGCGCCAACGGCACCACCTTCGGGGCCAGCGGCGACCCGGGTCAGGCCGGCGGCAGCGGCGGCAAGGGCGGTGCCGGCGGCAACAGCGGCACCAGCGCCGGCAGCGCCGGCAGCGGCGGCAACGGCGGCAACGGCGCCGACGGCGGCAACGGCGGCAAGGGTGTCATCGGCAAGTACGGCACCGCGGGTGCCAACCCGTACGGCAACGGGCCCGGCGGCGGCCAGGCCGGCGGCAACGGCGGCAATGGTGGCGGCGGCGGCAACGGCGGCAACGGCGGCGCGGCGGGTGTGCTGCAGAACGGCTCGGGCAAGGCCGGCACGCAGGGCGCCGGCGGTAACGCCGGCAACGGCGGCAACGCGGGCGCACCGGGTAACGGCGGCGCAGGCGCGGCCGGCACCGCCCTGTTCCGGGACGGCGGCAACGGCGGCAACGGCGGCGATCCCGGAACCGCGGGCATCGCCGGAGCCAAGGGCCTCGGATCGACGAGCGGCGCCCCCGGCGTCAACGGGACCGACGTCACCGGGCCGGCCGGCAACGGCGGCCAGGGCGGGGCCGGTTACAACGCCCTCGCCGCGGGCGCCAGCGGCGGCAACGGCGGCAACGGCGGCAACGGCGGCAAGATCGGCAACGGCGGCAACGGCGGGGCCGGCGGCAACGGCGTCTCGGCCGTCATCAACGGCACGAACGGCACCGGCGCCGGCGACTCCGGCACCGACGGCCGCTCCGGCGGCTCGGGTGGCAGCGGCGGCGCCGGCGGCTCGGGTGGATCGGTCTCCGGTGACGGCGGGGCCGGCGGCGCCGGCGGCAACGGCGGCAACGGCACCAACGGCGGCAACGGCGTGAGCGGCAAGGACGGCGTCACCGATGCCAACCCCTACGGCACCGGCATCGGCAGCGGCCAGAACGGCGGCAACGGCGGCGCCGGCGGCGACGGCGGCAGCGGCGGCAACGGCGGCGCGGGCGGCGCGTCACCGAACGGCACCGTCGGCGCCGGCGGCAAGGGCGGCAACGCCGGAAACGGCGGCAACGGCGGCACACCCGGAAACGGCGGCAACGGCGCCAACGGCACCGTGAAGAACCCCGACGGCGGCAACGGCGGCAACGGCGGCACGGCTTACATCGGCAAGGCCGGCGCGTTCGGCACGGGCGGCCTCGACGGCAATGGCGCCAACCCCGCCCCCAACGGCGCGGCCGGCAACAACGGCGCACCCCTGGGCACGGTGGGCAACGGCGGCAAGGGCGGCGCCGGCTACGACGCGTCCACCGGCACCGTCGCGGGCGCCGACGGCGGCGCCGGCGGCAGCGGCGGTAGCGGCGGCACCTACGGCAAGGGCGGCGATGGCGGCGCCGGTGGCAACGGCGCCAACGGCACCGACGGCACCGACGGCAAGGGCTCCGGCGCCTCGGGCAGCAGCGGCACACCCGGCGGTAAGGGTGGCGCCGGCGGCACGGGCGGCAACGGCGGCACCAGCTCCGGCGACAGCGGCAGCGGCGGCGCCGGCGGCAAGGGCGGCAACGGTGGCCGGGGTGGCAACGGCGTGGACGGCGGCAACGGCGTCACCAACAGCAACCCGTGGGGCACCGGCAACAACAACGCCCAGGACGGCGGGTCCGGCGGCAACGGTGCGGCCGGCGGGGCCGGCGGCAACGGCGGAGTCGCAGGCTCGGTGAGCAGCGGTACCAAGGGAGTCGACGGCGCCGGCGGGTCGGGCGGCAACGGCGGCAACGCCGGAACACCCGGCAATGGCGGGAAGGGGGCGGACGCCACCAGCATTGCCAACCCCAACGGCGGCAACGGCGGTAACGGCGGAAACGCCGGCACCGCGGGCCTGGGCGGTCCAGCGGGCACCGGCGGCCCGGGGACCGGCACCAAGGGTGCTGACGGTCTCGCCGTTCTCGCTCCCGCCGGCAACGGCGGCAACGGCGGCAACGGCTGGAGCTCCACCACGGTCGGCATCGGCGGCGGTGACGGCGGCAACGGCGGTAACGGCGGCGCGATCGGCAACGGCGGTAACGGCGGTAACGGCGGCAACGGCATGAACGGCACCGCGGGGAAGAACGGCCTGAACCCCGGCGACGACGGGAGCATCGGCACGGCCGGCAGCAATGGCGGCAAGGGCGGTAGTGGTGGCCTCGGCGGGGCGACCTCCGGCAACGGCGGCAACGGCGGCAACGGGGGCCAGGGTGGCGTCGGTGGCGCCGGCGGCAAGGGTGCGGCCGGCGACCCCGTCATTAACCTGGGTGCCGGTGGTAAGGGCGGCGACGGGGCGGCCGGAGGCTCCGGTGGCGCCGCGGGCTCCGGCGGCAACGCCCTGGGTGCCGGCAGCGGTGGATCGGCAGGCACCGCGGGCAACGGCGGCACCGGCGGAGCGCCCGGCACCGGCGGCAACGGAGCACCCGGCACGGCCGTCCACCCCGACGGCGGCGCAGGCGGTGACAGCGGCACCGGCGGCAAGGGCGGCAACGGCGGCGCCGGCGGCTCGGGCGGCAACGGTGGCACCGGCGGCAACGGCGGCAACGGCAGCAACGGCGGCAAGGGCGGCGACGGCGGCAGCGCCCTCGCGCTGCAAACCGGTGGTGTCGGCGGTAACGCGTTCGCCGGCAGCAACGGCAACGGCGGCAACGGCGGCAAGGGCCCCAGCGGCGGCGACGGCGGCGACGGCGGCGCTCCGGGTACCGGCGGTGCGGCCGGCTCCGGCGGCTCCGGCGGCAGCAACGGTATCGCCGGTGCGGGTGGCAGCGGCGGCAGCAAGGGTGACGGTGGTGCCGGCGGCCTGGGCCAAGGCACCGGCAGCAATGGCCTCGCCGGCGCGCCCGGAGTCACCGGCAAAGCCGGCAGCTGAACGGCGCCGGCCCGGCAGGTCAGAACAGCAGCGCGCGGAAGCGCCAGTCCAGCACCTGCCGGTCCGGCCCGCCCGGGTCATCGCCCACCGCGTAGACCAGCGAACGCAGCCCCAGGACTCCCGCGTCAGCCGACTCGATATGCAGCTCGCTGTAGACGGTGTCGCCCTCGTGCACCGGACCGGTGTGATCGCAGGACTCCCAGCCCAGCACGGTGACCAAATTCGGCAGCAGCCGGTTTGCCTGCGCGAACGCCAGCCCGATGGTGTGCCCTCCGTACACCAGCCGCTGCCCGCCCACGCGCGAATCATGATGAGTCGCAGCGATATTCAGGGTGAGGCGAGCGAGTTCGGGCGCACTGCTGACCACATCGCCGGTGCTGTGCAGCACCGCACCGGCCAGGCCGGCGTCGAAGTGCGGACCCGGCACCTTGCGGCGGAACGCCTCGGCGTCCCACCCGCGCCACGGATCCACGGCGGCCGGTGCCGCGTCGGCTCCGACGGCGGACAAATCGTCGCCGCGATCGGATCCCGGCGCCCAGTCCGGGCCGGCCGGCAGCATCGCGCAGCGATAGAAGTCCAGCACCAACCGATCGGCCTGGTCGATGGTCGTCATGCGCAGCGCCGCCATGCCGGTAGGCGCGCGGCCCGGCCTGGCCTCGTTGGCGCGCAGGCCCACGACTTCGGTTCGGGTGCAGAGTGTGTCGCCGATCACCGGGAACCGGTGGAACGTCAGTCCGCGGTAGAACAGGTTGGCCTTGACCCGCTGTGTCGCCGGCGTCGACTGCCCGATCGCCACGTCGCAGACCAGCCCCGGGTGCGCCAGGGCGGCAGGCGCGCCCGTCACTGCGGTGCACAGATCGGCATCCAGCGCCAGGCGCAGCCGGTCGCCGATGATCGCCTGGTGGGCGGCGGCCAGGCCCGTCGACAATGTGGCCGCCGGCGCCCAGTCGAACACCTGGCCCACGGCGAGGTCGTCGAAGTAGGGACCGCCGGCACGAACGTCCCGATAGCCGTGAGTCACCACGCCAATGCTGGCAGGCTCTGAAAGGCTGGTGCACCGGGGGTCAACAGGGAGGCGCTGAGGATGAGCACTGAACTCGACGACGACGAAGCAATGCTGGTCGCGACGGTCCGGGCGTTCATCGACCGCGACGTGCGGCCTACCGTGCGCGAGGTCGAGCACGCCAACGCCTACCCCGAAGCGTGGATCGAGCAGATGAAGCGCATCGGCATCTATGGGCTGGCCATCGAGGAGGAGTACGGGGGTTCGCCGGTGTCGATGCCGTGCTATGTCCAGGTGACCCAGGAACTCGCGCGCGGCTGGATGAGCCTGGCCGGCGCGATGGGCGGGCACACCGTGGTCGCCAAGCTGCTGACGTTGTTCGGCACCGCGGAGCAGAAGCGAAAGTATCTGCCGCTCATGGCCACTGGTGAACTGCGCGCCACCATGGCACTGACCGAAGCGGGCGGTGGCTCCGACTTGCAGAGCATCACCACCACGGCACTGCGCGATGGCCCGGATATGTTGGTGGTCAACGGTTCCAAGACCTGGATCAGCAACGCGCGGCGCTCCGGGCTGATCGCGCTGCTGGTCAAGACCGACCCGAATGCCAGACCACGACACCGGGGTATTTCGGTGCTGCTGGTCGAGCACGGGCCGGGCCTGACGGTGTCCCGCGACCTGCCCAAGCTGGGCTACAAAGGTGTCGAGTCGTGCGAGCTTTCCTTCGACGACTTCCGGGTTCCGATGTCCGCGGTGCTGGGCGGCGTGATGGGGCAAGGCTTTTCGCAGATGATGAAGGGCCTGGAGACTGGCCGGATCCAGGTCGCCGCGCGAGCACTGGGGGTGGCCACCGCCGCGTTGGAGGATGCGCTGGACTATGCCCGGCAGCGCGAGAGTTTCGGCAAGCCGATCTGGAAGCACCAGGCGGTCGGGAACTACTTGGCCGATATGGCAACAAAACTCACCGCCGCCCGCCAACTCACCCGCTACGCCGCGCAACGATATGACAGCGGCGAGCGGTGCGACATGGAAGCGGGCATGGCCAAGCTGTTCGCATCCGAGGTGGCCATGGAGATCGCGTTGAACGCGGTGCGGATTCACGGCGGCTACGGTTACTCCACCGAATACGACGTCGAACGCTACTTCCGGGACGCACCACTGATGATCGTCGGCGAAGGCACCAACGAGATCCAGCGCAACGTCATCGCCGCGCAACTGGTGTCCCGCGGGGGGATATGACGGCGCGGCCCGATTCGCGCTGCCCGCGCGAGCTTGGTTGCTGTATATTTGCCTGACTTGTCCTGCCGCCAGCAAAGTGGCGACCCAAGGGAAGGCAGCGGCCATGAGTTATCCGTCGGACCCCTACGGCGCCAACCCGGGCTGGCAGGGCCAGCCGCCACCCGGCTACGGAGGACCGCCCGCCTACGGGGCCGGGCCGGAGCCGGACAACTACCTGGTGTGGGCGATCCTGAGCACGGTGCTCTGCTGTCTGCCGGCGGGAATCGTGTCGATCGTCTACTCCACCAAGGTGTCCGGACTGTGGGCGCAGGGGCGCTACGGCGAGGCGCAGCAGGCTTCGCGCAACGCGAAGAAGTGGGCCATCATCAGCGCCATCGTGGGCGCCGTGGTGATCGTGGTGTCGATCATTCTCTACATCATCGTGATCGCGGTGGCCGTCTCGAACACGCCGTCCACCACGTACACCACCTATTCCGGCTACTGAGCAAACCCGATCGCGTCCACCAGTCCCCAGGCCAGCGCCGTCCGGGCATCGACGGTGTGACCGGACAGCACGAGGTAGGCGGTACGCCAGCGGCCGATGCGCCGCGTGACACTGACGGTGCCGCCCGCGCCCGGGATAAGCCCCAGGCCCAGTTCGGGGAGGCCGAACACGGCGTCCTCAGCCGTCTCCACCCAGCCGCAGAACGCGGCCATCTCCAGTCCGCTGCCCAGCACCTGGCCGTGCACCTGCGCGCGGCAGGCCTGGCCGAGCCGCGCGGTGAGTTCGTCGAGCACCAGGGCCGGGCTGTGCCGGGTGCGGGCCAGGTGAGCGCTGGCCGGGTCGGCGAAGGTGCCGAATTCGGCCAGGTCTCCACCACTGCAGAAGGAAGGGCCGTTGCCGCCCAACACGATTCCGCGCACGGACGGATCCAGTTGGGCCACCGCCAGCGCCTCCAGCAACGCCGCGCGGGTACCGGTGCAGAACGCGTTGTGCCGTCCGGGCCGGTTGAACCTGACCCGCAGGATATCGCCGTCGCGTTGCACGGCAACGGGATCGGCGCTGTCGGGCATCCGGGCGGGTCCGCGCTGCGCCAGCCAGCGGGCGAATTCCGGGCCGGCCTGCAGAGTCGAATAGGCCAGCGACTCGGTGATCACGCCGGCCGAGGTGGCACCGGAGGGATCAAAGCAACGCAACACGTCGTCACAGACCGCACTGGCGATCGGCCAGTGTTCGCAACGCCGCTGCAGCTCGGCCAACACCCGCGGCACCGAATCCACCGCGACCACCCGCCGATCGTCGGAAGGTTGCTCGGACAACGTGAAAGTCGCGATCTCCAGCCAGTATTCGCTGCGCGGCGACCCATATGCGACGATCACGCCGGGCGGCGCCGCCGCAGCGGGCTCCGGCGCGCTGGACAAATCGACCGTCCGCAGGGTCACACCGAATACTTCTCGATCAGCTCGTTCTTGTACAGCTTGCCGGTGTCGGTGCGCGGCAACTGCGCCTCGAACACGATCGCACGCGGACACTTGAAGTGCGACAGTCGTTCTCGCAGCCACCCCGACAACTCCCCGGCGAACGCCTCGGTGGCGTCGGCCGGGTCGACGGTCTGCACGGCGGCCATCACCCGCTGGCCCATCTCGTCGTCGGGGACACCGAAGACGGCCGCATCCAACACCTTCGGGTGGGTCACGAGCAGGTTCTCGGTCTCCTGCGGGTAGATGTTCACCCCGCCGGAGATGATCATGTGGTGGCGACGGTCGGTCAGATACAGGTAGCCCTCGTCGTCGAGAAAGCCGATGTCCCCGACCGTCATCCAGCCGTGCGTGTCGCGGGAGGCGGCGGTCTTCGACGGGTCGTTGAGGTATTCGAACGAATACCCCCCTTCGAAGTAGATCTCGCCGGGGTGTCCTGGCGGCAACTCATTGCCGTGCTGATCCAGGATGTGTACCGCGCCCATCATCGGTTTGCCCACCGAACCCGGATGCGTCAGCCACTCCTCGGCGGTGATCAGCGTCGAACCGATCGCCTCCGAGGACGCGTAATACTCGTCGACGATCGGTCCCCACCACTCCATCATCTGCTTCTTGATCAAAACCGGACACGGCGCGGCTGCGTGCATCACGCGTTTGAGGCTGGATAGGTCATACGAATTGCGCACGTTCTCAGGAAGTTTCAGCATCCGAACGAACATTGCCGGGACGAACTGGCCGTGCGTCACCCGGTAGCGCTGGATCGCGTCCAACGTCCCCTCCGGATCGAACTTCTCCATGACCACGGTCGTCAGACCTGCGGCCTGCACCGTCAACGACCACACCGACGGCGCGGTGTGATACAACGGCGCCGGGCTCAGGTACACGGTGTCGGGATCCATCCAGAACCCGACCAGCCCCGACATCATGCCCGGCGCCTCTTCCGGTGGCACATGCGGCAATTCGCGTTTGATGCCCTTGGGCCGGCCGGTGGTACCCGACGAATACTGCAGCAGGTCACCCTCGATCTCATCGGGAATCGGGGTATCCGGCTGATCCGCAACACATTCCGGGTAGCGCTGCCAGCCCTCGAGATCACCGTCGGCGAGAAGCAGAACATCCGGCAAACCGTTGGGCAGCTGCTCGCCGAGCGCCGCGCAGACCTCACGCAGCGCCCCCGAGCCGACGATGGCCTTGGCGTTGCTGTTGTCGATGATGTAAGCCGCCTCGGCCGCTGTCAGATGGCTGTTGATCGGCACGTAGTACAGCCCGCTGCGCCGCCCCGCCCACATGACGGCGTGCATGTGCTCGTTGTTCTCCATCAGGATGGCGACGACGTCAGCCTCCCGCAGGCCGGCCTGCCGGAAGTAGTGCGCCAGCCTGTTGGCGCGCGCCTCGAGTTCACCGAAAGTCACCACGGTGCCGGACGGGTAGAGGATCACGGCGGGCTTGTCGGGGTGGGCCTGCGCGTGCGGGCGAATCTGCATGGGCCGACTGTACGTCGCGGGCCCGCCCCGACTGCGGCGGGGATCGTCGCCAGAACCGCGGCGGCCGGCGCTCGATCCTGCCCGCTCAGCAAAGTTTGCTGGGATGTAGCTGATAATCGCTGTTACGGACGTTCGGCACGCTAACATAGCCCCTGTCCGTTTCCTGGTTTCGAGCCGTGGAGACCGATAGCAAACCTGATCATCGAAACCTGAACATTTTTCGCGGAGTTCTGACGTGACGACTCTTCTTGTCAACCCTCCCGGCGCCCGTCAAGGAGGACGGTCGTTCGTCAATGCCGTAAAGCTCGGAGACCCGCGGCAATACTGCTCCCTGCCCATGGAGCACCTGGGAATCATGTCGATCAAGGCTCACGCCGCGGCACAGGGGCTTCACATCACCACTGTCGACGGTTTGGCCGACGGCCACTCGTCGCAGGAAGAGACCTGGCTGGCCATGCAGCGTTCCGTCGCGTCGTCGGGTAGACCGCAGCTGGTCGGTTTCTCGTGCATCGATAACTTCGGTGAGGTGCTGTGGCTGGCGCAGCGCGCGAAGCAAGCCTGGGCGGGTGTACCGGTCGTCATCGGCAACGTGATGGCGACACTGAACCACGAGCGCATCCTGCGCCAGCACGACTGCTTCGACTTCGTCATCGTCGGCGACGGTGAAGTAGCCTTCACCGATTTGGCGATGGCGGTAGCCAATGATGCTGCTGTCGGTGACATACCCGGGCTGGCACGCCGCGACGACACGGGAAGGATCGTGTACTCGCCCTCCCGCCTGGTCGACCTCGACACGTTGCCTTGGCCGGCCCGCGACTCGTTGCCTACCGTGCTCGGAAACGGATTCGCCGCCGCGGTCTTCACGACGCGCGGCTGTCCGTATCGCTGTTCGTTCTGTGGAACCGGGGCGGTGTCGGCGATGTTCGGCAAGGACAGCTACCGGACCAAGTCGATCGACTCTGTTGTCGACGAGATCGAATATCTGGTGTCGGATTTCGGCATCGGTTTCGTGTGCATCACCGACGACCTGTTCGTGACCAAGCACCCCGGTTCGCAGCAACGTGCGGCGGATTTCGCCAGCGCGATCCTCGCTCGTGGCATCAAGATCGATTTCATGCTCGACGCCCGGCTGGACTCGGTCGTCGACCTCGGATTGTTCAAGCACCTGCACCGGGCAGGCCTGCGGCGCGTGTTCATCGGCTTGGAGACGGGCTCCTACGAACAGTTGCGCGCTTACCGCAAGCAGACCATGACCCGCGGAGCGGATCCGGTGGAAACCATGGGCGCCCTGCAGGACGTCGGAATCGAGATCATCCCCGGGTCCATCATGTTCCACCCGACGGTGCAGCCCGACGAGCTGCGCGAGACGGCACGCCTGCTTCGCGTGACGAAATACGGACTCGCACGTAAGTTGATGAGCCGGATCGTTCCGTACCCGGGAACGCCTTTGTACGAAGAGTATTCGGCGGCGGGATATCTGACCTCGGAGTGGCCGCTCGGTGAATGGGAATTCGTCGATCCGGAGGCCACGCGCACATACGCCGAGACCGTGGCCCATATCGACGGACCGGTGCGCCCGACCTTCGACGAGGCTGAGTCGCATCTGCTCTCGCGGCTCGGTGAGTGGGGCGATGTCCTTGCCGGCCGAGCCGCTGCAACGGCGGGCAGGGTGCCGGCCGGCGCATCGTGCCGGAGTCGATGACTTGACCATCGTCGCCGCGGTACCCGGGGTCAACCGGGACGTCCCGGCGCTAACTCCGCGCCGTCAGTCAACGAACGGCGCGCGCAGCGTCGCCAGCACATGCCGGCGGTTCACCATCAGCGCGCCGGCGGCCATCACGGCATAGACCGCGCTGAGCACCAAGCGGGCGTGCGTCGAGGCGATCGGGAACTGCACCAGAAACAGCACCAGCAGCGCCCACGCCGTGGCGCGGTGGAAGCGCAGCGCCAGAATCAGCGCCACCCCCATCAGGGTCTGCGTGGCGGTCAGCAGCATCTCCTCGATCTGCCTGCCATCCAGCATCAGCTGAGTTCCGCCACCGCCGGCCAGGTGGGCGACCGGCAGCGACCCCATGAGCAGGGTCCACTGGTTGACCTTCGACGAGATCAGCGTCGCGATGGCAGCGGTGCCTTTGCCCCTGCTGGCGAAGATGATCGCGATCACGAACTCGGGAGCTTCGGATGCCAGCGGTGCCAGCCACTGGACCAGCAGGAACCGATCGACATCCAACTCGGTGCCGGCGCCGATCAAACTCTCGGCGAAAGGTTTTGCGCAGGCCAGCACCACCACGGCGGCGGCGGTGAACAGCGCGATGACGGCAGCGCGACGGGCACGGACCGGCAGCGAGCCCAGCACCGCGGCGGTACCTGTCAACTCCGGCTCCTCAACACCGCCGCGGCTGAGTTTGTACAGGTAGCAGCCGAACCATGCCAGCAACGCGACGCCCAGGGTCAGGTGGATGCGTCCCGTCACCGGCACCACAACGGCGACACACCCCGCGATCAGCAGGAACCCCAGCTCCACCCGGTTGCCGCGCTCGAGCTTCAGCGCAGCCGTACGGCCGCCGGTCTTGCGGGCCACCCATAGCGCCACCAGCACCACCACCGGCCAGCCCAGGCCCATCAACAACCGGTTGGAGCCGGTCATGTTCGCCGCGGCGTATTGGGTGTACTCGGCGTGGGAACCGGACCGGTAGGCGTAGTAGAGGTCGACGGCGTATTCCGGCAGCACCGCGATCAGGGCGAGAATAGCGATCGCCAGACCGCCGGACACGTCGAGTTGTGCCGCCTCCGCCGCCCAGGCGAGCAGAAAGCTCGCCGCCACGACGGCCGCGCCGTATGCCACCAGCGAGAGCACCGGTGTGGGGTGCAGACCCGCGCAACGAATGACCAGCGCGGGTGCGATGAAGACCAGAGTGGTGAGCAGCGAGCGCAGCAGCGCGTCCGCGGGGGTCCGGGTCCGACGGCGTTCGGCGATCACGGCCATCTGGCGTCCTTCGGTTCCTGCGATCCGGGCCCCGTCGGTGACGGCGAGACTTCGGACCGACTGTCTGTCGGCCGAAGGTCTCGCTCGCCGGAATCTCCCCGGTGGATGACCGGGCGACCGAAATCGCCAGCATGTCGATCACCCGCAGTCGCCGGCGCAGAGCCGGACGATCTGGAACTACTCCCCTTCGCTACCGCGAGGCTAACCCGCTTCGCGACGTCTGGCAACTTAGCGAAGCTACGAGTTTCGAAGTGTCCGCAACCGATAGTTGCCGCTCAATGCCCTGGAAATATAGTTTCGCACGTACGAATAAATGGATTCGGCAAACCCCATTCGTCAGCGATCGGCCCCTTCCGGCAGCAACAGGGCGCTGTCGCCGAACTCGTGCCACAGGTATCCGTGTGCGACGGCTTCCCGATATGCCAGGGCGACCAGCTCGGGGCCGGCGACGGCCTCCAACAGCAGCAGGTGGGAGGCGCCGGCGTCGTGCCATCCGGTGATCAGCCCGTCGACCACCCGGCACCCACGATCGGGACCGAGCACCAGATCCGTCCAGCCGACAACCGGGTGTACGACGCCGTCGACGCCGGCGGCCGACTCCAGCGCCCGCGTCACCGTGGTCCCCACGGCCACCACCCGTCCCCCGGCCGCGCGGGTAACGTTCACCAGCCGCGCGGTGGCGGGCGGCACGGCGAACGGCTCGGGCGCCGGCGCCTCCCCGGCCTCCGCCGACGACACCCCGGCGTGCAGGGTCACCGGGGCGATCGCAATGCCGTCGGCCACCAGCGCGGATACCAGCTCCGCGCTGAACGGACGTGCAGCGCTTGGCATTTCGGCACTGCCCGACAATCGCGCGAATACTGTTTGGTAGTACGTCAGCGGCCATTGCCGCGGCACGTAGGCGTAGCGGATCGGTCGGCCGTACCTGGCCAGATAGGAAGTCACGTCACCTTCGACCACTACCCGCGTTAACCACAGCCGGCCGCCCTCGCCGCCGCGTTCCGGATATGACGACGTGGTGACGATCGCGGCGCCGCCCGGCATCTCGATGCGTTCACCCACCCGGATGTCGGTCAGGTATCCGGTCGCATTGCCGGCCGGGCGCAGCTCGACCACCCACAGTTTGCGGGCCCGCGCCGTGGCGAAGTGAACGGTGATCGGGTGGCCGTCGCGGCGGCCGTCGATCGCGGCCGGCAGCGTCGCGGAGTTGTTGACCACCAGCAGGTCACCGGGGTGCAGGTGGTCGCCAACGTCGGCAAATCGGACGTGGCTGACCCCGGACGGGCGCGCGACCAGCAGCTTGACCCGCTCGCGCGCGACGCCGCGGGCTTCCGGTGGTTCGGCCGCATCGGAGTCGGGCGGCCGCCGGAAGCGGGTGAGCGCGCCGATCACGACGGCACCCCCGCCAGCTCCGTTGCCCGGTACCGACCGGCGACCGGTCTGGTGTCCAGGAGGCGCAGCAGCGCCGGTACGACGGATTCCGGATCGGCGCGATCGGAGATGTCCTGTCCGGGGAATGCGGCCTGATGCATCTCGGTGCGCATGTCGCCCGGATCGAAGGCGTATACCGGCACGGTGGTCAGCTCGGCCGCCAGGATCGCGGACAGCTGGTCCAGCGCCGCCTTCGAGGAGCCATACCCGCCCCAGCCGTGGTACGGCTCTACGGCGGCGTCGGAGCTGAGGTTGATGATCATTCCCGCGTTGCCGGTCAACGCGGGCAGCGCCGCCTGGATCAGGGCGAGCGGGGCAAGCACATTGGTGTCATAGACGGCGCGCAGCTCGCTCGCCGGATAGTCGGCCAGTACGGGTTGCGGACTGGGCCCGAGCCGGCTGGCGTTGTTGACCAGTAGGCGAAGCGGCCCTGCTCGGGTCGCGGCGGCCACCAGCGCCGCCCGATGCGACGCGTCGTTCACGTCGCCGACCACTGTGCTAAATCGCGCTGAATTAAGCTCTCGCGCAGTGGATTCCAGTTCCGTGCCGCGCCGGGCGTCGCCGACGACCGTCCAGCCGCGGCCAAGCAGACCCGCGGTAAGCGCACGGCCAAACCCGCGTGAGGCGCCGGTCACGATGGCAACAGGATTTTCGATGAGCGTCATACCGCCATACTGGTAGTTGAAGTCAACTTTAAGTCAACTCCGGTCTGAGGTTCACCATGAATGATCTGTTCACCGTCGGCGAATTGGCCCGGCGCAGTGGCTTTGCGCCGTCTGCGATCAGGTTCTACGAGAGCACTGGTCTCATCCACGCATCCCGGACGTCCGGCGGGCAGCGCCGCTTCGAACGGCAGATGCTGCGCCGATTGGCCTTCATCCGGGCCGCCCGCAACGTCGGACTGAGCCTGGACGAGGTCGCGGCCGCGCTGGCCAAACTGCCTCACGGCCGCAATCCCACCCGGGCCGACTGGACCAAGCTGTCCAAGGACTGGCGGGCCCGGCTCGACGACCAGATTGCCGGACTCGTGGCACTACGCGACAGCCTGGACTCGTGCATCGGCTGCGGGTGCCTGTCGTTGCAGCGGTGCGCCATTTCCAATCCGGGCGACTCGGCAGCGGTCGCCGGACCGGGAGCGGTTTATCTACCGAAATCGCTGCGCCGGCAACACATAGCCCGCTAATTTGGCCGCGCTATTCGGCGTCGCGCAACCGTTCTTTGAGCGCGTCGAACTCGTCCCGGATGCCGGTCGGCAGCTTCTCGCCGACGAATTCGAGCCACTCCTCGATCAGCGGCAGTTCCGCGCGCCACTCTTCGGTGTTGACTTTCAGCGCCTCGGCCACGTCGGCCGCGTCGACATCCAAGCCATCCAGGTCCAGATCCTCGACGGCGGGAACGGTGCCGATCGGGGTGGTCACGCCGCCGGCCTTATGCTCGATGCGGTCGACTATCCACTTGAGCACCCGGCTGTTCTCGCCGAATCCGGGCCACAGGAAGTGGCCGTCGTGGCCGCGGCGGAACCAGTTGACGAAGAACACCTTCGGCAGCTTGGACTCGTCGGCGTTCTTACCCAGATTGATCCAGTGCTGGAAATAGTCGCCCACGTTGTAGCCCAGGAACGGAAGCATGGCCATCGGGTCGCGGCGCACATTGCCGACCTTGCCCTCGGCGGCCGCGGTCTGCTCGCTGCCCAGAGTGGCGCCGATGAACACACCGTGCTGCCAGTCGCGGGCCTCGGTGACCAGCGGAACCGTGGTCTTGCGGCGACCGCCGAACAGGATGCCGGAGATCGGCACACCCTGCGGGTCGTCCCACTCGGGAGCCAGGATCGGGCACTGCGACATCGGGGTGCAGTAGCGGGAGTTGGGGTGTGCGGCGTTGGTCTCCGTCTCGCGGAAGTACCAGTCGTTGCCCTTCCAGTCGATCAGGTGCTGCGGGTCGCCTTCCAGGCCCTCCCACCACACGTCGCCGTCATCGGTCAGCGCGACGTTGGTGAACACGGTGTTGCCGCCGGCGATGGTGCGCATGGCGTTCGGGTTGGACTTCCAGTTGGTGCCCGGCGCCACGCCGAAGAAGCCGAACTCTGGGTTGACTGCATAGAGGCGGCCGTCCTTGCCGAACCGCATCCAGGCGATGTCGTCGCCCAGGGTTTCGGCGCGCCAGCCCGGGATGGTGGGCTGCAGCATCGCCAGGTTGGTCTTGCCGCAGGCCGAGGGGAACGCCGCCGCGAAGTAGTACGCCTTGTTCTCCGGCGAGATCAGTTTGAGGATCAGCATGTGCTCGGCCAGCCAGCCCTCATCGTGGGCCATCGCCGAGGCGATCCGCAGCGAGTAGCACTTCTTGCCCAGCAGCGCGTTGCCGCCGTAGCCGGACCCGTAGCTCCAGATCTCGCGGGTCTCCGGGAAGTGGGTGATGTACTTGGTGTCGTTGCACGGCCAGGGGACGTCTTCTTTTTTAAGGCCCGATTCGTCCTCCAGGGGGGCGCCGACCGAGTGCAGCGCCTTCACGAAGAACCCGTCGTCACCGATCTTCTCCAGCGCCGCCTTGCCCATCCGGGTCATGGTGCGCATCGAGACCACGACGTACTCCGAATCGGTGATCTCGACGCCGAGCTTGGGGTCCTCGGCGCCCAGCGGGCCCATGCAGAACGGCACCACGTACATGGTTCGGCCGCGCATGCAACCGCGGTACAGCTCGGTCATCAACGAGCGCATCTCGGCCGGGTCTTTCCAGTTGTTGGTCGGACCGGCGTCGATCTCGCGCTCGGAGCAGATGAAGGTGCGGGACTCCACGCGGGCGACGTCGGACGGGTCGGACAGCGCGAGGTAGGAGTTGTGGTGCTTCTCCGGGTTGAGCCGCTTGAACGTGCCGGCCTCGACGAGCTGGTCGGCCAGCCGCTGGAACTCTTCCTCGGAGCCATCGGTGAAGACCACCCGCTCGGGCTGGGTGAGTTCGGCGACCTCCTGCACCCAGGACAGCAGCCCCTGATGGTTGGTGGGTGCGGTGTCCAGCCCGGGGATGGTCGCTGAGGTCATCGAACTCTCCTGAATTCTGCTGCTCGGGTAATCGTCGGTTCCAGTGGGATGCGTGTTCAGCACACTTAACGCTTTCTTATACAGATTATCGCGCTTAACTTGTCGCGTAAGTCCCAGGAGGGTATAAGCCTGCTCACAAGACCGATTCAGAAAGCATTGTTTTCGTAAACCCCCGAGGTCCTGGTCCGCACGATTCCCTGGTCGGGGGTGGATATACCCGGTTCGCCGAGTTCTGCACGTACCACCTCGAGCGCGGCCTCGATCGTCGGCATCTCCCGATCACGCACGGCCGCGGCCCGCGCCGCCGCGAGGGCATGCTCGCGCAGTTCCGCATCGATCGCGCTGACCTGTTGGGTGACCCGGACGTTCTCGGCTTCGTCGTGCGCCGCAACCGCGGTGCTCAGCAGCGATCCGGCGGCCAGCACCCGGCCGGCCACCATCTGCTCCGCAGCCGAAGCCAGCGACGATGTCGCCTCGCCCGCCCAGCGCTCCAGCACGGCCCGGTCGCTGAGCAGACTGCGGACGGAGACCACCCATGCCGTCGTCGCCAACCCCAATGCCACGCACACCGCGATTGCGCCCGCGGACAGTCCCGGGTGCAGGCCCGGAGTCAAACCGGCGATCAACCGGCTCAGCGTGAGCGCCACGCCGAGCCCGAACACCGCGCCGAACACCATCATGAGTCGCATCTCGAGCCGGCGGGATTTGAGCGGGGGCAGCGACGACGGAAGTTCCGGCGTGCGCAGCGCCGGCAGATCCAGCGGCGCTCCCATGGCCTGTGCGATTTCGGTCAGATGGGCGTCGGTGGTGGTGGCGATCTCCGCGGCCACCTCGCCGAACCGGTTCTGGGCGGACACCGCGAACCCGGGCACCCCCCGCCGGGACAGTGCCGCGATCTCCTCCTGCAGCTCGTTGCGCAGCGCGGCGGCGCGACTGCGCGCGGCGTAGGACAACTGGACCCGTGACTGCTGAACCTGACCGCGCAGGGTGATGGTGCGCTCCGACCGCGATTGCCGCCGTTGCCGCAGGGCCGCGCCGCGCTCGTCGCGCAGGGCGTCCACCCGGGCCCGCCGGCCGGCACCGTCAGCCTCCCGCTCGAACCGCTGCGCCATCGTCTGCAGGCGCGAATCCCAGGCGCGCAGCCGGTTGCGGCGAACGAGATCGGAATCGGCGAGCTGCACCTCAACGGTGGTGATCAGGTCCTCGACTCGCGCGGCGCCCACCTCCGGCGCGGCGGCCACGCCCACCCACGGGACCTTGGCGTAGCGCGGAGCGTGCCCGGCCAGCTTGTCGCGGTTGACGCTGAGCACGTCCCGCCAGCTCAGATGCACATCGATCTTGGCCACCACGGCGACCACGACGTCGGTGTTCTCCGCGGCGGCGTCCAGCAGCACGCAGTCCGACTCGGTCATCGGCGTCGCCGCCGACACCACGAACACCACGCCCGTCGGGGCATCGCCGGCACCCAGCTCTCCCGACTCCACGAACCTGCGCTGCGGAAGCCGTTGCCGCAACGCGGCGGCCACGCTGCTGACGCCGGCCAGCCACGGCCCCGTCACCAACACCACATCGCGCCGAGTGATGGCCGGCGGGCCCAGGTTCGGCCCGAGGGCCGCGACCATGGCGTCCACCTTGGCGACCGGGTCCTCGCGGCTCATCTGGGCACCTGTCCCGCGGACCACAGACGCAACGCTCCCCGCGCGATGTCCGCACCACAGGCTCGGTGCAGGCTGCTCGACGCCGAGCGGCGGTAGCGCTGCCAGTGCTGCGCCCGCCGCAGCGGGGCGCTGGGCCCGGGTTGCAGCCCGCAGGCCCGCACCGCGTCCAGCGCCGCCGTCATCCTGGCGATGACGGTGTCGTCGGACACCAGGAAGGCGGCGACCGACGGGTCCGACACCGCCAGAGCTTCGAGTTCGGCCACGGCGTCGAGCACCTGGCGATAACGTGCCGGTGCGCCGGCCGCGACGAGCCGGCCGACCACCTCGTCGACGCCACTTACGCGACGCCACAGCGCCCGGACCCGCGCGGGACCATCACCCTGCCGCAGCGCGGTGATCGCCAGGGCGATACCGAACAGATCCACGCCGGCCAACAGCTCCCGCGGTATCGCCGCGGGCGCCGGCTCAGCGGCCAGCGCACGCAACATCGCCCAGGACGCCGGCTCGAGGCCGTCGAGCGCGGCCACCGCGAGCAACCCGCTCATCGGCAGCACGGGCACACCGAGGAGCTCGGAGAACTCTGAACAGCGGGTGCCTGCGGCGGCCATCGGGCCCTCGCCGCGCATTGTTGTGAGGTCTGACTTGTTCAGGACCACCACCGCTGCACCCGAGGCCCCGGCATCCTCGGGTTTGACGACTTCCGCCAGGACATGAACATCGAGGTCCGCCCCGCTTTCGACCACGCAGAACCAGCGGCGCAGTACGCGCGCTACCGTGCCGCGACCCACCCCCGGCCGTCCGTGGACCGAGACCCGCAGCGGCGCGCAGGCACGCTCGGCAATGCCCACAAACCGCTGGTCAGCGGCGCGCTGAGCGAATCGCATCAGCTCATCGACGAAAATCCGCTGCCCCCGTTCCTTCGATATCAACTCGCACCGAATGGTGGCATCTGTATCGGCGTCGCGCGAGCCAGGTGCTCACCCGCTACCAGCCGAAGGCAACTGTTGGGTATCAATCTGGACCAGAGGCGGCTACACCCGGCCTTCATGGGCCACCATGGACGGATGCATGCGCAACCCGGGGTGGGGTTACGGCCCGACGCACCCTGGGGCTATCTGCCTGCCACCAGCTTCCGGTCGCGCCACTCTGCGCTGTCCGGCAAACAGCAGCAGACCTGGGAGCGGCTGTGGCCCGCCCTCGGCCGGCAGGTTGACGCCCCGCCCGGGGACCCGCATCTCGATACCCGCGCCTGGTTCGGCCGCAGCGCCCCGCTGGTGCTGGAGATCGGTTGCGGCAGCGGAACCTCCACGCTGGCGATGGCGCAGGCCGAGCCCGGCATCGACGTGATCGCGGTCGAGATCTACCGCCGGGGTCTGGCGCAACTGCTGTGCGCCGTGGACGCCGCGCAGGTGAACAACATCCGGCTGATCCGGGGCAACGGCGTCGATGTGCTCAAGGACCTGATCGCCCCGCAGTCGCTGACCGGTGTTCGGGTCTTCTTCCCCGATCCCTGGCCCAAGGCGCGCCACCACAAGCGCCGGTTGCTGCAACCGGGCTCGGTTTGCCTGATCGCCGATCGGCTACTTCCCGGGGGTGTGCTGCATGCCGCGACCGACCATCCCGGCTACGCCGAGCACATCTCCGCAGTGGGCGATGCCGAGCCGCGACTCGTCCGCGCCGACCCCGCCTCCGAATCACTACCGATCTCCGTCAGTCGTCCCACCACCAAGTACGAGACGAAGGCTCAAGAAGCGGGCAGCAGCGTCTGCGAGTTCGTATGGAAGCGGATTTGAGCACATGAGCATCACCGAAGAAGTGGCCACCGAAGCGCCCGAATCCCTGGGGCCGGCCCCGGAGCTGCCGAAGGACGGACTGGCCGGCCTGGCCAAACCCGTCAAGCGTTTCCTGCTGGTATGGGACGCACCGAACCTCGACATGGGGCTGGGCTCGATCCTTGGCCGGCGACCGACGGGGGTGGAACGACCGCGGTTCGACGCGTTGGGCCGCTGGCTGCTGGCACGTACCGCCGAGGTCGCGGCGGGGACGCCGGGAACCCAGGACGTGCGGATCGAGCCCGAGGCCACCGTATTCACCAATATCGCGCCGGGCAGCGCCGAAGTGGTCCGGCCCTGGGTCGACGCGTTGCGCAACGTGGGCTTCGCCGTCTTCGCCAAACCGAAGATCGACGAGGACAGCGACGTCGACCGGGACATGCTCGAGCACATCGACCAACGCTTACATCAGGGTCTGGCGGGACTGGTGGTGGCATCCGCCGACGGTCAGGCATTCCGGCTGCCCCTGGAGGCGGTTGCAGGCGCGGGAATCCCAGTTCAGGTGCTCGGATTTCGTGAACACGCCAGTTGGGCGCTAGCGTCGGATACCTTGGAGTTCGTCGACCTGGAAGACATTGCAGGTGTTTTCCGGGAGCCACTGCCGCGAATCGGCCTCGATTCGCTACCTGAGCAGGGGGCGTGGCTGCAGCCGTTCCGGCCGCTGTCCTCGCTGTTGACCTCGCGTGTAACAACCTAAAACCAAGACGCGGGTCTTTAAAAGGTCTTGAAGATCCAGTAAGGAGCTTACGTGTTCGCCTGGTGGGGTCGAACTGTGTACCGACTTCGGTACATCGTAATCGGGGTCACAGTTGCTCTGTGTCTGGTTGGCGGCATCTTCGGTCTCAGCCTCGGCAAGCACGTCACGCAGAGCGGTTTCTACGACGAGGGCAGCCAGTCGGTCAAGGCGTCGATCCTCGGCGACCAGGTCTACGGTCGCGACCGCACCGGCCACATCGTGGCCATCTTCAAAGCACCCGACGGCAAGACCGTCACCGATCCGGCCTGGTCCAAGAAGATCAACGACGAGCTGAACCAGTTCGTCGCCGACCATCCCAAAGAGGTGCTCGGCTGGGCCGGCTACCTGCGGGCCCCCGACAGCACCAGCCCGGTGATCAAGGGCATGGCCACCGACGACAAGAAGTACACGTTCGTGTCGATCCCCCTCAAGGGCGATGACGACGACACCATCCTGACCAACTACAAGAACATCGAACCTGCGCTGCAGAAGCTGGACGGCGGCACCGTCCAGCTCGCCGGCCTGCAACCGGTCGCCAGCGCGCTGACCGGCACCATCGCCACCGACCAGCGCCGCATGGAGGTACTGGCACTACCGCTGGTTGCCGTGGTGCTGTTCCTGGTGTTCGGCGGCGCGGTCGCGGCCTGCCTCCCGGTCATGGTCGGCGGCCTGAGTATCGCCGGCGCCCTGGGCATCCTGCGGCTGATCGCCGTATTCGGGCCGGTGCACTTCTTCGCCCAGCCCGTCGTCTCGTTGATCGGTCTGGGTATCGCGGTGGACTACGGGCTGTTCGTGGTGAGCCGGTTCCGCGAAGAGATCGCCGAGGGATACGACACCGAGACGGCGGTGCGACGCACCGTGATGACGGCCGGGCGCACGGTCGCCTTCTCCGCGGTGCTGATCATGGCCTCCGGCGCCAGCCTGCTGATGTTGCCCCAGGGCTTCGTGAAATCACTGACCTACGCGCTGCTCGCCGCGGTCGGTCTGGCAGCGATCCTGTCCATCACCCTGCTACCGGCCTGCCTGGCGGTTCTCGGCAAGCACGTCGACGCGCTCGGTGTCCGCACCGCGTTCCGGGTGCCGTTCCTGCGGAACTGGAAGGTGTCGCGCGCCTACCTGAACTGGCTGGCCGACCGGCTGCAGAAGACCAAAACCCGCGAAGAGGTCGAGGCCGGGTTCTGGGGCAAGCTCACCAACTTCGTGATGAAGCGCCCGCTGCTGTTCGCCATTCCGATCGTCGTCGGCATGTTCGCACTGGTGCTGCCGTTGTTCAACCTGTCGCTGGGCGGCATGAGTGAGAAGTATCTGCCGCCGAACAACGCGGTGCGCCAGTCCCAGGAGCACTTCGACAAGCTCTTCCCCGGCTACCGCACCAACCCGTTGACGCTGGTGATCCAGTCGACCAACCATCAGCCCCTCACCGACCAGCAGGTCGCCGACGTTCGCAGCAAGGCGATGGCGATCACCGGGTTCATCGTTCCCGAAAACAATCCCAGCGACATGTGGCAGGAACGCGCGCAAGCCCCGGGAGCCTCGAAGGACCCGTCGGTCCGGGTGTTGCAGAACGGGCTGATCAATCCCGGTGACTCGTCGAAGAAGCTGGAAGAGCTGCGTGCCATCACCCCGCCCAAGGGCATCGAGATATACGTGGGCGGCACGCCCGCCCTGGAACAGGACTCGATTCACAGCCTGTTCGACAACATGCCGGCGATGCTGGTGATCCTGCTGACCACGACCACGCTGCTGATGTTCCTGGCCTTCGGGTCGGTGGTGTTGCCGATCAAGGCGGCGGTGATGAGCGCGCTGACGCTTGGATCCACCATGGGCATCCTGACCTGGATATTCGTCGACGGACACGGCTCGGGAGTGCTGAACTTCACCGCGACGCCACTGACCGCGCCGGTCATCGCACTGGTGGTGGCGGTCGGCTACGGCCTGGCCACCGACTATGAGGTGTTCCTGGTTTCCCGCATGGTGGAGGCGCGGGAAAACGGAATGTCCACCCAGGAAGCCATCCGGATTGGTACGGCGACTACCGGACGCCTCATCACGGCGGCCGCGCTGGTCCTGGCCGTGGTCGCGGGATCGTTCGTGTTCTCCGACCTGGTGATGATGAAGTACCTGGCCTTCGGCCTGATGGCGGCGTTGCTGCTGGACGCGACCGTGGTCCGGATGTTCCTGGTGCCCTCGGTGATGAAGTTGCTGGGCGACGACTGCTGGTGGGCACCGCGCTGGATGCGGCGCCTGCAGACCCGCATCGGACTCGGCGAGATCCAGCTGCCCGACGAGCGCAAGCGGCCGGCCGGCAAGGTTCGTCCGCCGGTGACGGCCGGCCTGGTCGCCACCAGCACCGGCGGAGCCCCACGCAAGCCGCACGACCCGACCCATCCGGCCGCTATGACGCGGGCGACGCGCCCAGAGCTGAGTCCTGCGCAGAATGGGCCTGCTGCGCCGCAGGTTCCGGTGCGCAACGGTCCGGCCAGCGAGCCGCCCACGGCCCGTCTGTCGGCGCCCGGCGCCACTCGCAACGGCCCAGTCCCAAGCCCGCCAAGCCGAGGGCCCGCGCCCAAGAAAGCCGCGCCGCCGCCGTCGGCCGGGGAGACCAACAAGATGCCCGTCGCAGGCAACCGGGCGGAACCGGCACCCGAACCTGACCCGGCCGAGAAGACTACTGCCTTGCCGGTCCAGCGGGCCGAGGGCGACGACTCCGAGACGGCCACCGAGAAGTTGAACGCCCGCGACATCCAGGAAGACAGCACGGTGGACACCGGACGGCGGCGCCGCACCGGCGGCGGCGGAGTTTCCGCGCAGGACCTGCTGCGCCGCGAGGGTCGGCTGTAGAGTTCGTCCCGGCGAGCGCGCGCGTTTGTACGGCGACACGCCGCATCAGGCGTGCATTTGCGCGCTCTCGCGGGCGACGGCGACCCGCACCCTGGCGCTTTGCCGGTGGCTGGGCCAGAATCCACGGTCATGCATAGCTTGCGGTGGATCACCGGCGTGCGCTAGGCACTCGTGACGGTCGGCACGGCAGTGAGCGTCGCGGCCCTGAGCGCCGGCACGGCGAGCGCCGATGGCCCGGGACGCATCGAGATTTCGGCTGGCGAGCGCGCGCGTTTGCACTGCGACACGCCGCGTCAGGCGTACATTTGCGCGCCCTCGCGGGTTGAAGCTCAAGAGCGCGAGCTTCGGCGGGGATGGTCACCGACCTTAATAGGCGCCGCCTGAGTACGGGACTGCGGGGCCTACACGCGCGCCCATCGGGCGCGCTCAGAAGTGCTCGTGCTCGTCCTCGCGATTGCGGAACCTGTTCAGATGTGCAGCCCATCGGCGCTGGACGTAGTTCTCACAATCGGACCTGATTCGTTGCAGCTCGCTTGGCGGCAGACCGTGGAGGTAAGACGGATGGGTGTCGTACCAGTCAGCGACCCGCTCCTCCACCATCTGGCGGTACAAGGCGCGAAACCGCTCTTCATCGTCGAAATGCGCATCGTCGGGTTCCGAGGCGGTGTCGTTGGCCTGCTCTACCAGCCGCTTCGCCCCTGGCGGCAACTCTCCCGTCCGCAGGGCACGAACCACCTCAGGACCCAAATGGGAGATGTCGGCCACAACTACAGACTTTCCTTCGACGGCCAGCCAGGGGTGGACACCGGACTCTTATCCAGCGGAGGCTGGCTCGGAAAACACGGGCTCGGGTCATACCGATCCCCCGGGTATAGGTAGAAGGTCGCATACCAGTCACCGAACACCGACACCGCCGGCGCCGGGGCAGGCCCCTGCTGATTCACCGGCGGCGCTTTCCCGACCCGCACATACCTCAATTCGGCGAGAGCAACGTCGGGAGCGTCGCTACCGTCCAGCGTGATCGACCCAGAGTTACACACGTCTGCGACCACAGAATCATCGGGTTGAACGGCGAAAGACAACACCCAGCGGCTGACATACCCGGTTGCATCGCGCTTACTGCCGAAGTTGCTCCGGTGCGTTTGGTTGGCGTGGACGAAGCCCGGATAAGAGCCTTCGCCGGCATTGATGTTGAACAGACGGACATCGATGCCCTCGGCGAAGGCGCGGATAAAGGTGCCGTCAGCGCTCATCAGATCCACCGCCGGAGTCCCGATCCAGTGATTGGAGTAGTGGATAGTGGCGGGCAATTCATACCCCGACGCCGTTGAAGGCGTGTTGGTGCTCGCACCCGGTGGAGCTGTATGCCCACAGCCCGCCGCCAGCAGCACCAGCGCCACACAACCACGCGCACACCAGCTCTTCACGATTCGGGTGTAGTTGGGGCCTGAACCCTGAAGATCTATTGATCGTGAAACCGTACTCAGTGACGGGCTAGCCGCGGTGGCGTTGTCCGCCCGCTCATGAGCGTCGGCAGCGTGGCGAATCACTTGCGCCATCTCTTCGTAGCGGCCCGCCACCACCTTGAGCGACTTCGCGATCGCGTCGGAGGCGGCAAACAAAGCCCCTGCGGTCGCAAATCCGGACAACCCGACCGCCGCAGCGCCCGGTGCGGGCACGGAGATTTGTCCCACATCGACCTTCGCGTCATCGATCTTGTTCGCACCCGCTCGTACATTCGGCAGGTCAACTTTCAAGGTCGGAGCCACCGATACCTCCTTCCACCGCCAAGCACAGATCAGCGCGGCATCAGGGTCAACATCGGCCACCAATACCGCGCAGGAGCACAGCCGTGGTAACCCGCGTGCCAGCCGGTCGAGCGCCCACCGCAGCGTGACGGCGACGCGCAGTCTGGCGCTTTGCCGGTGGCTGGGCCAGAATCCACGGTCATGCATAGCTTGCGGTGGATCACTGGCGTGCGCTGGGCACTCGCGACGGTCGGCACGGCAGTGAGCGTCGCGGCCCTGAGCGCCGGCACAGCGAGCGCCGATGGCCCGGTTCAAGTAAAGAGCCGACTCGGCGATGTGTGTCTGGACGCCCCGAGCGGAAGTTGGATGACCATCGTGGTAGTCAACCCCTGTAATGGGACGGACTTCCAGCGCTGGAATTTCACCCCCGGCCAGCAGTTAGAAAGCGTGGCCTTTCCCGGCAACTGCTTGGCTATGCCGGGCGACGACAGGGCGACGGTGCATCTCGGGCCCTGTTTTCA
This sequence comes from Mycobacterium sp. ML4, assembly GCF_054515735.1. Taxonomy (NCBI): domain Bacteria; kingdom Bacillati; phylum Actinomycetota; class Actinomycetes; order Mycobacteriales; family Mycobacteriaceae; genus Mycobacterium; species Mycobacterium sp. ML4. Next base: position 102,946 of record NZ_JBTNSY010000018.1, read on the forward strand.
GGGCTGGACCGCCCAGCCCGACGGCCATATCACGGGCGGTTTCGGCTACTGCCTCACCGTCCTGGGCGGTCCGAATCCCGGCACGTGGGTCTCCACCCGCTACTGCGGCGCCGGAGTCGAACAGGGATGGGATCTCGTGCCTTAGTCGTCCGGCCGGTCCGGTTTCGCCCGCACGATCGCCGAGACCTCGTCGTCGTCCTTCTGACTCTCGGCTTCGGCCTCGGGATCGCTGGCCAGCAGCACCTGCATCGCGTTGTTCAAGAAGGCGACAGTCGGGATGGCCAGCAGCGCCCCCACGATGCCGGCCAGCACCCCGCCGGTCGAGATTGCCAGCACCACCGCCAGCGGGTGAATCGACACCGCACGGCCCATCACCAGCGGTTGCAGCACGTGCGCCTCGAGCTGGTTCACCACGATCAGCAAACCCAGCGTGAGCAGCGCGTAGAGCATTCCTTTGGCCAGCAATGCCACCACCACGGCCAGCAGGCCCGACACCAGGGCACCGATCAGCGGCACGAAGGCACCCAGGAAGACGATGGACGCCAGTGGCAGCGCAAGCGGCACACCCATGACCGCCAGCCCCGCCCCGACCCCGACCGCGTCGGTCAACGCGACCAGGAAGGTGGCCCGGATATATCCGGTCAGGGCGCCGTAGCCGGCATGACCGGCCGCGTGCACGCGGTCGCGGACGTGGGCCGGGAAGATCTTCTGCACGTACCGCCAGATGTTGCGGCCGCCGTATAGGAAGAAGATCAGCGTGAACAGCACCAGCACGGCCGCGGTGACCAGTTCGGTGATGGTCGCCGCGGTCGACAGCGCCCCGCTGGTCAGCTTCGCCTGATTGTTTCGCAGAGCCTCGATGGCGGCGTTGCCCGCGTTGTCGATCTGCTCGCGGCGCACATGTGCCGGCCCCTCGATCAGCCATCTGCGGCTGCTGTCGATGCTGTGCTCCACCTGTTTGACGAGGTCGGGCACACCCTCGATGAACTGGCTGATGACGAAGGCCAGGATGCCACCCAGAATCGCGAACCCACTCAACAGCACCACTGTCACCGCCGCGGCGCGCGGCAACCCGTGCTCATCCAGCCAGTCGACGGCGGGCACCAGCAAAGCGCTGATCATCAGCGCCAGCAATACCGGAACGACAATGATCTCGAGCTTGGCGACCACCCACAGCAATGCGACGCCGGCAGCAAGGATCACAAGTAGCCGCCACGACCACGCCGCGGTCTTGCGAACCAGTGGGCTTACCGCCTCGTCGTCCACTCCTGCCGACATTCGGCCAGCCTAGCCGGGATCTCCCGCAAACCCCGTCGCCACGATCCGGTTACGACCCTGGAACAACGCCGACACGTCAGCGACGTGCAACGATGCGCCGGCCACCGGCACGGCTACCCTAATGCGATGTCGTCCAGCGCCGGCGCCCGCAAGTTTGCGGGCGTACGTCTCAACCGAGGCGAGAAGGCGGCGCGCGGCAAGCACTGGTGGCTGCGCTGGGCGGTGTTGTCCGTCGTCGCGATCGTGCTCGGCGTGGAGGTGATTCTGGTGCGCGACCAGCTCGCCAAGGCGTGGACGAGTTTGTTCGAAGCCAACTGGTGGTGGCTGGTCGCCGCGATGGCGGCCGCCGCGGCGTCGATGCACAGCTTCGCCCAGATTCAGCGCACACTGTTGCGTTCGGCCGGCGTGCACGTCAGACAACTGCGCTCGGAAGCGGCCTTCTACGCGGCCAACTCGCTGAGCACCACGCTGCCCGGCGGTCCGGTGATCTCGGCGACGTTCCTGTTGCGTCAGCAGCGCATCTGGGGCGCCTCGACGGTGGTCGCGTCCTGGCAGCTGGTGATGTCGGGTGCGCTACAGGCGGTGGGGCTGGCCGTACTCGGGCTGGGCGGTGCATTCTTCCTGGGCGCCAAGAACAATCCGTTCTCGCTGCTGTTCACCCTGGGTGGCTTCATCGCGCTGCTGCTGCTGGCGCAGGCGGTGGCGTCGCGCCCGGAGCTGATCGAAGGAATCGGCAGCAAGGTCTTGTCCTGGGTCAATTCGATCCGTGGCAAACCCGTCGACAGCGGTTTGGAAAAGTGGCGCGAAATCCTGATGCAGCTCGAGTCGGTCAGCCTGACCCGACGCGAGCTGGGGGTGGCGTTCAGCTGGTCGCTGTTCAACTGGATCGCCGACGTCGCGTGCCTTGGCTTCGCGGCCTACGCCGCCGGCGACCATGCCTCGGTTGCGGGGTTGACGGTCGCCTACGCGGCGGCCCGCGCCGTCGGGACGATTCCGCTGATGCCGGGGGGCCTGCTGGTCGTGGAGGCCGTGCTGGTCCCCGGCCTGGTCTCCAGCGGCATGGGTCTGCCCAACGCGATCTCGGCGATGCTGATCTATCGGCTGATAAGTTGGCTGTTCATCGCCGCGGTCGGCTGGGTGGTGTTCTTCTTCATGTTCCGCACCGAGAAGCTCGCCGCGGACACCGACGACGACCCGCCCACCGATCCCGAACTGCGGATGCCGAATCTGCAGGCGTTCGGTGATCCGGCGGACTCGGCCCTACAGGGACCGTTGCCGCCGGTGGACCCGCCTACCTAGCCGCCCGGCTTCGGTGCGGGCGAGGGCTTCACCGCACTGGTCGGCGACGCGACGGCGGGTGCGCCCGGCACCGGAGGCGTGCGGCCCGCCGGTGCGGGACCCGGCAGACCGGGGACGCCGCCGCCCTGGGCCGCCTGGACCATGGAGAGCGCCTGCGGCAGGGAGATCGGCAGCTTGCACTGCGTGCCCAGCTTGTTCAGCGGGTTGGCAAGGCCCTGCATATCGAGCGCCACCTTGGGATTCGCCTCGAAATAGGTCTTGATCGAACCCATCGACTGCGGACCGGCCTGCTGCTGCAGGGCGCTGGTCATCACCTGGTTGGTCTCCGGGTGCGAGTCCAGGTAATCGCCCGTCGACTTGGCTACCGATCCGATGGTGCGCGCCACCTCGCTGGCCGCGCAGGGGTCCGTCGAACCCGTCGCCGCCGGGGCCGCGATGAAGGCGCTACCGGCACAGGACAATCCGCTCGCGGCCACGACGGCGAAAAGCCCGCGGCGCAGCAACGGCTTACTTGGCATCATGGAGAACTCCTCACGCTTCGCCGCCCGAAGTCCCCCGACCGGCGGCCTTGGAACATCCTGCCATCCCGCCGGGCGCCGCGGCCAATTCACGCACCCGTCGCCACCGCCGATCACGACTTAACAACGATCCCGCCGAATCGGTGTCGCCGCAGCTCAGGAACCGATAAGCAAAGTCTGGACCCAGAGCTCTCGGGTAGGCTCGCGGGCACGTGCTGCGCAAGAAACACGGGGAGTTAGAGAAATCCAGCAGTTCATGATGCGGCTCAGCCGTAACCTGCGCAGATTCCGCTGGTTCGTCTTCGCCGGCTGGTTGCTCGCACTGGTACCGGCGGTATATCTGGCGATGACGCAGTCGGGCAACCTCACCGGCGGCGGGTTCGAGGTTGCCGGTTCCCAGTCGCTGGCTGTCCACGACCAGCTGGTCGCGCAATACCCCGACCTGGGCGCCTCGCCGTTGGCGCTGGTGGCAGCGCCCCGCGCCGACGCCACCTACCAGGACATCGACGATGCCGTCGCCGAACTCCGACGGATCGCGGGCGAGCTGCCCGGGGTCACCGAAGCGCCCAACCCCACCCAGCGCCCGCCCCAACCCGACCGGCCATACGTGGTGACATTGCGTCTGGACGCCCGCAACCCCGGCACCAGCGATGTCGCCAAGAAGCTGCGGGAACGGGTCGGCGTCAAGGATGACCAGTCCGGGCAGACCGCCAATGGTCGGGTCCGGCTCTACGTGATCGGTCAGGGCGCACTGAGCGCCGCCGCTGCGGCGAACACCAAGCACGACATCGCCAAGGCCGAGGAATGGAACCTGCCCATCATTCTCATGGTGCTGCTCGCAGTGTTCGGTTCGCTGGCCGCCGCTGCCATACCGCTTGCGCTGGGCGTCTGCACGGTCGTGGTGACCATGGGCCTGGTCTACGCGCTGTCCATGCACACGCCCATGTCGGTGTTCGTCACCTCGACGGTGTCCATGTTCGGCATTGCGCTGGCCGTGGACTATTCGCTGTTCATCCTGATGCGGTTCCGCGAGGAACTGCGCACCGGCCGTCAGCCACAGGACGCCGTGGACGCCGCGATGGCCACCTCCGGACTCGCGGTGGTGCTGTCCGGGATGACCGTCATCGCTTCACTCACCGGCATCTACCTGATCAACACCCCGGCGCTGCGATCGATGGCCACCGGAGCCATCCTGGCCGTCGCGGTCGCCATGCTGACCTCGGCGACCCTGACGCCGGCGTTGCTGGCGACGTTCTCCCGGGCGGCGGCCAAGCGGTCGCCGCTGCTGCACTGGTCGCGCCGGCCGGAAAGCACGGTGTCGCGGTTCTGGACGCGCTGGGTCAGCTGGGTGATGCGCCGTCCGTGGATCTCCGCGCTGGCGGCCGCTGCCCTGCTCCTGCTGATGGCCACTCCGGCGCTGTCGATGGTGCTCGGCAACAGCCTGCTGCGACAGTTCGACTCCTCCCACGAAGCCCGGGCCGGGGTGGCCGCGGCGTCGCAGGCGCTCGGCCCCGGAGCACTGGGACCCGTACAGGTCCTGGTGACCTTCCCCGACTGGCCACAGGGACAAGACGCCATTCCCGTCCACGCCCAGAAGGCCGACGCACTGCGCCGGGAAATGGCGCTGGCGCCGAATGTCGCCTCGGTGGGGCCGCCGCGATTCGCCGACGACAACAAGAGCGCCGTGCTCAGCGCGGTGCTGACGGTCGACCCCGAGGACCTGCGCGCGCGGCACACCGTCGACTGGATGCGCAGCCAGCTGCCAAGGATCGGGGGGGACGCGCACGTGGCGGTCGGCGGCTCGACAGCGCTGATCAAGGACTTCGACGACCGGGTCGCGCAAACCCAGCCCGCGGTGCTGGGCTTCGTCGCCCTGATCGCCTTCATCATGCTGCTGCTCTCGGTGCACTCGGTACTGCTCGCGCTCAAGGGCGTGCTGATGACGCTGCTGTCGGTGGCCGCCGCCTACGGCAGCCTGGTGATGGTGTTCCAGTGGGGCTGGGGGGAAAAACTGGGCTTCCCGCAGCTGACGTCCATCGACAGCACAGTGCCGCCGCTGGTGCTGGCGATGACGTTCGGGTTGTCCATGGACTACGAGATCTTCCTGCTCACCCGCATCCGCGAACGTTTCCTGCAGACCGGGCACACCCGCGATGCGGTCGCCTACGGCGTGAGCACCAGCGCCCGCACCATCACCAGCGCGGCGCTGATCATGATCGCGGTGTTCTGCGGATTCGCCTTCGCGGGCATGCCGTTGGTCGCCGAGATCGGCGTGGCGTGCGCTGTCGCGATCGCCGTGGACGCCACGGTGGTGCGGCTGGTCCTGGTGCCGGCCCTGATGGCGATGTTCGCCAAGTGGAATTGGTGGCTGCCGGGCTGGCTGGGCCGGATCCTGCCCTCGGTCGACTTCGACCGGCCACTGCCCGACGTCGACCTGGCCGGCGTCGTCGTCATCCCCGAGGACATCACTTCAGCGATCGCCCCCAGCGCGGACCTTCGGATGGTGATCAAGTCCGCGGCCAGACTCAAACACCTTGCGCCCGATGCCGTTCGCGTGGCTGATCCGCTGGCGTTCACCGGGTGTGCACGGCGAGACGAGCCGGACTCGGCGGACGCCGACACGGTCGCGCTGGCCACCGGCCCCGTCGGAAAGGTCAACCTCGCGTACCGCTCCGGCATCGCCAGGGCCATGTCATGGGCGGATCGCCCGATCCACCCGGTCACCTTGTGGCGCGGACGCCTCGCCGTCGCGCTCGACGCGCTGGAGCGCAGGGGTACGAAGAACGGTTACCGCCGGAGCAGTCCCGTGGAGACCACCAACGTCCAGCTACCAACCGGTGACCGGCTGCTGATCCCGACCGGGGCCGAAACACTGCGGCTCAAGTGCTACCTGATCATGAGCCGTAACAGCAGGCGCGATTACGCCGATTTTGCTGACATGGTCGACGCAATGGACCCGGAGACCGTCGCGGTGGTGCTGGCGAGCATGGACAGGTATTACTGTTGTCAACCTCCCGGCTCGTCGTCACGATCGCAGTGGATGGCCACCCAGTTGGTTCGCCGGCTCGCGGATCCTGACCCGTCCGACCTCGACGACGATTGGCCTGATTCCAATGCGCGGGCAGACTGGGAGGCGGTCAAGCAGCGATGCCTGTCCGTAGCCGTGGCAATGCTGGAGGAGGCGAGGTGACGTTGGCTGCCGACCAGCGGAATCCTGCGCCGACTCGGCCTGTGCGGCGGCCCGACCACGATCAACCGGTGGAGTTCTGGTCTACCGCCGCCATCCACTCCGCGCTGCAGAGCGGCGACATCGCCGTCTGGAAGCGGATCGCGGCTGCCCTCAAGCGCGACCCCTTCGGCCGCACCGCCCGCCAGGTCGAAGAGATTCTGCGCGGGTCGCGTCCGGTCGGCATCGCCAAAGCGCTGCATGAGGTGCTCGACCGGGCCCGCACCCACCTGGAGGCCAACGAACGAGCCGAAGTGGCGCGCCACGTGAAGCTCCTGATGGACCGGTCCGGCCTGGTGCAACAGGAGTTCGCCTCGCGCATCGGGGTGGCCGTCGAAGACCTCGCCTCTTACCTGGACGGCAGCGTCAGCCCGTCGGCCTCGTTGATGATCCGGATGCGCCGGTTGTCCGACCGTTTCGTCCGGGTCAAGAACGAGCGGGCGGCCGACTCCGACTGACACTCAGCGCGAGTTGATCGGGACGATGTCCTGCACCAGCCAGTCGTTACCCTTCTTGGTCAACGTGACCCGGACCGCCGGGGCGGCCTGACTGGTGGGCTGACCGGGCGCGTTCTGGGTGACCCGCATGATCACCGCGACGCTGGCCGCCGAGGGACCGATCGCTTCGACGCCGGCCGCCAGGGTGGAGGCCTGCGCGGTAACCTTGCGCTGCAGCAGGTCCGCGCTGGTCTTGGTGTATTCCTCTTTGAATTTGCCCGCCTTGTCCGGAACCATCATCGACGCGGCCCGGTCGATGGAGGCTCCCGGCGCCGTCGGCGAGAACGACGCGACCGCCTCGGCGACTCCGGTGGCGACCTGGACCACCGTGACCGAGTCCCGTTTGAAGTCGTCGTCCTTGGTCGTCCAGTGGGTGTATCCGGTCAGCACCGCGGCGCACAGGGCGGCTGCTGCAAGAAAGGCAACCGCCAGACGCAGTCCCGGTGCGTCGTCGTCGGTTCCGACGGTGACCGAGTCCCGGCGCAACAGCCAGAAGTTGATCGCCACAGCCTCGACGACCAGCAGCGCCAAGGCCGCGGCCACCGCCACCCACCACCGCGGCCAGGCCAGCACCGCGCCGATCCCGAACAACGCGACCAGCGCGGCCAGCGGCGCCAGCACGTCGAACACCGCCAGCCGCCACGCGTTTCTCATCGGATCGACTCCAGCTTGGAGATCATCATCTTGTTGTCGACGTTGGATACGTCCAGGCGCAGGTTCCAGTGCACCACCTGTGGCTTGGCGCCGGCGTTCTCGCTGATCGAGGTCGCGACCACCATCACCGAGTCGGTTCGGGTGGCGAACGGCGGCAGCTTCGTCGTCACCACCGGTCGCGGGGAGCCGGGGACGGTGTCCAGGTCGCGATGCACGGTGTCGATCGCCACCGCTTCGATCTGGCCCGCACTCTTGGCCTGCAGCTTTTCCACGACTTTGCGGTAGTCCATGATGGCGGCCTCGAAGTCGGTGTTGAGCTGGCCGACCGTGCCGTCATGCAGCCGCTGCAGGCTGGCGTCGATGTTGCCGACGTTCATGTTGATCAGGATTTCCGTCCAGTCGGCCGCGGCAGCCATCACCCGGGACAGATAGATCCGCTCGCCGGAGTCGTCGCGATGCCCGAACCAGATCAGCGCGCCCAGCACCAGCGCCGCGACCGAAACCAGACCCAGCACGCCGGAGGCGATGCCGTAGGCGGAAAACATTCCGGATTCGGAGGCGTCCTCGTCATCGGTGTCCTGCGGGTCCTCGGTGTCTTCTGTGTCCTGGTCAGGCATGGCCCGATCGTCGCACCCGAAAAGAGATGGAAGGATGGCGGGGTGACAGTAGAGGCCATCCGCTCGGGAATCGACCTGAGCTATCTCGACCCAACCGCCCGCCCCCAGGACGATCTTTTCGGTCACGTGAACGGGCGGTGGTTGACCGAGTACGACATCCCCGCCGACCGTGCCACCGATGGCGCCTTCCGGACACTGTTCGACCGGGCCGAAGAGCAGGTCCGCGACCTGATCGCCGAAGCCAGCCGGAGCCGGGCGGCGACGGGCACCGACGAACAGCGCATCGGAGATCTGTACGCCAGTTTCCTGGATGAGGACACCGTGCAACAGCGCGGCCTGCAACCGCTGCACGCCGAACTGACCGTCATCGACGGTGCCGCCGATCGGGACGCGCTGTCCGCTGTCATCGGGGCACTGCAACGCACCGGGGTAGGTGGCGGCGTCGGGCTCTACGTCGACACCGACTCCAAGAACTCCAGCCGTTACCTGGTGCATTTGGCCCAGTCCGGTATCGGATTGCCCGACGAGTCCTACTTCCGCAACGAACAGCATGCCGCCGTGCTCGCCGCCTACCCCGGCCACATCGCCACTATGTTCGGCCTGGTGTTCGGTGGCGGCGCGGACGAGCATGCCGACACCGCGGCCCGGATCGTGGAATTGGAACGTAAACTCGCCGCCGCGCATTGGGACGTGGTCAAGCGTCGCGACGCCGAGCTCACCTACAACCTGCGCACGTTCACCGACGTGCAGGACACATCGGGCTTCGACTGGGCCGGCTGGGTCACCGGGCTGGGCACCACACCCGAGGCGGTGTCGGAACTGGTTGTGCGCCAGCCCGATTACCTCGCCGCCTTCGCCGGACTCTGGAGCAGCGAAGACTTCGAGGACTGGAAGAGTTGGGCCCGGTGGCGATTGATTCGCGCCCGTTCCCCCTGGCTGACGCGCGAGGTGGTCGAGGCGGACTTCGAGTTCTACGGCCGTCTGCTCACCGGTACCGAACAGATTCGGGACCGCTGGAAGCGCGCGGTCGCGCTGGTCGAGACGCTGATGGGTGATGCCGTCGGAAAGCTCTACGTGGCAAAGCATTTCCCGCCGGGCGCCAAGGCCCGCATCGACGAGTTGGTGGCCAACCTGCGGGAGGCGTACCGGATCAGCATCAGCGACCTGGACTGGATGACGCCGCAGACCCGGGAACGCGCGCTGACCAAGCTGGAGAAGTTCACCGCCAAGGTCGGCTATCCGGTCAAGTGGCGGGATTACTCCGCGCTGGTCATCGACCGCGAGGACCTGTACGGCAACTTCCAGCGCGGCTACGCCGTCAATCATGACCGGGAATTGGCCAAGCTCGGCGGACCAGTCGACCGCGACGAGTGGTTCATGACGCCGCAGACCGTCAACGCCTACTACAACCCGGGTATGAACGAAATTGTTTTTCCCGCAGCCATATTGCAGCCGCCTTTCTTCGATGCCGACGCCGACGACGCGGCCAACTACGGCGGTATCGGGGCGGTGATCGGGCACGAGATCGGGCACGGCTTCGACGACCAGGGCGCCAAGTACGACGGCGACGGCAATCTGGTCGACTGGTGGACCGACGACGACCGCACCGAGTTCGCGACCCGCACCGAGGCGCTGATCGAACAGTACGAGGCCTACACGCCGCGCTCCCTGGACGGCGATCACCATGTGAACGGCGCCTTCACCGTCGGCGAGAACATCGGCGACCTGGGTGGTCTGTCGATCGCGTTGCTGGCCTACCAACTGTCGCTCAATGGTGAGCCCGCGCCGGTGATCGACGGACTGACCGGCGTGCAGCGGGTGTTCTTCGGGTGGGCCCAAGTGTGGCGCACGAAATCGCGTCACGCCGAAGCGATCCGGCGACTCGCGGTGGACCCGCACTCGCCGCCGGAATTCCGCTGCAACGGCGTCATCCGCAACGTGGACGCGTTCTACGAAGCGTTCGACGTGTCGGAGTCCGACGAGCTGTTCCTGGACCCGCAGCGCCGGGTCAGGATCTGGAACTAGGCGGCCCGTCACCCTTCGCCGCGAGCAGACATCAACTCGCATAAATCCATTGCTAAACGTGCGATTTCGCGTCTGTTCGTCAAGGGGTGGCGCAGGCTTCGATCCGGGCCGGCACGTGCTTGTGCCACGGCGTGCCGGCATAGGGGTCGCGCCACTTGGTGGACGTCAGGGCGTTGGGAGCAACGCCGGGGATGACGGTACGACCGTTCTCGTCGACGTAGTCCAACCCGAAACCGTTGGGCAGCGCGGCATGCCCGGGCAGCATGGTCTCGGTGATCTCGACGGTGGCTTCCGCGCTGCCGGCCGAGGTGGTGATGCGCGCCCGGCCACCGTCGTGCAGGCCGAGTGCCTGGGCGTCTTCGACACTGACCCGCAGCGCCCCGTCAGCGTCGCGTTTACGCCAGGACGGGTCGCGGAAGATGTCGTTGGCGGTGTAGGCGCGCCGCTCCCCCACCGACAGCACGATCGGCAGCTCGTCGCTGGTCAGCCGCTCCGGCTCGTTCGCCAAAGCCCTTATCTCACTGAGCATTTCGGGTATTTCCAGAGCGATCTTGTGATCGCTGTGACCGATCAGCGCGAAGTCGTCCTGGTAGTTGTGCACGGTGAACGTAATCCCGGAGCGCCCCTGCAGGATGGCGTCGAAAAGCGCGTTGCCGTCAGCGTGCCCGGCGCGCCGGACCGCGTCGGGGTAGGTCATCGCCGTCTTCTGCGCCTGCCCCCACAGCGCGGCCGCGCCGGCCAGACCTTCGGGCAACGTCGGGCCCAGAGTCTCGTAAAGCACATAGGGCAGCACCCGCGCCAACGACGGATTGCCCGCCACCGCAGCGAAAAACGCCTCAGTGTAGGCCTGGCGACCGCGCGCCGCCGCTTCGTGCAACGGCCGCAGGTCCTCATCCGAGACGACACCCAGCGCCCGCACCAGTCGCGCCCAGATCTCGGGCTCGGGGAGCGTCCCGGGCAACGGCGGGAACAGCGGATGGCGCAGCTGCATTGCGTTGCGCGGGAATTCCAAATTGAAGAATGTGCACTCCGGCTTCTCGAACTGCGACGCCGCGGGCAGCACGTAGTGCGCCAGGCGGGCTGTTTCGGTCATGGCGATGTCGACGACCACCAGCAGCTCCAGCGACGAGAAAGCCGCGCGGCACGCGGCCGAATCGGCCAGTGAGTGTGCCGGATTGCTGCTCTCGACGATCATCGCCCGGAACCGGTCCGGGTGATCGGTGAGGATCTCCTCGGGCACCACGTTGCCCGGCACCAACCCGGCGATGATGGGTGCGCCAGTGACCGGCGTGCGCCCGGAGACGGTGCTGAACAGCGGCGCGAACGACGAATGTAGATGTTGGGCACCCTTTTTCGCGAAGTTGCCGGTAAGGATCCACAGCATTTTGTCCAGGTAAGAGCACACCGTGCTGTTCGGCGCCTGCTGCACGCCGAGGTCCTCGAACAACGCGACACTGCCCGCGGTCCCGATACGCCGCGCCGCGGCGCGCAGCAACTCCTCGTCCACTCCGCACCGCCCCGCGTACTCGGCGACCGGGACCTCACCCAGCACCGCACGAACCGCATCCACACCCTGCAAATGTTCGGCGAGAAACGCTTCGTCGCAGAGGTTTTCCTGCACCAGCACAGCGGCCAGCGCCGCCAGGCACCAGGCGTCGGTCCCGGGACGCACCCTCAGATGGAAGTCGGCCATCTTGGCCGTATCGGTGACGACGGGATCGATCACGATCATCGAGCGCAGCGGGTCCTTGGCGATCTCGTTGAGCACCACCCTCGCCCGGGGGAAACTCTGTGACATCCATGGGTTCTTGCCGACGAACACCGATACCTCGGCATGCTCGAATTCGCCGCGGGTGTGACCACCGTAGAGTTGCGCGTCGACCCACGCCTCGCCGGTCTTCTCCTGCGCCAACGCATTCGAGCGGTATTTGGAGCCCAGCGCCTTGAGGAACGCGCCGCTGTAGGCGCCACCGAGATGGTTGCCCTGTCCGCCACCGCCGTAGTAGAAGATCTTGTCGCCCCCGTACGTGTCGCGGACGCGCTTGAAGCCCTCGGCGATCTCGACAATCGCGGTGTCCCAGTCGATTTCCTGGTAGGTACCGTCGGCGCGCCGGCGCAGCGGTGCGGTCAGCCGGCCGCGGCCGTTCTGATAGCGATCCAGCCGCAGCGCCTTGTTGCAGGTGTATCCCTGCGACGCAGGATGCGCCTTGTCGCCCCGGATGCGGGCCAGTGTGCGTCCTTCGGTCTGGACCACGATGCCGCAGTTGCACTCGCACAGGATGCACGCGGTGGGCCGCCAATCACTCATGGGGCAGATTCCTTTCGAGTAACTCGCGCAACTGTCGGTGAACGAGATCCAACGGCGCCAGGTCACGTCGCACCCGCGCCAGCAGCAACGCACCCTCGAGCGCGGCCGTCGCCAACTCCGCAAGCTCGCCCGCTCGCTCGGCGGCGATGCCGTCGGCGATGAAGCGTTGAGCGATCAGTTCCGACCACCTGTCGAACACTGCCGCCGCTCGCTGCACCACGGGCGCCATCCGGTCCCGATCGTCCTTGTCGAAGCCCGCTTCCACCGATACGGCCGCGATCGGGCAGCCCGCGCGGTAATCCGTACTCAGCAACTGCTCCCGGTATTTCTCGATCAGCCTGTCCAACAACGCGAGACCGCCGTCCGCCTCCCTGATGAACGAGGCGATGTGCTCACCGGCGTAGTCGACCGCCTCGCACAGCAGCTGGGTGCGCCCGCCCGGGAAGTGGTGGTACGCCGAGCCGCGCGGCGCTCCGCTATGGGCCAGCACATCGGCGATCGCGGTGGCACGAGCGCCGCGCTCGCGGATCAGCAACGCCGCGGACACCACCATCCGCTCCCGGGGACCCCGCATATGTATGATGCTATACATAACTCCCCCGGCGCGACCAGACGCAAAATCGCCCTTTCCGAGTCCGGAAAGGGCGATTTTGTGTCTGCTCGGCGCGGAAAGAGCTACATCTGCCAGTCGGAGGCGCCGTCGGGCTTGTTGTAGGTGCCGACGGAGTTCTTGACCACGATCGGGTCACCGCTGCCGAAGTTGTCGAAGAACCACTTCGCGTTCGCCGGACTCAGGTTGATGCACCCGTGGCTGACGTCGCGTTTGCCCTGGTCGCCCACCGACCACGGCGCGCTGTGCACGAAGTTGCCGCTGTTGTCGATCCGGACGGCATCCGACACGGTCACCTTGTAGCCGTTGGGCGAGTTGACCGGCACCCCGTAGGTCGAGGAGTCCATCACCACCGTCGGCATCTTTTCCAGCACGTAGTAGGTGCCGTTCGGCGTCTGGTGCCCCCCGGAGGCCATGCCCATCGACATCGGGAAGGTCTGCTGCACCACCCCGTTGCGGGTGATCGTCATCTGGTGCGTGGCGTCATCGGCCGTGGCGATCAGCGAATCACCGGTGCGGAAACTCGACTTGGTGCCGGCCGCGTCGATGTTGACCGCCGTGTTGGCCGGCCAGAACGACAGCGGCCGCCAGCGCAGCTGCGAGGGCGTCATCCAGTAGAACTTGCCCGGCACCGGCGGGATTGACGAGATGTGGACCGCGCGTTCGGCCATCGCCTGGTCGGCGATCGGCACCTGGAAGTTGATGATGATCGGCTTCGCCACACCCACCATGGCCCCGTTGACCGGGTTGAAGGTCGGCGGCCGGAACGGCGGGTCCCCGGTGAAGGGCGTCGGGTCCTGTCCGGCTACCGGCCCGGACGCCACCGGCACCGTGGCCGGGTCACCCGGGGGAAGGCCGAACGGGTCGGGCAGCGGTGGCAGAGCGGTCGGCTCGGGCGCGGGTGGGTCGGCGGGGGCCACCACCGGACCCGGGTCGCCGGGCACCTCGTCCGGGTCCGCCAGTGCCGGGCCGGCGCCCATCGCGAGCACCGCGGCCACTCCGAATGCGTTGAGAGCGGCGACGAGACCAGCCCTCGTGCGGCCTCTCTTCCAGCGCGACATAGTCTTTCCCTCCGGTCACCTACGTGAAGACCTGAACTGGCCCCAGTGTGGCACAGCAGAACCCCCCACTAGCCATTCGGCGAACCCGCCGCGACCGTTACCGGGCCCACTTCAAGCCGCTGACCTGCGGCGTTAGTCCCTCTGTGAAATTGCCGTATCCGGCACATCGACTATCGGCCGGATGGCCGCCATCGCCAACAACGCGGCGCCCATCAGTCCCGCCGACGCGGTGAGCATCATCGCCACACTGCGTTCGTACAACAGCCCGCCCGCCAGCGAGCCCGCCATGATGCCCACCTGGAACGCCGTCACGTACAGCCCCGAGGCGCCGTCCGGGTCGTCGGCCCCGGCGCGCATCGCCGCCGACTGCAGCATCGGCGACACCGCGGTGGCCATGGCGCCCCACAGCACGATCGCGCCCGTCCCGACCACCAGCGCCGTCGTCGCGGATCGGTGCCAACCGAAGGCCAGCGCGCTCAGCAGCGCCAGCGCGGCCGTCAGGCCCGCCATGCAGACGATGATCGCGCCCTTGGGGCGCCGGTCCAGAGGGCGCGCCACCAGCGCCACCGACAGCACTCCGGCGATTCCGTACGCGGCCAGCAGCCAGGCAACGTTGGGGCCTCGCACGCCAACGACCTGGCGGACGATCACCACGATGTAGGTGTAGGAGACGAAGTGTCCGGTGACCCCGATCATGGTGATCAGGCTCACGACGATCAGCGCCCGGTTGCGGTGGTGCGTCGAGCGCCGGCCCACGTACTGCAACTGGTCGGTGGTCAGCGTCATCGCGGGCAGTACCAACCGCGCCGCCACGGTCACCACCGCGGCGGCGACGGTGACGCACACGGCGGCCAATCGCCAGCCCCACATCAGGCTCAGCGCCGCGGTGAGTGGACTACCGATGACCAGTGCCAGGCTGGTCCCGACATAGATCGACATGGTCGCGCGCCCGGCGTGGCTGGACGGCACCAGGCGGGTGGCGATCGGCGCGATCACCGACCACAGCAGCCCGTGCGTCACCGCGCAGAGCACCCGGCCGGCGGCAAGCACCGCGAAGGTGGGCGCCAGCGCCGAAATGAGCTGTGACAGCGTCAGGCACACCAGGCTGAGCATCAACGTCCGCCGGCGCGGCCAGTGTGCGGTCCAGCGCACCAGCGGCACGGTGGTCAACGCCGCCACGAACGCGTACCAGGACAGCAGCGTGCCCACCAGCACCACGCTGACGTTCAGATTGCGCGCGATCGCCGACAGCGCTCCCACCGGCAGCAGTTCGGCGGTGACATAGATGAAGGCCGCCGCTGCGAGCACTGCCAGTTGAACCGCGACCCGTGGCGTCCACGTTCGTGCGGTTGCGGCGATGGTTCCCGATTCGGCAGTCATGTTGTTGAGGTGGCACATCGTCCGCGCGCCGGACACACTGCGCCCTGATAACCGTACGCAACCTAGCGGCGCTTTACCCAAACATTGCGTGTCAACACGCCCGTCAGGAACGGACGAGGCGCGCGATGGCTGCCGACGCTTCCGCCAGCTTCTCGTCGGCCTCGGGCCCGCCCTCTGCCACCGCGTTGGTGACGCAGTGATTCAGGTGCTCATCGAGGAGGTTCAGCGCCACGGAACGCATCGCGCTGTTGACGGCGCTGATCTGGGTGAGCACGTCGATGCAGTACTTGTCCTCTTCGATCATGCGCGCGATCCCGCGCACCTGACCTTCGATGCGACGCAGCCGCTTGGCGTAGTTGTCTTTGTGCTGCGCGTATCCGTGCGGTGCCGTCATCTGCTCTCCCGAACGCCGTCTTATACCCTAACGGGGTATCCCGTAACGATGATAAACGATTTTGGCGAGATGACGCCGCACCGCATACTTGCTGCATGCCTGAACCCGACATCAAACCCCGCAGCCGCGACGTCACCGACGGCCTGGAGAAGGCCGCGGCACGCGGGATGCTCCGCGCGTTAGGCATGGGCGATGAAGACTTCGCGAAGGCTCAGATCGGGGTCGCGTCGTCCTGGAACGAGATCACGCCGTGCAACCTGTCGCTGGACCGGCTGGCCAAGGCGGTCAAGGACGGCGTTTTCCAGGCGGGCGGCTACCCCCTCGAGTTCGGCACCATCTCGGTGTCCGACGGTATTTCGATGGGACACGAGGGGATGCACTTCTCGCTGGTGTCGCGTGAGGTGATCGCGGACAGCGTCGAAACGGTGATGCAGGCCGAGCGACTGGACGGCTCGGTGCTGCTCGCCGGCTGCGACAAGTCGCTGCCCGGCATGCTGATGGCCGCCGCACGCCTGAACCTGGCCTCGGTGTTCCTGTACGCCGGTTCGGTGTTGCCGGGGCTGGCCAAGTTGTCGGACGGCAGTGAGCGCGAGGTCACCATCATCGACGCGTTCGAAGCGGTGGGCGCCTGTTCGCGCGGCTTGATGAGCCGCGACGACGTCGACGCCATCGAGCGCGCGTTCTGTCCCGGCGAGGGGGCCTGCGGTGGCATGTACACCGCCAACACCATGGCCAGCGCCGCCGAGGCCCTGGGCATGTCGTTGCCGGGCAGCGCCGCGCCCCCGGCGACCGACCGGCGCCGCGACGGGTTCGCCCGGCGCAGCGGGCAGGCGGTCATCGAGCTGCTGCGCCAGGGCATCACCGCCCGCGACATCCTGACCCGGGAGGCGTTCGAAAACGCGATCGCGGTGGTGATGGCGTTCGGCGGCTCGACCAACGCGGTGCTGCACCTGCTGGCGATCGCCCGCGAGGCCGAGGTCGAGCTGTCCCTCGACGACTTCACCAGGATCGGGCGACGGGTGCCCCACCTCGCGGACGTCAAGCCGTTCGGCCGGCACGTGATGTCGCACGTGGACCACATCGGCGGCGTGCCGGTGGTGATGAAAGCGCTTTTGGATGCCGGCCTCTTGAACGGCGACTGCCTGACGGTGACCGGCAAGACCATGGCCGAGAACCTCGCCGACATCGCCCCGCCGGACCCCGACGGCAAGGTGCTGCGGGCGCTGAACAATCCGATCCACCCCACCGGCGGCATCACGATCCTGCGCGGATCGCTGGCCCCGGACGGCGCGGTGGTGAAGTCGGCCGGCTTCGATTCCGATGTAGTCGAGGGCACTGCAAGGGTTTTCGATGGCGAACGAGCAGCCCTGGACGCCCTCGAGGACGGCACCATCACTCACGGCGACGCGGTGGTGATCCGCTACGAGGGCCCCAAGGGCGGTCCGGGCATGCGCGAGATGCTCGCCATCACGGCCGCCATCAAGGGCGCCGGGCTCGGCAAGGACGTGCTGCTGCTCACCGACGGCAGGTTCTCCGGCGGGACCACCGGCTTGTGTATCGGCCACATCGCGCCTGAAGCCGTCGACGCCGGACCCATCGCCTTCCTGCGCGACGGCGACACGATCCGTCTCGACGTGGCCAACCGCACCCTCGACATGCTGGTCGACCCGGACGAGTTCGCCTCCCGGCGAGAGGGTTTCACTCCGCCGCCGCCGCGCTACAAGACCGGTGTCCTGGCCAAGTACGTCAAGTTGGTCGGCTCGGCAGCATACGGCGCGGTCTGCGGCTAGCGAAAGGCGAGACTTCAACGGCAGCCGTCCATTACATTGCCTTAATATCGGGCCACCCCACCGCCGGCGTCCGACTCCCCTGAGCGCAGCGAGGTCTCCTATGACTTATGCCGTGGTTTCGCCGCAACGACTGGCCACGCTGGCCGGCGACGCCAACAACATCGGGGTGCAACTCAGCACAGGTAGCGCGGCGGCGGTGCGCGGCACCACCGCTGTGGCCAGCGCCGCGGCCGATGAGGTGTCGAACGCGATCGCGGCGGTGTTCTCGCAGCACGGACAGAGCTACCAGGCGCTGGCCGCCGAGGCGGCGGCCTTCCATGATCAGTTCGTCAATGCCCTGCTGACCAGCTCCAACGCTTACTTGTCCGCCGAATCGGCGAACTCGGGACTGCTCGGGCTCATCAATGCACCCACCCAGGTCCTGTTCAACAGGCCTCTGATCGGTAATGGCGCCGACGGCGTGACCGTCAACGGCGTCGGCACCGCAGGTGGGGCCGGCGGCATCTTGTACGGCAACGGCGGAAACGGCGGAGCCAGCACCAATGCCGGCGCGTCCGGCGGCGCCGGCGGAGCTGCCGGGCTCATCGGCAACGGCGGGGCGGGTGGCGTCGGTGGACCAGGTGGCAGCGGAGGCGCCGGTGGCATTGCCGGCACGCTGTTCGGCAACGGCGGCGCGGGCGGTATGGGCGGAGCGGGCCTCGCCGGCACCTCAGGTGCAGCCGGTGGCGCGGGCGGGAACGGCGGGACCGGTGGCAGTGCCGGCTGGTATGGAACAGGCGGGGCAGGTGGCGCCGGCGGGGCCGGCGGCATCGGCGCTAAGGGTCTGGCCGGTCAGCCAGGCGGAGCCGGTGGGTCCGGCGGCCAGGGCGGTATCGGTGGCAGCGCAGGCGTATTCGGCCACGGCGGCCTGGGCGGTGACGGCGGCAGCGGCGGCGCTGGGGGCACCGGCGGCGACGGTCTGCCGGCCGGCTTCAACAATCCCGCCCCGGCGGGCGGGCACGGAGGCTCCGGCGGGGCCGCCGGAGCAGGCGGCAACGCGGGATTCCTCGGCGTCAACGGCAACGGCGGACATGGCGGCGACGGCGGGCACGGCGGTACCGGAGGTGCCGGCGCGCCCAGCGACGGCACCGGTTTCGGCAAGGGCGCCGGCTTGGGCGGCCGCGGCGGCGACGGCGGCGACGCCGGTGTCGGTGGCGCTGTCGGCTCCGGCGGCTCGGGCGGAGTTGCCGGTGTTTACGGCAACGGCGGAACCGGCGGAACCGGCGGCAACGGCGGCAATGGGCTCAGTGCCGCACCCGGTACCGGCGGCAGCGGTACCTCCGCGGGGTCCGGCGGCCTGGGCGGCAACGGCGGCAACAGCGGCGCCGGCGGCACCAACGGCGACGGCGGCGACGGCGGGATGGGGGGCACCGGCGGAGACGGCGGCAGCGGCACCCCCGACACCGGTGCAGGCGCCGGCAACGGCGGCAGCGGCGGTAGGGGCGGCCTCGGCGGTTTCAGCGGGTCCGCGGGGACCGGCGGCGCCGGTGGAACCGCAGGCACCGCCGGGAACGGCGGAGACGGCGGGAAAGGCGGCACCGGTGCTGACGGTGCCGCCGGCACCGGGCGCTCGGGCGGCATGGGCGGCGGAGGCGGCGGAGGCGGCATCGGGGGCCCCGGTGCCCCCGGCGGCACGAACGGTAATGGCGGCGCAGGCGGCGCAGGCGGCGCGGGCGGCAACGGCGGCAGCGGCACACCCGACACCGGCAGCGGCGGCGGCGGAGGCGGGGCCGGGGGCATGGGCGGGACGGGTGGCATCGGCGGCTGGCCAGGCGAACGCGGCGATGCCGCCATGGGAGTCGCGGGGACCGGGGGCGCCGGGGGCGCCGGTGGATCCGGCGGAGAAGGTGCCGGCGCCATCGTCGGGTCCGGCAACAGTGGCGGGGTCGGCGGCGACGGTGGGGACGGTGGGTACGGCGGATACGGCGGCAACGGCTTCTTCAGTCCGGGCGGCACCGGCAGCGCCGGCGGGCACGGCGGCCAGGCGGGCCAAGGTGGCCTGGCCGGCAACGGCACCGATCGCAACTATTCCGGGTACGGCGGTGACGGCGGCACCGGAGGCGGAGGCGGATATGGCGGCGCCGGGCGTCCCAACCAGGACGGCTACGCGGGCGGCGGCGGCGGCATGGGCGGCACCGGCGGCGACTCGGTCGGGGGTACCGCGGGCAACGGCGGCACCGGCGGCGAAGGTGGTGGCGGCGGGTACGGCGGCTACGGCGAGGGTCAAGCGGGCCCCACCGGCGGCGTCGGGGGAACTGGCGGTACCGGCGGCGCCCCCGGGACGGGTGCGACCAACGGCGTCGGCGGCAACGGCGGCCAGGGCGGCATGGGCGGACCTGGCGGCCAAGGCGGCTATGGCGTGCAGGCGGCCGGGTACCAGGGCGGCATGGGTGGTGCCGGCGGTGTAGGCGGCGATCCGGGCGCGGGCGGTGTCGGCGGCGACGGCGGCACCGGCGGCTACGGCGGTGCCGGTGGCTACGGCGACGACGGTGACAGCAGTGACGGTTACGCCGGCGGCACCGGCGGCACCGGCGGCACCGGCGGGGCGCCCGGTCCTGGCGGCAACGGTGGCGCCGGCGGCGGCGGCGGGTACGGCGGGACCGGCGGCTTCGGCGGAACCGGCGGTGAAGACCAGCAGGGCTTCGCCGGGGGGGCCGGTGGTACCGGTGGCGCCGGCGGGGTCGGGTTCTCCACCGAAGCCGGCGCGGCCAACGGCAACGGCGGACTCGGCGGACCGGGCGGCCTGGGCGGTCAGGGTGGAGACGGTGGGTACACCGGTAGCAATTACGCAGGCGAGGCGGGCGGTCAAGGCGGTATGGGCGGCCAGGGGGGTGACGGCGGCCAGGCCGGCTCCGGAGCCGGTAGCGCCGGAGCCGTCGGCGCAGGCGGTCTCGGCGGGTTCGGCGGCAAGGGCGGTACCGGCGGAAGTGGCTACTACTCCGCTGACGCCGGACCCGGGGGTCAGGGCGGCACCGGAGGTACCGGAGGTACCGGTGCCAGTGGCGTCACCGCCGGCCAGGCCGGTGGCGACGGTGGGAACGGTGGAACCGGAGGCGTCGGCGGCACCGGTGGCACGGCTTCGGGGTCCGGCGCCAACGGCAACGGGGGTAACGGCGGCACCGGCGGGCAAGGCGGCGACGGTGGTGACGGGAAGGGCGCCGCCGGTGGCCAAGGCGGTACCGGCGGCCCTGGCGGGCAGGGAACCGCACCCAACGGCGTCGGCGGCGGACCCGGCGGCCCCGGTGCCGACGGGCTAAACCTCTAGCGCGAGCCGCCGCAAATGAGCCTCCGCCGCCCGGTTGGGGATCATCATCGCCGGGAGTGCGCCGGCCGCGGTGACGACGATCAGCACCCAGATGCTCGAGGAGAAGCCGAACTCCGCGCTGACTGCCAACGTTGCCGAAACCCCCAGGGCACCAACGAAGTTGCGCAACAGCACTAATAATGACGTGGTGGCGCCGAGGTGGGCGCGGTCCACGCTGAGCTGCGCGAGCAGCAGCGCGGGCAACACACCCAGCGCCGCCGCGACGCCGATCAGCGCCGCGGCCACGAACAGCCTCGGAAACGCAGTCGATCCGAGCAGCATCAGCCCGGCGGCCGCGGCGGCCACCAGAGGCGCCGAAACCACCGTACGGGTACCGACTCGAAGGGCCGCCAGGGCGCTGAGGGAACCCGCCGTCAACCACATGACGGTCAACGGAACCGCCACCAGGCCGGAATTCAGTTGCGGGTAAAGCTTCCGGGCCAGTTCAGGTATGAGTACTGCGCGAACCCGATGATGAACGCAGCGAGAGCGCAACCGAGCACCACCCGACTGGTCAACAGCGACCTCGGGATCACGGAGTGCCGGTGGGTCCGGCAGGCGCAGCCATCCCGACTACTACCGTCGGATCGATGAGCGAATCCCATTGGGGCGCTGGGCCGAACCCACCGATGTCGCCGACGTCATCCTGTTTCTGTGCAGCGATCTGAGTCGCTACATCACCGGTTCCGCCTTGACAGTCGACGGAGGTCTCAGCGGTGTGTTCTGAGTCAGCCAACCGGACCATCGCGTTTACCTCACTCCTCTCGTCGGCTGATTACGTGCGTAAGGTGTTCGCGCGCCGCGAAGTGACGCTGCTTGACGTTGTCGATGACGAATTGAGTTGTCCAGCAGACGATGTCGATCCGCGAGGAATTCTGCGTCGTACCGCCGAGACCCGGGCCGGCGTTATCCGGTACCGCGCCGGTGACCTAGCACCGGCCGCGCGGGCCCTCAGCGCCGCCCGACCTGCCTTTGTGTTCTACGGGTTCGAGTACGACCTGCCGGCGGCCGACCGGTTGGCCGCCCTGGTGTGTCCGCAGTTCGCCAACGACCCGGCGACCTCATCGGCCCGCGAACGCAAGGACGAGACCGATCGCCTGTTGCGCGACCACGGTTACCCCGTGCCGCGGGAGGTGTCGTTTCAGCTGCACAAGCCCTTGGACGAGCGGCTGCTGGACGGGCTCGGCGAATCGCTGATCATCAAACCGGTGCGCTACGCGGGAAAGCACGCGATCGTGTCGCGGGACGGTGTGCACTCCTGGTTGCGGGACGCCCGAGGAAGCGACCCCGACCCGCACGCCGCGTATACGGCGCAAGAGCTGCTCATCGATCGGGATGCAGCGGGAATGCAGCAGACCTACAGCATCGACGGCTTCGCCCTCGGGGGCGAGTACTACTTCGTGAGCCTGCAGCGCTGGCACAAGTTCGTGCTGAGCGACGGCGTGCGCTACTGCTGGGCCGAACAGCTCGATGTCAGCGCCGCCGAGCACGCGTCGTTGCTGGCGCATACCCGAGAACTGCTGAAGGCCTTGGGTCACCAGAACGGGTTCTTCCATCCCGAGTTCACCGCATCCCCGCGTGGACCGGTGCTGATCGACCTCAATCCCCGGCTGGCCGGAGCGGGCGGGATGGTGGACCGGATGATCGGCGCCGCCCAGGGGGTGGGCGTGATCGACACCTTTGTCGATCTCGCGTTCGGTGAGCCGATGCTCGCGCCCGAACCGCGGCGGCAGGTGCGTCTACTTGCGATCTACGGGCTGAGGGACGACGAGGTGGAGACCGTGTCGGCCCTGCCCAGCGTCGAGGAACTATTCGGGTCGGCGATCATGGGTTGCCACTTCGTGCTTTTGCCCACCAGGACGGCGCGCAGGTGCGCAGGGACAGCGAGCTTTGCTACCGCCGTTTCGTCGCGCCGCGCTACGCACCGCGGTGAGGCGAAATCGGATCGGAGCCTTATCCGTACCCCTGGGGGTATATGCTGTAAGTGGACTCGACCCCTTACAGATGAAGGGATGCCAAATGGCAACTTATGAAGCTGGAACCGAACTGACCTGCGGCCACGAGGGCTGTGGCTGTCGGGTGCGCATCGAGGTCCCGTGCCACTGCCCCGGCAGCGAATCGTACCGCTGCACCTGCGGCGAGGCAATGGTTCCCGTCCAGTAGCCCCCTCCCGGCCGGTCGTGCGCACGGGTGCTCAGCGTCCGAACGCACGGCCGGCCAACTCGACCTGGGCCACCAGGGTCAGGTTTACCGCCGAAGCTCCCACGGCCACCGTGTACGGGCCCGGACTGATCCGCCACGTCCCACGGTCGTAGCGGGCCAGCAGGCGAGGGTCGACGTGGATGCTCACGCGGCGGCACTGACCCGGTTCGAGGTCGACTCTGGCAAATCCCAGCAGCCGCAATCGCGGCTCCCCTGGCGCCGCGGCCAGATACAGCTGCGGGACATCGCTACCGCCGCGCTCGCCGGTATTGACGACAGTGAAGTCAACCCGCACGGTGTCGCCGCCGGTCGCCTGCAGGTCGCGATAGTCAAAGCTGGTGTAAGACAGGCCGTGGCCGAACGCGAACAGCGGTGCCTGGCCGGCTGCGGCGAACCAGCGGTAACCCACTTCGGCGCCCTCCGAATAGTGGATGGTGGTCGGCGAGCCCAGCTGCGGGCGCGGCGTCTGACCGAGGTCCACCGGAAAGGTGATGGGCAGTCGTCCCGACGGATTCACTTGTCCGGTAACAATTTCCGCGATTGCTCGGCCGCCCTGTTGCCCCGGGTACCAGGCGGCGAGGATCGCGTTCACCGAGTCGCGCCACGGCATCACCACCGGATTTCCGGTCTGCAACACCACGACCGTGTTCGGGTTGGCGGCGGCGACGGCGGCGATCAGTTCGTCCTGCCCCCACGGCAGGGACAGATCGGCGCCGTCGAACCCTTCACCTTCGGCCCGGGTCGCGTAGACGATGGCGACATCCGCCCGGCGCGCCACCGGCACCGCCTCGGCCGGACTGACTCCGGGGTCGAATTCGATCTGTGCCTGCGGCAGCAGCTTTCTCAGCTCGTCGAGGGGGCTCGAGGGCAGCAGGTACAGATTGCGCATGCCCGCCTCGAGACCCGTACCGCCGATCGGGATCACGTCGGCGTAGCCGCCCGGCGGGACGACGGTGCTCGAGCCGAACCCCGCCGGCACCCCGCGGTGGGCGTAGCCGCCGATCACGGCGATGCGCCCGGCCGATAACGGCAGCGCCCCGCGGTTCTGCAGCAACACGATTCCCTGTCGCGCAATATCCAGGGCAATATCGTTGTGCGCGGTCATGTCCGGTTCCGGTAGGGGTCCCCACTGGTCGATCCCGACCGCGAACATCGACCGCAGGATTCGCCGGACCATGTCCGACAACCGGTCCTTCGGAAACCGCCCGTCGGCGTAGGCGGCGCGCAGTGGGGCGCCGAACGTCTCGGCCTGCCACAGCAGGGCGTCGATCTGGGCGCCGCACTCCTGGTCGAGACCACCCAGCGCGCACTCCCAGCTCGGCGTGGCGCCCCAGTCCGACATCACCCACCCGGGATATCCCCACGCGCCTTTGAGCACGTCGTTGAGCAGGGCGGAGTTCGCCGCGGCATATTCGCCGTTGACCTTGTTGTAGGCCGCCATCACCGCGCCGGGCCGAGCCCGCTCGACGGCGATCTCGAAGGCAAGCAGGTCGGATTCGCGGTGTGCGTCGGGATCGATGACGGCATCCAGCCAGTGCCGGTTGGTTTCGTTGCAATTCAGCGAGAAGTGCTTGATGGTGCAGATGACGCCGTGTTGCTGGATCCCGATGATCTGCTCGGCGGCCATGGCGGCGCTCAGGAGTGGGTCTTCGGAGAAGTATTCGAAATTGCGGCCGTTGCGCGGATCGCGGGCCAGGTTCATCGCGCCCGC
The DNA here is from genome assembly GCF_054515735.1 of Mycobacterium sp. ML4. Classification (NCBI taxonomy): domain Bacteria; kingdom Bacillati; phylum Actinomycetota; class Actinomycetes; order Mycobacteriales; family Mycobacteriaceae; genus Mycobacterium; species Mycobacterium sp. ML4. The sequence continues at coordinate 127,859 of NZ_JBTNSY010000018.1, forward strand.
CAACTGAACGTTGAAACCGCGGCTGCGTGCCTCCTGGCCGATCACCGAGCCCGCCGCCCGGGCCAGGTCGGGATTGAAACTGGCGGCCAGCGCCAGTCCGGCCGGCAGCGCCGTGGCGGTATCACCCGGCCGGAACCCGGGATTGGTCACGCCCAGTCCGGCGTCACTCATCCGCAGCGGCGGAATCCCGAGGCGCGCGATCCCGGGCACGTACCCCGCGCTCATCGGGACGTCCGGCGGGATCCGTTCGTCGTGCAGCGGCCACATGTCGCCGGCGCCCATCACGCCGACCAGCAGCGCAAACCGCTCGTCGTCGGTCAGCGCAGCCTCGACCTGCCGAGCCCGTTCGTCAGGGTCGCGGTCGCTCATCGCACTCCCTCTTTCGCGTACACGACGCGCAGCACATGGCCGAGCTCGGGACCCATCACCAGCTCGGTCAGCGTGCACATCGTTGCGACGAAGTCCGGGCCGTGTGGCGGCGGCACCCGGCACAGATGATGCGCCACCTCATGCAGTATGACGAGCTCACGCATCGCCCAATCCGCGGTGTCGCGGTCGGGAACCGCGATAGTGCCTGCCCCGTCCCGGTTCTCATAGTGCGCGGAGGTGGCTCCCCGCCGCGCCCGCACCACCGGCCCCGGCACGTCCGGCCACTTCCGGCGCACCGCCGGCAGTGCCATCACATCGTCGACGTATCGCTGCACGGACGCCACCGACGCGAACCGTCCCTCCGGCGGCAGTGTCAACCGGGTGCCGAAGAAGTCCATGCTGGGTGACCCGTGTTCGGCGGCACGGTCGAACATGACTCGCACGAATTCCTCAGCCGCGTAGACCTTGGCGCGCTGGGAGTCGCGGGTCAACGGCCCAGCGCGGACCGCGCCCCGGGCAACTCGGGACTGCCGCCCAGGCGTGCCCGCCGGCCCGCCCGGTCTCCCGCACGCCGCGCCGCCGATGAATACCCGGCGGAGGCCCGGTGGGCCTGCCAGGTGCCGCGCGCCCTGGAAGCCTCCCGGTAGTGGTCGCGCAGCTCGAGTTCCTTGTCCCGCAACGCAATCGCAGTACCGGGGGCGCGCCGACTGTCCTTGGTCACTTCCTGGCGGGCCTGTTCGCGGGCCTCCGCCAGTCGCTGACCGACGCGGGCCCCGAACGCCAGCTGAAAATTGAGCCGGGCGGTGATGGTGGGCGTCGGCCGGTGTTGGCCCGTGGCCAGGTAGGCATCGGAGGCGCGGACCATCTGCACGACCAGGCTGGCGTACAGGGCGTGCGTCGCGTCGATGTCTTCGGCGAACCCGTAGGCGTACAGGAACGTCGAATTCGAGGCGATATCGCAGCGCACGTCGTTCGCCGCCGCAATCAGTACGAAGAGTTGCACATAAGTCCGAAGCCCGCGGGTGCCCGCCGCGCCGATTGTTATGGTGCGTTGCGTGGGGGCCTGGGCTGCCGAGCGGTTGGCGGCATGGGAGCGCGCCACCGCAAGGTCGATGGACGAGGCCGTGGCCAAGCGCTGAGCGGCGGTCATGAATGCCTCGGCCTCGTGCGGGTTGTCGGTACCCTCCGCCTGACGCAGCAGTGCCGCAATACGGGACAGCATCTTGTCGTCGGTCATGCCGCCAAACTAGCGCAGCGGCACGACATTCCCGGTCGGCGATTCACAGGCGCAGGTTGAGCCAGGCCACCACGTCGCCGAGCACCCGGGCCTGCTCGGGCTCGTTGAAGACCTCGTGATACAGCCCGGGGTACTCCTTGAGTTCCACGTCGTTGGAGCCCACGCACTCCACCAGGCGGCGGCTGCCCTCGATGGGTACCAGCGTGTCGCCGGTGCCGTGCACCACCAGCAACGGAGTGGTCAACGCCGGTGCCCGCTGCGGCATCGTCTCGCCCACCTGCAGCAGCGCCCGGCCCATTCCCGCCGGCACCTTCCCGTGGTAGACCAGCGGATCGGTGTTGTAGGCGTTGACCACCTCGGGGTCACGCGAGATGGCGTTGAAGTCGAGCGACTCCACCGGCAGGCCGGGCGTCAGCACGCCCAGCACCTTGGCGGCCAGCGCCACCACCCGCGGCACCATGTCCTGCGCGGCTACCGCCGGCGCGGACAACACCATCAGGTCGTAGTTGTCCGGACGCTCCACCCCGTAGGCGAACACGATCGCACCGCCCATGCTGTGCCCGAGCACGATGCGGGTCAGGCCCGGGTTCTCCCGGGTCGCGATGCCTACCAGGGTGTCGAAGTCGCCGGTGAATTCCGAGACGTCGCGCACCATCACCCGTTTGCCGCCCGAACGGCCGTGCCCGCGGTGATCGAGCGCGTACGTGATCAGGCCCGCCTCACCCAGCCGCTGCGTCACATGGTCGTAGCGACGCGCGTGCTCACCGAAACCGTGGGCCAGAATGACCACCGCGCGCGGCGGGACGTCCGGGGTCCACACGTCGTAGACGATCGGTACGCCACCGACACCATCGAAATTCCGTTCAGTGCGCGTGGTAATCATCACCGGCAGCTTACGGCCTGTACAGCCGCTCCCGGGCGGCGTGTTGTCGCACACTCTGCGTAGTCTCGGACTGGTGAGTGTGCTCACCGAAAATTCCGCTTTCCACCGCGGCGGAGATTTCTCCGCCCATGCCGAACCCTACCGGCGTGAACTGCTCGCCCATTGCTACCGGATGACCGGTTCGTTGCACGACGCCGAGGACCTGGTGCAAGAGACGCTGCTGCGGGCCTGGAAGTCCTACGACAGATTCGAGGGCAAGTCCTCGGTCCGCACCTGGCTGCACCGGATCGCCACCAACACCTGCCTCACCGCCCTGGAGGGCCGGGCCCGACGGCCGTTGCCGACCGGGCTGGGCAACGACCGCTCGGACCCGACGGCCGAACTGGTCGAGCGCGCCGAAGTCCCCTGGCTGGAGCCACTGCCCGACGCCCAGGATCCAGCTGACCCGTCGGTGATCGCCGAGTCGCGTGAGTCGGTGCGGTTGGCGTTCGTCGCCGCGCTGCAGCACCTCTCGCCGCGGCAACGGGCGGTGTTGTTGTTGCGCGACGTGCTGCAGTGGAAGGCGGCCGAGGTCGCCGAAGCCATCGGCACCACCACCGTCGCGGTCAACAGCCTGCTGCAGCGCGCCCGAGCCCAGCTGGACGCCGTCGCGCCCAGCGCCGACGACCGGCTGGCCGCGCCGGATTCGGCGGAAGCGCGAGATCTGCTGAATCGCTACATCGCGGCATTCGAGACCTACGACATCGACAGATTGGTCGATCTGTTCACCGCAGAGGCGATCTGGGAGATGCCGCCCTACATCGGCTGGTACCAGGGCGCACCGGACATCATCACGCTCATCCACCAGCAGTGCCCCGCCGAACTACCTGGTGACATGCGAATGATCCCGATCGTCGCCAACGGCCAGCCCGGTGCGGCCATGTACATGCGCGCCGGCGATCGCCATGTGCCCTTCCAACTTCACGTGCTCGACATCAGACCGGATGGGGTGTCGCACGTGGTGGCGTTCCTCGACGGCTCGCTCTTCACCAGATTCGGCTTGCCTGAGGCGCTGTGACGCAGCCGCCCGCCGTCACGCCGGTTTCCGGGCGACCGTCGATTCTGCTGGGCGCGTTCGACATCGGCAGCGTGGGCTACCTCGCGCGGGAGTTCTTCATCTCGGGCACCGCCTCCTCCTACACCCCGGAGCTCCCGTTGGACCCGGACGGCCGATGGAGCGTAACCGCCACGGGCGCAGCCGATTACACCACCCGGGTAGTGGTGCTCACCCCGGCCGACCCAGCCCGGTTCAACGGCACCGTACTGGTCGAATGGCTCAACGTCAGTGGCGGGATCGACGCCCCGGCGGTGTGGATGATGGCGCACCGGGAGGTGATTCGTGCGGGCTACGCCTACGTCATGGTGTCGGCTCAGAAGGTGGGCGTGGACGGGGGCGCAAGCCTGCTGGGCATCGACATGTCGCTGAAAAGCCAGGATCCCACCCGCTACGCGCCGCTCAACCACCCGGGCGACGCGTTCGCCTACGACATCTTCTCGCAAGTCGGCCGGCTCGCCCGGGAATCCGGTGACATCCTGGGTGAGCTGAACCCGGAATACGTGGTCGCCCTGGGCGAATCTCAGTCCGCGATGTTTTTGACCAGCTACATCAATGCCGTCGATCCGCTAGTGCGAACCTACGACGGGTTTCTGGTGCATTCCCGGTTCGGGCCCGCCGCGCCGCTGGGCGACAGCTCCATCTTCGACGAGCTGCGATCCGGCGGTGCGCAGGCGGTCAAGTTCCGTCTGGACCTGCGCGTCCCACTCATGGCGATCATCACCGAAACCGACCTTTACGGCGCGCGACAGCACGGCTATTACGCCGCCCGCCAACCCGACAACCGATTGCTTCGGGTATGGGAGATCGCCGGTGCCGCGCACGCCGACAACTACACCATCCAGGTGGCTCCCATCGACTCCGGTTCCGCGTCGATCAAACACCTGGTCGCGGCCTACGCACCCACCGATAAGCTGATGGGTCAGCAGCTTGATCACTACATCAACTTCGGGCCGCAACACCACTACGTCGTGCAGGCGGCGCTCGCGGCGCTGACCGCCTGGGTCCGCACCGGTGCGGCGCCGCCCAGTGCGCCGCCGCTGCAAGCCCGAGACGCCGAGCACCCGGCGCCGGTGCTGGATGCCCACGGCATTGCCGTGGGCGGGGTGCGCACGCCATGGGTGGACGTCCCGATGGCCCGGACCTCTGGCATCGCCACCCAGCAAAGCCCCATGTCGTCGAGATTCGGTTGCGGCGAGCCCTTCGACAACGCCACGTTGCGGCGTCTCTACCCCGGCGGCGCAGACGAATACCTGCGAGGGTTTACTCACGCGCTCGATGCCGCCGTCGAGTCCGGGTTCATCCTGGCTGCCGACCGCGGGGAGATCCTTGAACTCGCCCGGGCCACCTACCCGGGGGATTGAACCCATGCCCGCCAACGTGGACATCCGGCGAGCAGCCGACCGTGCCGTCACTTCCACATCGTGGCTACAGTCCCGTCATTCATTCTCCTTCGGCGACCATTACCACCCGGACAACACCCATTTCGGATTGCTACTGGTCAACAATGACGACATCATCGCGCCCGCAACGGGTTTCGACGAGCACCCGCACCGGGACATGGAGATTGTCACCTGGGTCCTGGACGGTGAATTGACACATCAGGATTCCACTGGAAATCATGGTGTCATCTACCCCGGCCTGGGCCAACGCATGTCGGCCGGCAGCGGCATCCTGCATTCGGAGAAGAACGATTCAACAACGCGGCCAGTGCATTTCGTACAGATGTGGATAGCTCCCGACCAGACCGGCATCACGCCGGGCTATCAACAGCACGACTTCGGGGGGCAGCTGAGTAGCGGCACCCTGGTCACCGTCGCGTCGGGCATTCCCGGGCGCGATGCCGCGATCACCCTGCACAACCGCGCCGCAGCGCTGCATGTTGCGCGCCTGAACGCCGGCGACTGCATTCCCCTGCCTCCCGCGCCTTACCTGCACGTATTCGCGGCGCGTGGCCGTCTCACCATCGAGGAAAGCGGCGAGCTTGCCGATGGAGACGCGGCCCGGCTGACCGACGCGCAGGGCCGGCACATCACCGCGCGGCAGCCTTCCGAAGTGCTGGTCTGGGAGATGCACGCGAAGCTGGGCGGCTGACCGACACATTAGAGTCGGCTCGACAGACAGGAGCTCCCATGTCTCAGAAGCAGCCCCGCCACGCTGCACCCAAACCGAACCGGAACACCAGGCAACTTCGTAAGGTGCGGTTCTGGCTGGCGCCGATCCTGATCACCCTGGCTCTCATGTCAGCGCTGTCCGCGCTGTACCTGGGCGGCATCCTGAACCCGACAACCAACCTGCGCCACTTCCCGATCGCGGTGGTCAACCAGGACGCCGGGCCCTACGGCAAGCAGATCGCCGACGGGGTGGTGGCCGCACTGGACAAGGAGAAGTTCGACGTGCGCGTGGTTTCCCAGCCAGAAGCCAAGCAGCTACTGGATCGGGCGCAGGTGTACGGCGAGATGGTGATCCCGCCGGGTTTCTCGTCGAAGTTGCGCGATCTCGGGGAAAGTGCGCTGACGGCCAACCGCGCCGAACGGCCGACGATCACCGTCTCGACCAATCCCCGCGCGGGCACGTTGGGCTCCAGTATCGCGGGCCAAACCCTGACCCAGGCCGCTTCGGTGGCCAACAGCAAGGTGGGCGAACGACTTTCGGCCGACGTCGCCGCTCAGACCGGAGGTGCGCCACTGGCCGGCGCCTCGGTGCTGAGCCTGACAAGTCCGATCGAGGTCAAAGCGAACGTCTACAACCCGCTGCCCAACGGCACCGGAAACGGGTTGTCGGCCTTCTACTATTCGCTGTTGCTATTGCTCGCCGGATTCACCGGCAGCATCGTCGTGAGCACGTTGGTCGACTCGATGCTCGGTTACGTACCAGCCGAATTCGGCCCTGTCTACCGCTTCGCCGAACAGGTCAACATCTCCCGCTTCCGTACCCTGTTGGTCAAGTGGGGGCTGATGATCATCCTGGCGCTTGCGACGTCGGGCGTGTACATGGCGATCGCCCACGGCCTGGGCATGCCGATCACCCTGGGCTGGCAACTGTGGGGCTATGGGGTGTTCGCGATCAGTGCGGTGGGCATCACCTCCAGCTCGCTGATCGCGGTGCTGGGCTCGATGGGCCTGTTGTTCAGCATGCTGGTCTTCGTCATCCTGGGCTTGCCGTCGGCGGGCGCGACGGTGCCGCTGGAGGCGGTGCCGCCGTTCTTCCGCTGGCTGGCCGGGTTCGAGCCGATGCACCAGGTGTTCCTCGGAGTGCGCTCCCTGCTCTACCTCAGCGGCCACGGGGATGCCGGATTGCGTCAGGCGTTGATCATGACATCTGTCGGCCTGGTGATCGGGCTGTTGCTGGGCGGGATCATCACCCGCCTGTATGACCGCAAGGGATTTCACCGGATTCCCGGCGCGATCCAGCATGCCATCGCCGCCGAGCACCAGGCGCATCATCAGCGCGAGAAGGCGCGTGAGGCGACCCTGGAATCAGAAACCGAAACGCAGGCCGAGCCCGCTGAGACCTCTGAAAGTCCAAGCAGGCAAACGTAATTCGAACGCCGCCGGGCCGTGATGGTGCTGTTACTTAAGTTGACAGCGTGACGGATGTGACTGATCCTGGGGAAGAGTTGCTTCCCGGATAACGGCCGAAAGGGCTTCCTGTGCCGACGCCAGCTGCCGTCTTGCGACGACTAGCGTCAGGCTGTGCTGCGATGGCGTTGTGCGTCACGCTGACCAGCACTGCGGGCCAGCCCGTCGCGCACGCTGCCGATGCGCGTGAGTTGCTGGAGCAGGCCATTGCCACCACCAAAGGCTCCTACCTGGTCTACAACTTCGGCGGCGGCCACCCCATGCCGCTCCTGGACGGATCGGGTCATTGGTATGAGTTGAACAACGGCGGCCACCTGATGATCATCAAGCAGGCGGCGAGCCGCCTGCAGCCGCACCTGCTGGTGGACACCCACCAGGGTGATCAGGCCCGCTGCGAGAACAACGCCGGCGCACGTACCGGCGAAGGACTCTGGCAAGCCTCCGAGATCTACCCGCCGCTGCAGGCGTGGCAGCGCATGGGCCAGCCGACCATCGCGATCAACGCCAATTTCTTCGACGTGCGCGGGCAGAAGGGTGGTTCCTGGCGGGAGACCGGGTGCAGTTCGCCGCTGGGCGCGTTCGTCGACAACACGCACGGCCAGGGTCGCGCCAACCAGGCGGTCACCGGCACCGTGGCCTACCCGGGTAAACAGGGCCTGTCCGGCGGCAACGAATCCTGGACATCGCTCACCACGATGATCCTGCCCGTCGGCGGCGCGCCATACGTGTTGCGGCCCAAGGGCAGAGAGGACTACGACCTGGCGACGCCGGTGGTCCAGGACCTGCTCGACAAGAACGCGAAGTTCGTCGCGGTAGCCGGCATCGGCCTGTTGTCGCCCGGCAATACCGGACAGTTGCACGACGGGGGTCCCAGTGCGGCACGCACGGCCCTGGCCTACTCGAAGCAAAAGGACGAGATGTACGTCTTCGAGGGCGGCAACTACACCCCGGACAACATCCAGGACCTGTTCCGCGGCCTAGGCAGCGACACGGCCATCCTGCTCGACGGTGGCGGCTCCTCGGCGATCGTGCTGCGCCGCGACACCGGGGGCATGTGGGCCGGCGCCGGAGCACCGAGGGGATCGTGTGACACCCGGCAGGTGCTGTGCGACTCACACGAGCGGGCACTGCCGAGTTGGCTGGCGTTCAATTGACGGAGGGCCCGAATCTGAAGATCAGCATGCTGGTGCCGACCACGGCGGCTGCCAGTCCAAGTACCGGGGCCACCGCCACCCGCGTGACCGTCGCACCGATGGTCGCGCCGGCGCACATCGTCAGAACCACGCCGTAGCGCAGCTTTTCGCGGCGTGCGGTACCGCCGGCCAGCCGACTGTCGACGCCGAGCCCCACAATCGTCGACGTCAGCACCGTCGTGGTGAGCTCTTGAATCCCGAACTGCCGCGCGGTGGAGTGCTGCAGGCCGAACACGACCGCCAGTCCGCCGATCAGCAACAGCTTGGTGTTGTCGTTGTATCGGCACACGCCCGTCCCTGCCATCGTCGACAAGATGCTCAGCAACACCACCTCGATGCTCAACGCGGTGGTGATCCACCGGCGGGTCTGGTCTTTGAAGTGCCGCATCAATCTGCCGCCGAGGATCGTGCCGGCGACGAAGGTCGGAAACGCGATGACGACGGCGGTCAGGTCGACGTTGGATCGCGGCGCGAACCAGAAGCCGAGGAAGATGACGTTGCCCGTCATGTTGGCAACGAAGACATGCCCGAGCACCAGGACGGCGATCGCATCGGCCAAGCCGGTCGCAAAGGTCAACAGCAGCAGTGCCGTGACGGTCGACCGCTGGGATACCGGGGAAGCGACGGCCATAGCCGGTGAGCTACAGCTGGGGCGTCACATCCAGCGAGGTGATGGTGGTCATTCTGGTCACCAGCCACCGGTCGCCCTCACGTTTCATCGACATCCGATACGACAAGTACTGCAGCGACGGGATGTTCTTCTTCAGCGGAGTGATGGCCGTGGTGTTCGTGTAGACGATCACCGTCGCGTTCGGCCCGTCGAGCGACTCGACGGCCACGCCGGTGACCTCGGTCGAGTTGGTGATCTTCAACTGCTTGTTCGGTCCGACCACCTTCTCTTCGACGAACTTGCGGTACTGGGCACCGAAGTCGCCGGTGAGGTACCGGCCGGCGCGGTCGGCGAGGGTGTCCATGTTCTCCGGCGTGTAGCTCCACAGCGTGGTGATCGCATTCGCCGCCGCCCGCGCCACCTTCAACTTGACGTCGATCGTGGCTTGCTCGGTGACATAGGGCTGCAGCATCGCGGCTGCGAAGGCGGCGGACCCGACGAACAGCGCGGACACCGCAGCGATCGCCACCGCCGCCAGCCGGCCGGGCTTTCTCTGCTTCTTCTGCTTGGCGGGTTTAGCGGGTTCTGCCGGCTCGGCGCCTGAATCTGGTTCGGCCGCATCAGTTTCCGCCGCGTCGTCGGCCGCCGCCTCGGCTTGCTCCGATTCGGCTTCCGGCTGTTCGGCCGTCTCAGCCTCGGAGGCGGTCTCACCCGATCGGGAGTCGACCGGCACCTCGTCGGTCAGATCACCTGCTGCAGGTTGCTGATCTTCCACTGATTCCCTTCCTGCGTAGCGGTCGCCGACCAACGGTTGGTGTTCTCGAAGACCTGTTTGCCATCCGGCGACTTGGAGGTGACGTCGGTAGCCACCAGCACGGTGACACTGCCGTCATCGTTCCACCGTTCCACGCCGGCCTCCATTACCGTGCCCGTCGACCGCTCCGCCCGGGCGACCTGGAACAGGATCTCGTTGGCCTTGTCCGTGTACTGCTTGGCGAAGTCACCCGTCGCCTGTGCCAGCACCCGGTTGATGTACTCGTTGGCGTGGAATGGATCGATGGAGGTGAATCCCGTCATGAACCACTTCACGTAGTTCACCGCCTGAGTTTCCCGTTCCGCGGTGCGGTCGCGCGAATGATCTTCGATAAGCATGAACGCGGACAGCGCGATGGCTGCCGCCATCACCACCGAGGCCACGGTGGAGACGACCGGCAACATCCATCGCGTCGGCGGTATGGACTGCGGGACGAGCAGTGATTCCTCGCCCGGTTCGAACTTGCGGCGGGGGCTCACCTGCCCTCCCCCGGAGGTTTCGGCTTGGCCAGCACGGTGAGGTCGTCGACGAGCCAACGGCCGTCGCCGCTCTGGACGAACTTCACCCGAACGCTCGCGGTGATATAGCGGACGTCGGGCCCGTCGCCGCGCCGTCCCTGCAAGAAGAGCAGCATCGTCGCGGTGTGCGGTGTGGCCGCCAGGACCGAATTCGTCGAACCCCAGTACTCGTTGATAACAGGGTGGCCCTTTTCCACCGCCTCCTGCTGAGCCGCCAGATTACGTCGGTAGCTGTCGGTGGTCAGATTCAGGGCGCGGGCGAAATCGTCGTGCAGGGTTTTCGGGTCGTACGTCAGCATCTGGGCGACGATCTTGGGCCCTTGCCTTGATATTTCGGCGCGGGCCCGGTCGGTGGCCCGGGCCTGGGCGTACACCACGCCGTAGCCCACGCCCGCACCACCCAGGCACAGCGCAGCCGCGGTAGCCAGCGCTATCGCCGTTACCTTGCGCACCGCGCCGGCCCGCTCGTGGGGTACAACCCGCAGCACCTCGGTGCGCACCAGCATGTCGGCGAATGTCCGGCGCTGGGAATCCCAGAGCGGCCAGAACCAGCCCACCATCAGTGCCGCGGTGTCCAGCAGATGTGCCACGTCGCGCAACAGCAACCACCACGGGCTGATCTCGCGCCCGTCGCGGCGCACCACGGCGATGCCGAACTGTGCGCGGCCCAGACTCCAGCCGGTGACCGTCGGCAGCAGCAGCCGGTTGACCAGGACCGCCAGAACGGCGAGACCGCATGCGACCATGCACACCCACCACCACACGCGGTACGGCGGCAGGGTGACGGAGACCAGGGCCGTCGTCAGTGCCACGGCGAGGCCGGCCAGGACGTCGATCGAGAACGCTCCCACGCGCAAATGCCATGGCGCCAAAGCCTTCTCGGGTAGGTCCTGGGCGGTGTCCGTGGTCGGGTTCTTGTCGACCACCACCGTCACTTCGTCACCTGGTCGAGTTTGGAGATTTTGTACGTGCCGTCGGTCGGCGCCATCCGGACCCGCAGGCGATAACCCGTTTCCTGGTTCTGCTGCTGATCGTTGGAGACGCTGATCCGCAGGGCGATCAACACGTCGACCGAACCATCGGGATTGTCGCGCTCGACGGCGGCGCGCATATCCGACACCTTGAGGTGCACGTTCGCGGCCTGGTACGCCTGCACCAGCATGCTGCTGTAGAGCAGCGCCTGCGTGCGGTACTGATCGGTGCCGCAATCGACAATCTTCTGTTCACTGGCCGCCATGCTGCTGATGTCCGGAGCCTGGGTCGCGGCCACGCAGTCCTTGGCCACACTCAATGCGGCCGCGTCGTTGCGCTGCAACGCCTGGATGTCCTGGTGGGACCGCAGCGCGTAATAGCCGCCACCGGCGATGGCGCCCGAAACGATGACCAGTACCGACGCGATCCCGACCAGCCACGCGCGACCTACCCGGGACTTGCCCCGCTCGACACCCGGCTCCTCGGCGACCGCGCCGGACTCGGGCTCCTCCGCGGCACCGTCAGCGCCGTCCTCGGATTCTGTCGAATCCTCAGCCGTCACCTCGGGTCCGGTCGGGTCGGCGCCGCCCTCGGATTCTGTCGAATCCTCAGCCGCCACCTCGGGTCCGGTCGGGTCGGCGCCGCCCTCGGATTCTGTCGAATCCTCAGCCGCCACCTCGGGTCCCGGCGAATTGTCCTCGTTGATGGGGTTCAGCCGGCCGGCGCCAGCATCTCCTTCCATCCGTCGTCTCCTGTTTTGGTTGAGTTTGCGACGGAGTATTTGACCCCGTCGGGCCCTACCAGCTCTCCACTCTGCGGACTGTAGACCGCAGAAGGGGGCCCGCCCGGAGTGTAGACGCAGGGGTTGGGCTGTTGTCCGTTGCACTGCACCGTGCCGGTGCCGGGACGTGTCAGCGGGTCGCTCATCGGCGGCGGTGTGCCACCCGGAGGCAGCCGGTCCGCGGGTGCCGGGTTCATCCCGTTGTTCACCGACGGTGCCGGGATCACCAAACCGGGTTTGACCGGCTGGTCACAGCGCGCCGCAGGCGCCGGGCAGGTCAGCAGCTGGTTCGGGTCGCCGTACCAGGGGTTGGTACCGGCCGGCTCGTAAGGCTTGGTGCTGCGGCACTCTCGAGGTGTGGCGGCCCGCTTACCCGGCACGTCCACACAGGGAATGTTGCGCGAGCCACGCACGCTGTTGGCGGGCGTGTCCATCGGAATCTTGCAGTACGTGCCTACCGGCAACGGCTGCAGGCTGGTGTCGGCAAACGAACGCCACTGCTCGGCCGGGATGAAGCCCGTCAGGCACGGCGGCGGCTGGTTGATCGCCAAGGCCAGGTCCAATGCCGCCTGGTTCTGGAACGGCGCGGCCACGGTCTGGGCGATCGAGGCGCCCTGCGGCAGGAACACCAGGACCTGCTCGAGACCCTTGTGGTAGCGCTTGAGCAGATCGAACACGACCTCCAGATTCGCCAGGGTCTGCGGCAACGAATCACGAACGTCGGTGAACACCTCGTTGACCTGATCGGCCGTCGGAGCGGCCTGGGTCAACACGCTTCTCAGATGCTGATCCTCTTGGGCGCTCTGCGCGGCCAGGACATTCAGGTTGCGCGCCCACCGCTCGATCGCCCCACCCGAATCCACCTGGCTCTGCAGGATCGGCCCGGAGTGCTGGATGATGTCGTTGACATCATTGATCTGGGTGTGGAAATCCCCGACGATCGCCTGCGTGGCGTCGACCAACCGTTGTAACGCCGGCCCCAGCCCACCGACCGCCAGCGCTGTCTCGTCGAGCAGTTTAGGGATCTTCTCACTGGGCAATGCCGCCAGACCCCGGTTCGCGGTGTCCAGCGCCGGCCCGATCTCACTGGGGACCGTACCCTTGGTGATGGTTTGACCCGACGCGAAGAACTTGCCCGGGTTGCCGTTCGACACCAGGTCGAGATACTGCTCACCCACCGCGGACACCGAGTGCACGTTCGCGGTGGCGTCGACCGGAATCTTGTAGCGACTATCGATGCTTAGGTTCGCCTTCGCTCCCCACGGCGTTGGTTCCACGTCGGTGACCTTGCCGATCGTGATGCCGCGATAGGTCACGTTGGCCGTGGGGTACAGGCCGCCCGAAGCCGGCAGATTGGCGGTGAGCTCGTAACGCCCGATTCCGACCAGAGTCGGAATCTGCAGGTAGTAGATCCCCAGTACCGACAGCGCCACCACCGTCAGGGTCAAAAACAGCCACAATTGGCGCTTGATGAAGGGTGTCAGCATTGTCCCCGCTCCGCCCTTTCCACCAGCGGCCCACCGGGCGCGTCGTTCGGGTTCGACGTGTAGCGAACGTCGGGGATCATCGTCTCCGGGTCGCGCCCGAACGACTGCTCGAGTGCCCGCAAGGCGCCGGAGAATCCGGTACCCGTCAGCACCGCGTTGTCCATCGAGCTATACGTCACGTCGATCGTGGCTGACACGTTCTGATAGTCGCCGCGGAAGATCTTTGGGACAGCGTCGATGTCGAACGGCTGCGTCAGGATCAACTTCAGCGCACCGATCAGGTAAGGCGAGCCGCGGCCGAGTTCGCGCAGCGGGCACTGCAGCGACTGCAGGTCGGTGTTCAACGGACCGCGGGCCTCCGACAGATACTGGTCGGTGGCCTTGCTCAGCCGACCCACCGAATCGACCGCGTTGATCAGCAGGTTGCGGGTGTCCGCGAAATGCTTGATCAGCGGCGGGAAGTCGGTCAGCACACGCTCGAGCACGTCGTTGCGGTTGCCGACGTAGCTCAGCAACCGGTTGGTCGAGTCGATGGCGTGGGTGATGTCATCACGCTGCTCGTTGAGCTGCCGGGTAAACGTGTCCAGCCGATTGAGGAAGCCGCGGATCTGGTCGCCCCGGCCGTGGAAGATGGCGTAGATCTCGTTCTGCAGCACTTCCAGATTCGGGATGCCGCCGCCGCGCAGGATCAGCGAGACGACCGCCAGTGTCTGCTCGATATTCGGGTAAGCCGACGAGTTCTTCAGCGGGATGGTGTCGCCATTGCGCAGCAGCTCCTTAGACGGCTTCTCCGGAGCGATCAATTCCACGTGCTGCGAACCCAGCAAGCTGGTCTGACCGATTTTCAGGAGAGCGTTCTTGGGGAGCTTGGTGTCCTTGTTCAGGCCCAGCGTCAGGGTGGCTATCCAGTTCTTCAGCTCGATCTTGCGGATCGAACCCACCTCGACGTCGGCGACCATCACCTTGCTGTTGCCGTTGATGGCCAGCGTGTCCGGCACCTGCGCGTAGACCGTGAAAGCGTCGCTTCCGCTGCCCGGCGCCCCCGGAATCGCTACCTGCGAAATGCCTTTCCAGCCACAGGAACTCAGCATCAGCGCAACCAGCAGGAGCACCAGCGCCTGCCAAGTCCCCCGCCGTAGTGTTCCCCACACCCTGGTCACTGACCCCCTCCTACCTCAGCTGGCAACGGTGCGCCGACCGCTGCGGCCGGTCCCGGCGCCGCGGGAGTCGGAGCGACCGGCCCGGGGATCACCCCCGGCCCCGGTGGCGGAGGCGGTATCGGTACCTGGGCCTGCAGCCCGATAGGCGGCAGCACCGGGTTTTCGTCGTAGGCGTTCGGCGGTCCCGGCGGTGTCTGCAAGGTCGACTGGACCGGCGGGATGTCCGGCCCGCCCATCAGTTCGGCCAGCGACTCCGGGGTCATCAGACCCGCGGTGATCGGACCGACCTGCTGGCCCTGCATGCCCGGGGCCACGATCCAGCCCTGCTGGGTGTTCTTGTGCGACGTCGGGGTGTCCGGCACCCAGATGCCGGGCACCGTCGTGTCCTTATACCCGGGTGGCGGCTGCAACCGCGGTTCGGAGTACGCGACGTGCTTGGGCAGAATCTCGGCGGTGTTGAACGTGTTCAGCCCGAACGGGAAATAGTTGAACTTGATCGCGTCCAGCACCGGTGCGAGGTACTGGGCGCACAATTCCGCGGACTCCTGGTAGCCGAGCCGGCTGCCGGCCTGCACCGAGCTGCAGATGAACTGCATCGGGTTGGCGAAGCTGGTGATCTCCGGAACGGCGACCACCGATCCGTGTGCGGGGTGATAGATCTGGTTGACGTTCGCCGCGGCCGTCGGCAGCACGTGTAGCGCGGTTTCCAAACCGTTCAACGGCTCCGGCTGCAACAGCGTGTTGGTCACCGTAGCGAGGTTGTTGATGTCGTGGGTCAGCACCTCACGGTTCTTGTCCAGGAAAGGGCGGATGGTGGTGAGCAGAGAATCGAACTGCCGGATCGCGCTGGCCAGCGCCTGATCCGAGCTGGCCAACCGCCCGGTGACATCGGCCAGGTTCTGGTTGAGCGCCACGAACTGCTTGTCGTCCTGGTGCAAGGCGTTGACGAACAGCGCCAGGCTCTTGACCACCGCGAAGAAGTCGCCGCGGCCTTCGTTGAGGGCGGTCAGCGCCCTCGACAGGCTGTCCAGCGTGGTGTTGAGCTGCTTACCCTTTCCCTCGAGGCCGTAGGCGAACGAATTGATGACCTCACCGAACGGGCCGGTCGGCTGAGCTTCGGTCGGACCGAGCTTCGAGATGATGTTCGTGATGCTGTTGCGCAACTCGTCCCACTCCACCGGGACCTGAGTGCGCTCCATCGGGATGACTGCATTGTTGGCCAGCACGGGGCCACCCTTGTAGGGCGGCTCCAATTGGAGGGCGCGGGATGCCACCAGGGTCGGGTTGAGGATCACCGCGGAGGCGTTGGCCGGGACCTTGTACTGGTTGTCGTAGTGGAAGGTCACCTTCATCTTGTCGCCGGCCGGCTCGATCTTGTCGATCAGGCCCACCTTGTAGCCCATGATCTGGACCTTGTCGCCCGCGTAGAGCGCGTTGGCGGCCGAGAAGTACGCCACCACAGTGTTATTGGTCAGCTTCTTGTACAGCTGCCAACCCACGAAGGTGGCGGCCAGCGCGAGCACCACGATCAGCGTCCCGATGATGACCGTGGCACGGGACATCCTCGGTAGCCGGATGTTGCGGATGTCAAAGATGGTGCTCAATTCTGGCTACCTCCCGCTGCGCCGCTACCGCCCGAGCCACCCGGGTTGATGAACGGTGCCGGTAATTGGTTCCCCGGCCCGGGCGGGGCCGGCGGACCCGGGGGGAGCCCCGGTGCGAATGTCGACGGCGGTGCAACCGGTCCGGCCGGTCCCAGCGGCTCGGTGCGAGCACCCGGCGGGGCGTTCGGCGGCAGCGGAACCGGGGTACCGGGAGCGCTGGGTGCCGGTTCGCCCGGCCTTCCGGCGATCGGGATACCGGGAACGTCTTGCGCGCCGTTCGGGTTGGGCGGCGACGCCTGCACATCCAGGGGAGCCGGGAACGCCGGGCCTCCGAACGGGCCGATGACGGCGCCGGCACACGGCAACGGGTTCGCCGGGCTGGGTATGCCGTCGGCTGCCGGGGTGTACGAGCACGGCGAGCCCGGTGGCACGGCCGGCCCCGGGTGCTCCGGGGTGCCTTCGAGCACCAGCGGTCCCGGCGGCGGTGCGCCATTGGGGAAGCGGGTGCCGTTGGGGTCGGGGAACCGGTAGGCCGGCAGTCCGGCGCTGCGCCAGAAGTCCTCGGGGCTCAGACCACGCTTCTTGAAGGCGGCATCGATGAACGGCTGCAGAATCTGCCCCGGAACCAGGTTGTGAATGACGACCTTGAAGAACGGCCCGGACGCAATGGACTCATTGAGCGACGGCAGGAACCCGCCGACCATCAGCAGCCCGTTCGCCAGGTCCTCTTTGCGCTCCATCAGTACGTCGCTGACCGTGCGCAATTGCTCCAGGACATGGTTGAGGTTGGGGTTGTCGTTGATGAAACCCTGCACCTGGGTCGAGAACGCGGCGATGTTGCCCAACAGTGCGTCGATGGCGCGGCCGCGTTCGTTGAAGGCGGCCAGCAGCGTCTTGGCGTTCACCAGCAACCGGTCCACCTGCGCGCTGCGGTCACCGAGCACACTGGCCACCTGGTTGGCCTGGGCCAGGAGGTGCTTGATCTCCTCGTCCCGCTTGCCGATGGTGTCGGAGAACTTGGACACGCCTTCGAGGGCGGGAGTCAGTTGGGGGTAGGTCTGGTCGATCGTCTCCGACAGCACGTGCAGCGACTTCTTGACCGTGTCGATGTCCCAGCCGGTGGCCGCCTTGGTCACGTCGAGGAACGCGTCGTAGATCTGGTAGGGCGTGGTGCTCTGCCCCAGCGGCAACGTGCCGTTCGGGCGCAGCGGCGTGTTGCCGCGCGCTTCGATCTCGAGGACCTTCTTGCCCAGCAGGGTGTCGGTGCGGATGTTCAGCCGGCTTTCGGTGCCGATGCTTTCGGTGCCGATGGAGAACTTCATCACGATGTGGTCGCCGTCGATGCTGATGCCCTCGACCTTGCCGACGTCCATGCCGGCGATGCGGACCTTGTCACCCTTGTTGATGCCACCGGTGTCGGTGAACTGACCGTAGTAGCTGGGCTTGGCCATCAACATCGGCACACTGGTGAAGCTCTGACCCACGCCGATGACCAGCAGCGTCACCAGGATGCCCATCAAACCGATCTTGAGTCGATTGGGCGGTTCCAACGTTCTCATTGCGGCGCGCACCTCCCGGTCGGCTGGTGGAAGAGCCGGACGGTGCGAACGGGTCCGCCCGCCTGCAGACCGTTGATCCGCAGGCTGATGTCGCACGAGTAGAAGTTGACGAAGTCGCCGTAGGAGCCGATGCCGCGCCCGATCGAGTTCAGCGCGGTCGGCACCTTGTGCAGGAAGTCGTTGAGCTGCTCGCGCTGATCGATCAGCGGCTGCTGCACTGCATCCAGGTAATTGATGGCCTTGTGCAGCAGCGCACGGTCCTCGCTCAGCAGATCAGCCACCGTGCCCGCGGCGTTACTGATGTTCGCCGTGCCTCCGGCCAGCGAGTCGCCGTGGTCTTTCAGACCGGTGATCAGCACCTCGAGGTTGTTCACCGTCTGGTCAAAGTCTTTGCGGTGCCGGACCGTGGTGTCCAGCACTTTGTTCAGGTTCGTGACCACCTCGCCGATCGCCCGGTCGCGTTCCCCCAACTGCGAGGTCAGCTGCGCGGTCTGAGTCAGAATGTCGTTGATCGTGCCGCCCTGGCCCTGGAACACCGTGATCAGCGACGCGGCGATGGTGTTCACCTTGTCCGGGTTCAACGCGCGGAAGATCGGCTTGAAGCCACCGATCAACGCGTCCAGGTCCAGCGCCGGAGTGGTGCGCGACAGCGGGATGAATCCACCGGGGGACATGACCTTGTCCTGGCCGTCGCCCTCGCCGCGTTTGAGCTCGAGGTAGCGGTTGCCGATCAGGTCGAGATAGCGGATCTGCGCGGTCGTCGACTGGTACAGCGGAATCGACCGGTCCACGTCGAACTCGACCCGCACCCGCTTGCCGCTGTCAACCAGTTCGAGGCTCTTGACTTTGCCGATCTCCACCCCGGAGGCCCGCACGAACTGGCCGGCCCGCAGCCCACTGACGTTGCTGAACTCGGCGGAGTACGAGTTGGTGCGGTCGAAGCGGATCTGACCGAACACGATGATGATCATGATGCTGAACATCAACAGCACCAGAGCGAAGGCGCTGAGCTTGACGAGAGTACCGGTGATTTTCATGGGTTGATCGTGTTATCCCCTACCTGACGGCCCCAGACGTACTCGAGCACGTAGGGCGAACCGACCTCCAAGTGGTTATAGGGCGCAAGACTGTTGCCGGTGTCCATCACCAATTCCGGTGCGGGCCAGAGATGCCGGGTGATCTGCTGCCAGCAGCCGGGCGCTCCACCCGGGCCGCCGCGGGCGTTCACGCGCGGCAGGTTTTCCGGATAGGTGTAAGGGTTGGGTGCCCCGCCCACCAGGCCGGCAGCCAGACCGCCGACCTGCGAGAGCAGCAGGGGTACCAGCGACACCGGATTCAGCAGCAGGCCCAGGGCGGACAGGATCTCGGAGTGGGTGTTCAGCGAGTAGCCGTTGCCACCCAGGAACGTCATCACCGTGGGCTCGACATCGTGGTAGTTGTGCAAGGTGCAGTACAGCTCCGGGCTGTAGGTGTCGAGCAGTTGGGCGGTGGGCACCAGGTCGGCGGCACCGCGGGCCAGGTACGGGCCGCCGCGCTCGAAGATGTCCGCACCGGTGTTGCCGAATCCGGCGGCCGCCAAGAGCGCCTGGTCCAGATCCTTCTGCTGGGCGTTGATCGAGCGCGCCGTCGGAACCGAATTGTTCAGGAAGTCAACGAGATCGGGCGCGGCGTCGGCGTAGACGTCGCCCAGTGCTGCCAGAGCTTGGATGTCACGACGGGCCTGAGGCATCTGCGGGTTGATGTCGTCGAGGATGGCATTGCCGTTGACGATCGACTGCCCGAACCGGTCGCCCAGCCCGGTCAGGGCTTGCGCGGCCGCGCTCAGCGTTAGGTTCAGCTTGACCGGGTCGACCTTTTCCGAGATCGAGGTCAGGGTCTGGAACAGCGTGTTGATTTCGGTGGTGACGCCGCTGGCGTTGATCACACTCTTCGGCGCGAGGTGACCGCGGGCGGTGATGTTGCCCTTGTCATCCCTGGGGGTGGTCAGCGACACGTATTTGCCGCCGAAGACCGTCGTCGCCTTGATCTGGGCGTCGACGTTCTCCGGGACCACCCCGTCGGCTCCGAGATACTGCGGATAAATCTCCAGGGTGAATTTTGCGGCAGGCCGACCGTCGCGAGTGATCTCCTGAATTTCGCCCACGCGGCCGATCTGGACACCGTTGTAGGTGACCTTCGAGCCGGGATCCATCACCAGCCCGGCCCGGTCGCTGTACATCGTCAGCTCGGTCTTCTTCGTGAAATCACCACGGAACTGCAGGTAGACGACCGACAACACCAGCAATAGGACAACGAAGGAGGAGATGCCGATCAGCTTGTACGGCGGGTGCTTGACCTTGTTGACCTTGCCCGGACTCGTCATGGCGCTACACCGTCAATGCGAAGTTGGGGTTGACGCCGTAGAGCGCCAACGCGGCGGACAGGACGACAACCTGGACTGAGACCAGCGAGAAGCGCATGGAGCGGCCGACGGCCTCACCGACACCGACGGGTCCGCCACCGGCGTTGTAGCCGTAGTAGCAGTGGGTCACCATCACGATCGCGGCGATGATGATCGCCTCCAGGAATGACCAGAACACGTCGTCGGGGCGCAGGAACGTGCGGAAGTAGTGCTCGTAGGTTCCGGTGGACTGCCCGTAGAGCAGCGTGGTGACGATCTGCGGGGACAGGAAGGACATGATCATCGCCAGTGCATACAGCGGGACGATCACGACCAGCCCGGCCACGATGCGGGTCGAGGTCAGATATGACACCGACTTGATGCCCATCACTTCCAGGGCGTCGATCTCCTCACTGATGCGCATTGCGCCCAGCTCCGCTGTCGCCCCCGCCCCCACGGTGGCCGCCAACGCGATCCCGGTGACCACCGGCCCGGCGATGCGCACGTTGATCAGCGCCGAGAAGAAACCGGTGAACGCCTCCACCCCGATATTGCCCAGCGACGCGAAACCCTGAATGGCCACCAGCGAGCTACCGGACAGGGTGACGAAGCCGACGATCGCGGCCGTCCCGCCGACCACCGCCATCGCCCCGGTACCCATCCCGATCTGGGCCACCAGGCGCAGCGTCTCCTTGCGGTAATAGTGCAGCGCATGCGGGATCTGGCCCAGACTCGTCAGGAAGAACCAGGCCAGCTGCCCCGTCTCATCCAACCCCCGGGTCACCGACCCGGCGTACTTGTTGACATTGGCCGTCGCCCGGGGGAACCGGGACCGAACTACCGCTGCAGTCGACATCGTTAGTGCCCCGTCCCGAATCGCACACCGATCGTGGTCAAGATGACGTTGACCGCATACAGCGCGACCACGCACAAAACCACTGTCTCGTTAACCGCGGTCCCCAACCCCTTGGACCCCCCGCGCACCGTCAACCCTCGATAGCAACCCACCAAGCCGGCGATCAATCCGAACGTCGCCGCCTTGATCATCGCGATCACCACCTCCGGCAGGCCGGTGATCGTGGTCAACGTGGCCAGATACGCACCCCCGGACACGTTCTGCAGATACACCCCGAACAGATATCCCCCGACCAGACCCACGGTGATCACCAACGCGTTGAGCAGCGTGGCCACCACCGTCGCCGCGATCACCCGTGGCACCACCAGCCGGTGGATCGGATCGATCCCCAGCACCTCCATCGCGTCAATCTCTTCCCGGATCGTCCGGGCGCCGAGGTCCGCGCAGATCGCCGTCGAGCCCGCGCCGGCCACCACCAACACCGTGGTCAACGGACCCAGCTGCGTCACCGCGCCGATCGCCGCCCCCGCCCCCGACAAATCCGCCGCACCGAACTGCGCCAACAACACGTTCAACGTGAAGATCAACAACACCGTCAGCGGGATCGACACCATGATCGTCGGCAGCAACGCCACCCGCATGATGAACCAACACTGCAGAATCAGCTCTTGCCACTGAAACGGCCGACGGAACAACGCCCGCCCCGTCAGCACACACATCCGGAAGAAGCCGCCGATCAACGTCAACGGCGTCTCGAGCTGATCGCGCAGGTATCCGACCAGGTGCGGTCGAGTGGATGTCGTCACGATTGCCCCCTCACAGCGGGGCCGCCCGTGTCGCGGCGCCGCGGCGAATGATGTCGCACGCCTCCTCCTTGCCCCGACCTACGTCTGTGACCAACGGCTCCCTACCCGCAGGTAGTAACGGAGACCACAGGAATGTACCCGATGGTCGCCCAGCTGTGTATAGCAAGTCCACAATTGACATTTCGTCAGCACCCAGCAAACATTTCGACCCCCGTTAGGTTTCCTCATTTGTGGCAGATTTGGTTGTCGCAGAACGATTTCCGGAGTCACCGCGGGCCCCGTAGCGCAAACGCAATTCGGTCTTGAGCACCTTCCCGGCGGGGTTACGCGGCAGGGCGTCCACGATCTCGAGCGCCTTGGGGTGCTTGTACCGCGCGAGCCGCTCGGTCAGGTACTCATCTAGCTCTTCGATGCGAAGGTGCCCCTCCGTTACAGCGGCGACGGCGATCGGCACCTCGCCCCACTTCTCGTCGGTGCGGCCGATCACCGCGACCTCGACGATGCGCTCATGACCGGCCAGGACGTTCTCGACCTCGGCGCAGTAGATGTTCTCCCCGCCGGAGATGATCATGTCCTTCTTGCGGTCGACCACCCAGACGTATCCGTCGGGGTCCATCCGGACCAGGTCGCCCGAATGGAACCAGCCGCCGGCGAACGCCTCGGCGGTAGCCTCCGGATTGTTCCAGTAGCCGCTCATCAAAGTCGGTGCGCGATAGACGATTTCGCCTACCTCGCCGACCGGCACGTCGTTCATCTCGTCGTCGACGACCCGGGCGGCCACCGTCGGGACCACCCGGCCGACCGATCCGCGCTTGCGGATCGCGTCATCGCCGAGCAGCATGCACGTCACCGGCGACATCTCGGTCTGGCCGAACGCGGCCAGTATCTGGGTGCCCGGGAAGATCTCGGACATCTGCCGCAACAACACATCTGGCGCCGGAGCGGCACCCCATGACATCACCCGCAGTCGCAGGTCACGCGGCCTTGCCTGCTGCTCGGCACACACCGCCTGCCACTGAGCCGGAACCAGGAAGATGCCGGTGACCTTCTCGGCTTCCAGCACGTCGAGCAGCTGACCCGGATCGAACGCACCGAGCGGATAGATCACGGTCGGAAGGCCGAGTAAAGTCCCGGAAAGCAGGTTGCCGATTCCGGCGATGTGGAACAACGGGACACCGATGAAGCCGACGTCGTTGTTGAGGTCGACCCCGCCGGTGTACAGCGTGGTCATCGTCTGACCGGTGAGGTTGGCGTGGGTGAGGACCGCCCCCTTCGGCCGCCCGGTGGTTCCCGAGGTGTACATGATCAGCGCCGGAGCGTCGTTGGGGATGTCGACCGGCGCGGGCTCATCGCCGGCCTCGTTGATGAGGTCCTCATAGAAAAGCACGCCGTCCTCACCGGTGGTTCCCGCCACCACGACCGTGTCCAGCACCGGTGCGATCGTGCGGACACCGGTTGCCACCGGCGCGAGGACCGCCTCGGTGACGACCACCCGAGCGCCACTGTCCTTCACCAGGAACGCGATTCCGGACGGGGTGAGCCGGAAGTTGAGCGGAACGGCGATCGCTCCCAACATATTGGCGGCCAACACCGACTCGACGAATTCGGTGCGGTTGAGCATCAGCACCATCACCCTGTCGCCGAAGCCGACGCCGCGGCGGCTCATCGCGCCGGCCAGCGCCGTGACGCGGCGATTGAGGTCAGCCCAGGTCAGCGTGCGGCCCAGAAACCTCAGTGCCGGAGCGTGCGGCTGCATCAGGGCGTGCCGCTCGAGCTGGTTCACCCAGTTCTGCCGGCGTGCGAGATACGGCTGCTCGATCACTTCGGTGTTGGCCTGCACGGGGTGGCCGGCCAGTTGGGCGGTCAATATGCATTCCCTTCACTTGCGCACCGCTTGCGTCAGACTGATATTTGATAAAACATGTGTTGTCTGGGTCACATTAACGGCCGGTGAGGTCGCTAACAAGCCCTTAACCATGACTTGAGCCAATACCGCAATGCGCTGAAAGGCCTGGCAGGCCCCGTGAATGCACCGTTATCGGCTACACCTCGACGGCGCCGGCCGCTGCGCCGGGCGCAGTTGTCCGACGAGGTGGCGGGCCACCTGCGCACCGCGATCATGTCGGGGCGGCTGCCTCCGGGAACGTTCATCCGTCTCGACGAGACCGCCGCCCAGCTCGGGGTCAGCATCACGCCGGTGCGCGAGGCCCTGCTGAAGCTGCGCGGAGAGGGGATGGTGCAGCTGGAGCCGCATCGCGGCCATGTGGTGTTGCCGTTGACTCGGCAGGACATCGACGACATCTTCTGGCTGCAGGCCACCATCGCCCGGGAACTGGCCGTCACCGCCACCGAACGCATCACCGAACGTGAGCTCGCCGAGCTCGAGCGCATCAACGATTTGTTGACCGCCGCCGTCGGGGCCAGTGACGCCGAGGCGATCGCCTCGCTGGAGTTCTCCTTCCACCGGGTGTTCAACCAGGCGAGCGGAAGGATCAAACTGGCCTGGTTCCTGCTTAACGCCGCCCGCTACATGCCGGCCCAGCTGTACGCTGCCGACCCAGCGTGGGGTGAGTCCACGGTCGACAACCACCGCATGTTGATCGCCGCACTGCGCAGCCGCGACGCCGCCGCCGTGGTCGAGCACACGGTCTGGCAGTTCACCGACGCGGCACACCGGCTCGTCGAAACACTCAGCCGGACAGGAATTTTCAGCTAGGCAGCTGTTCGGCGCGCTGTTTGACGTTGGCGGCGAGTTGGTCGAGCACGTTGCCCAGCAGCATCTTCACCATTGGCGCGGGTACCGGCATGCTCGGTTCGACGTCGATGTCGACGGTCAGCAGACTGTTGGCTCCGGTGGCGACCACACTGAACAGCTGCTCTTGTTTGACGAACAGGTCGCCCTGCTGCATCACGGTCTGAATCTGATTTTCACCCGGGTAGTACACGGCGTGGATATAGACGCCTTCGAAACCGTTCACATTGGTGTCGAGGCGCACCTGGCTGGGGCGGCCGTCGTCGTAGCGAGCGAGGATCCAGGCACCTTTGATGCCTTCATTCCATTCCGGGTACCGCTCGATGTCGGAAACGATGCCCATGATGGAAGCGGCCTCGGCATCGACCTCGACTGTCTTGCTCATAACTGCCATTGGCGAAGCATACGTGCGCGCCGGCAGGCTCAATCAATTAAGGCGGTCGACAACAGCGAGCGGATGGCGTCGGGAATCGGGACCGGTCGGCGGCTGCCGCGGTCGACGTAAACATGCACCCAGTGCCCCAGTGCGGCGATCGGCTGGGCGTCGTCGTTTTGGCCCAGCTTGAAAATTCCCAGTCGGTAAGTGACGCTGCTGCGGCCCAGCCGCGTCACCGCCAGACCCACGGCGAGACTGTCCGGGAAGGCCAGCTCGGCGAAGTAGCGACAACCCGATTCCGCAACAATGCCCAGCTCGGGAATGGTGAGCGGGTCGACGGCGGCGCTGGTAGCGAGCCAGGCGTTGATCGCAGTGTCGAACAGCTGGTAGTAGACGGCGTTATTGAGGTGCCCGAACATGTCGTTGTCGGCCCAGCGGGTGAGCACCGGCCATAGCACCGGGAAGTCTGCGCTGGTGAGCCCATCGGGGGCCGGTGGTATTGAGCTCATGGTTGTATTCCAACATGATTCACATCCGCGGCGCGGTGCTGGAGCGGATCGGTGCGCCCCGTCCCTATGCGCAGTCGTGTCCGATCGACATCGTCGACCTGGATCTGCAGGGCCCGGGTCCCGGCGAAGTGCTGGTGCGTATCGAGGCGGCCGGCGTATGCCACTCCGACCTGTCGGTGGTCGACGGCAACCGGGTAAGGCCCGTGCCGATGCTGCTGGGACACGAGGCCGCGGGGATCGTCGAGGCCGTCGGTGAGGGGGTCGCCGATCTGACCGTCGGCCGGCGAGTGGTGCTGGTGTTCCTCCCGCGGTGCGGTCACTGCGCCGCATGCGCGACGCAGGGCCTGACGCCGTGCGAGCCGGGTAGCGCAGCCAACAACGCGGGCACGTTGCTCGGTGGCGGTATCCGCCTCAGCCGGGGCGCCGGCCCGGTCTACCATCACCTCGGCGTGTCCGGTTTCGCGACCCACGCGGTGGTCAACCGGGCCAGTGCGGTCGCGGTGCCCGACGACGTGCCTCCCGAGGTGGCCGCCCTGCTCGGCTGTGCGGTGTTGACGGGGGGCGGTGCCGTACTCAATGTGGGCGACCCGCGACCGGGCCAGTCCGTCGCGGTCGTCGGACTCGGTGGCGTGGGCATGGCCGCGGTGATCACCGCGTTGACCTATCAGGGCGTCCGGGTCATCGGAGTCGACCAGTTACCCGAGAAGCTGGTTGCGGCGCAGGCTTTGGGTGCGCACGAGACGTACACGCCGGACCAGGCCGCGGGCGTCAAGGCGGATGTGGTGGTAGAAGCCGTCGGCCATCCTCGCGCGTTGGAGACCGCCATCGGTCTGACCGCCCCGGGCGGGCGCACCGTCACCGTCGGACTGCCGCCACCTGACGCTCGAATTAGTCTGTCCCCGTTAGGTTTTGTGGCCGAGGGCCGATCGCTGATCGGTAGTTACCTGGGGTCCGCGGTGCCCAGCCGGGACATACCGCGGTTCGTTGCGCTGTGGCAAACCGGGCGGCTGCCGGTGGAATCGCTGGTGTCGTCGACAATCCGGTTGGACGACATCAACGAGGCGATGGACCATTTGGCCGACGGCAGTGCCGTGCGTCAGCTAATCAGGTTCTGACGGCTGCCGCCAGCGCGGCACCCTGCCGCACGAACAGCCGCGGGGACGTCGACCATTCGGGCAGCAGCGAATCGAATCCATAGCACGGCGAGCCAGTTAGCCCAGCCACGCCGAGTCGGTTAGCAGCGTTTCGGTGGAACCGATTGCCTCATAAGGCATTCCAGCCGCAAGCAGCGCCTGGGCTTTGAACGCGCAGGCCGCGGCGCTGAGTGCGTAGTGGGTTCTGGTCAGCCCGCGGTCCACTCCGAGAGGCCAGCCTTCACCCCATAGCGCGACTTCGGTCAACCGGCTGGCTATAGCCTTGCGCACCAGCGCACGAACGCGGTCGTCGGCGGTGAACACCTCGACGCTGACCGCCAGGCCCTGGCTCATCGGTCCGGTGAAGTCCAGGTCCGAGTCCACGCCCAGTGCCTGCGCACCAAGCACTCGCAGGGGACGGGCATCGCAGGCCTGCGGCAGCAGCACGTTGACCTGCCAGCCGGCCATCACCCGGTCGTACAGCCAGCCGCCTGCGCTGTGAACCACGTCGTCGGCGCCGACGGCGATGACGTCGAGGCGGTGACGCAGTACCTGCCCGTCGGGTCGGGCCCGTCGGGTCTTGTCCCCGCCCGGATGAATGTCGAACGTTGGAGTAACCATCGATCCGTTCCTCTGGCCACACTGCGTCTGGCGTGACCTGTCGCGCTTGCCGTGGGCTGCCAAACAGCGTGACACTTTTGCTTTGTTTTGTAAAGTTCCCTACCGTCGTCAGGACCGGCGGCGTGCGTCGAGCTCGGCCAGAACCTCGTCGGTGTGCTGGCCGAGTTGCGGTGCTACCGAACGCGGTGAGCTCGGCGTTCCGTGAAAATCGGCGGGTGAGGCGACCATCGGTACGATCGCGTCTCCGTCCGGCACGTCGACGATTCCGCCCGCGGCGTGGAATTGTTCATCGGCCACAACGTCCTCGAGTGTGTTGATCGGCGACCAGAAGAAATCCGGTTCGGCGGCGAACAGGTCCGCCCATTCGTCGAGCGACTTGGCCGCGAAGATCTGGTCCAGCGCGGCGATCAGCTGAGCCGCGTTGGCCGCGCGGTTGCGGGCGGCGGCATAGTGCGGGTCGGTCAGCCAGTCGGTGCGGCCCACCACCCGGCAGAGCGCCGGCCAGTGCCGATCCACTTCCAGTCCCACTATCCAGAACCGCCGCCCGTCGCCGGCGGCGTAGTTGTTCATGCACGGGTTGGCCATGGTGGCACGCTGGCCGATCGCGATCGGTTGGCCGGTGAGCAGGTAGGTGTTGAGGTCGAAGCTCACGGTGTAGGCGCCCTGGCGATACAGCGAGGTCGACACCAATTGGCCTGCGCCGGTGCGCTCCCGCGCGAGCAGTGCCGCGCAAACAGCACCGGCCAGAGTCATTCCCGCCGAGTGATCGCCCATGCCGCCGCGCTGGAACGGCGGTGTGTCGCCGGGGCGGGTGAGCAGGTGGGCGATGCCGCCCCGTGACCAGAACGCCGCGACGTCGTAGGCGGCGCGGTCGGCATCCGGACCGGTTTCGCCGTATCCGGTGATCAGGCCGTAGACCAGACGAGGGTGATCGGCAGCTAGCGTCTGGTAGTCCAGTCCCAGCCTCTGCAGCGCACCGGACCGGACGTTGGTGATGAAAACATCTGCTTCGGCGAGCAATTCGAGCGCAGTACGCCGCCCGCTCGCGGTGGTGAGATCCAGCACGACGCTGCGTTTGGACCGGTTGTCCATTTCGAAGGGCGGGTTCACTCCGAGGTCGCAGCCCAGCATCCGGCCGAACATGCGCCCGGGATCACCCCCGGGCGGTTCGATCTTGATGACGTCGGCACCCCAGTCGGCCAGGATCGCGGCCGCCGCCGGACCGGCCACCCAAACCCCGAGTTCGACGACCTTGATGCCCTCCACTGGTCCCGCCATGACTGGCACCTTAATCACCCAGGCTTCATCAGCAGCTGAGCGGACAAAGGCCATTAGGCGGCATGCAGGTCAATCAGTTTGATCGCGACGGCGTCTTCGATTTCGCTGATGCTGAGGAAGGTGTAGATCGGTGGAGCGGTAGCGGGCTCCGGCGGGGGTGATGTGTTCGGTGGTGTGGGTGCCGTTGTCGTCGTGGGCGCTGACCTGCCAGCCGAGTGCTTCTTTCGTGTAGTTGCAGCGTTCGCAGAGTCCCTCGCCGTTGGTGGCGGTGGTGGGTCCCCCGCGATGGGCGGGGGTGATGTGGTCGCGGTGGCGGATCGGGGCGTCGCACAAGGGGGTGCGGCAGGTCTGGTCGCGAAGGGTGATGAAGTCGGCGAGCCCGCGGGGGAAGGTCCGTGAACGGGATTCCATGGCGACCAACGCGCCGGTTTCGGGACTGGCGTACAGGCGGCGCAGGGTGACCAGGGACTTCTTGTCGACCAGTGCGTGGCTGAGCCATCTGCGGGCCACGGCGGCCGGGATCGGCCCGTAGCCGGCGATCGTGGCGGCGTCGTTTTCACCGCCGAGCGGGGCGCGGTCGGAGATCACCACGTTCAGGGCCAGGGATGCCGGTGTGGTGGCGGGGGTAGCGGTGATGCGTTCGACCAGCGTGTCGGCCATGACCTGCCTGCGGCTGCGGCCGTCGAAGTGCGTGTCGGCAGCGCGACGCAGCGCAGCGTAGACCCCGACGCCCTGGGCCACCGGCAGCAGGGCGCTGACCCAGGTCATGGTGTCCGGTGCGGGGCGGATGGTGACCGTGCGGTCGTCGACGGCTTTGGCGGCGCGATCGACGACGGCGTGCGGGTCGCGGCGGTAGGCGATCGCTTTGGCGGCGGCGATGATGCGCTGATCACCCAACCCGGCCAGCTGATCCGCGTCGGAGCACAGTTCGCGGTCCAGCGCGCGACGATCCTCCAGGTCGAGGCAGGCTGATTCGCGCACGATCAGGGTGGCCCGCCATTCCGAAAGCACCCCGTGCTCGAGGGCGGCCAGGGTGTAGGGCATCTCGCGGACCAGGGCCTTGGCCAGCCCAAGGTGCGGCTCCCGCGGGCCGGGGAATCCTGGCGGGCCAGGGCGACTCGCTGGCCACTCCGCGACCACGCCGGGCCGCTGGCATCCCGGCGGCTGCTTCGGCGGCACGCCGGGCGGCATCCAGTGCGGCCGCCGCGCGCGCCTGACCGGCGGCCGCCGCTTGAGTTGACCCGCTCCAATTCGGCGATCCGCGCGGCCAGCTCCGCTTCGGTGGGAACCGCGTCCACCTACGAGAACCACTCCAACTCGAACATATGTTCGACCGTACCACGCCCTACCGATTCGCGCTCGTTGGCAGGACGCGGTGTGGATAGCTGGAACCATGCGGCCACCGACACCCGACCCACTGCGCCAGTACCCTTGAAAGCACCTGTCAACGCGAAACCCGACCAAGGGGCGCACCATGAGTCTGGTAGCCGGCCGCGGTCCACTCAGCAGCCATCCCGCCGGCCGATTCGCTCCCCCGATCCCCGAGAACGTCGTCTATATCGAGCCGCATCCGCGCCGGATCCAAGCGGTGCTGAACGGACGCACCGTCATCGATACCGAGCAAGCCCTCATGGTGCACCGGCCGAACCACCCGCTGCGCTATGTCTTCCCAGAGGACGTGATCACCGGGCTCCCAAGCGAACCCGAGCCGGAGGCGCCGGGTTTCGTTCGTGTGCCCTGGAGCGCGGTTGACGCCTGGTTCGAGGAAGGACGCAAGCTCGTCCACTACCCGCCCAACCCGTATCACCGCGTCGACTGCCGCCCGACCCGGAGAAGGTTGCGGGTATCGCTCAACGACACGCCGCTGGTCGACACCGACGACACGGTCATTGTCTTCGAAACCGCGCTGGAGCCAAGGCTTTACGTGGCGCCCAAATACGTGCGAGCCGATCTGCTCCGCCAGACCGATACGTCGACGTACTGCAACTACAAGGGATACGCGACGTACTGGGCGGCCGTCGTAGGCGACACCGTCATCAGCGACGTCGCCTGGAGCTACCACGACCCATATGCCGAAAGCCGGCTCATCGCAGAGTTTTTGAGCTTCGACGCCACCAAGGCTCAGGTTGAGGCGGAGCTCCCGTAAGCCGGCCGTCCCAGCCGCAACTCGTGCTGGGCGATCATATTGCGGAAAATCTCGAGGCTGCCGCCGTAGATCCCCATCGGCAGCGCGAGCCGGAAGAGATGCTCGGCGCAGCCATCGTCGGCGGAGCCCTCGGTATCGGTTGGCAGCACAGCAGCCGGACCAAGCATGTCCATCAGGTCTGCCGAAATGTCGCGCATGGTCTGCCCGATCGCGACGCGGCCGAACATGCCTGGGGTGGACAGCGCCGCCTCCGTCCGCGCAAAACTTTGCCCAAGCCGGTATTGCACGGACTCGTCCTCAACGTCCACCAGAGCGGCCACCCGGTCGACCGCTTCGGCCATCAACACCCCGTGGCCGGCCATCGCGGCCACGTCCTCCAGGCCCTCGACGTCGCGCTCGGTCAAGCCGTGCTCGGAATCCAACGCTGCCCGCATCACCGTCCAGCCACCGTTGACCTCCCCTATCCGGTAGAGGTCGTCCACCCGCACGTTGCTGTAATAGACGATGTTGGTGCGGTCACCGTCCAGAGTGCGGATGCCCTGGATCTCGATGCCCGGTGAATCCAGCGGGACCAGAAACATGGTGAGATTGCGGTGTTTCCGGCCTCGGGGATCAGTGTTGGTCAGCAGAAAGACGTATCTCGCGTTCTGCGCGTTCGAGGTGAACATCTTGGAGCCATTGATCACCCAGCTCGATCCATCCGCCTCTTGCACCGCCCGCGTCTTGCAGGTGGCCACATCGGAGCCGCCCTCGGGTTCGGTGTAACCAAGGCACAGCCGGATGTGACCGGACAACACGCCCGGCAATACCATGTCAACCAGCTCCGGCGCCGCGAATTCCTGCACCAGACGGGCGACGACGGAAGTGGTACCCCAGTGATACCACGGCGTATGGGCCCGGGCGACCTCGAGATTAAAGATCCGCCGACGGACGGCGCTGAACCCGCCTTCGGATTCCGGCTTCCAGTCCGCGGCCAGATAGCCGGCCTCCCCAAGCGCCAAATGCACGCCCTCGTCGAAGTTCTCGCCGAACTCGCGGTTTCGCCGGCGCACCTCGTCGGTCACATGCCCGGTGATGAACGCGCGCGTCCGCTCATAGAAGGCGCGGTCGTCATCCGATAACGGCACAACGGAGAAGTCCACTCAGATCACATCGATCACCAGAGCACCGAACCGGTCCATCGCTTCCAGCGCGTGTGTCAGGCTGTCCCCGGGCAGGTGCACCGACATCCACGTAACACCCAGTGCAGCAAGCTTTTCCAACCCATCCAGGTATTCGTCAGCATTGAAGTCGTGGTCGGACGGATTACCGCCCTCGAAATTGCTGAAGGTGATATCGACGGAGGACCAGTCCTTGCCCGCCGCATCGCAGCGCCGCCGCAGGTCCTCAATCCCGGCGGCCAACCGCTCCACAGAATCGAGTACGGCGGTGCCCGCCGTACGCGCCAATCCCGCGGGCGCCGGAAACGGGCACCAGCCGTCCCCGTACTGCGCCACCCGCTGACGGGCCGTGCCGGTATTGCCGCCGATCCAGATCGGCGGGTGCGGCCGGCTCACCGGCAACGGGTGTGCAGTGATTCCGTGCGCCGTGAAATGCTGTCCGTCGAAGGAGATGTCGTCAGAAGTCCAGATGGCCCGGATCGCCTGCAAGGCCTCCTCGAACAATTCGGCACGCTTGTCGTAGTCCACGCCCAGCGCGGCGAATTCCCGGCGCAGGTATCCCACGCCCACCGCAAGCGTGAACCGGCCGCCGGACAGCAGGTCCAGCGTCGCTCCGGACTTGGCCACCACGAACGGATTTCGATAGGGCAGCACCACAATGTTCGGGATCAGCCGCAAGACAGAGGTACGCGCTGCCGCAAAGCCCAGGGCGACAAAGGGATCCAGCGCGTCATGGCCGCCTGCTTCCAGCCAGCGCTGCGACGGCGCGGGATGATCGGTGAAGCCCAAACCGTGAAATCCCGCTTTCTCGGCCGCGGCCGCCACCGTCGCGATGCCCTCACCGCTCACCAGCTCCGGGTTGTACGGATGGCTGTGCATCGGGTGAGTGATGGTGAAGCGCACGGCAATCAGAACCGCGCCGCGGCGGCGATCGAGGTGTCACTGGTACGCAGCGGACGGATCAGCGCCTCCTGTGCAAACGAACACAGCAGATCACCGTCCTCGGTGTGCACGGTGCCGCGCACGTAGGACATCCCCGCACCGACCTGCGTGCTCTCGTGGCTGTATAGCAGCCAGTCATCCCAGCGCACCGGTTCGTGGAACGACACGAAGATCGACATCGGCGCCGTCGACACGGTCAGGTGCGCCTGACTGGTGCCGATACCCGCATGCGCGCGCATCGTCGTCGAAATACCCAGATGCCCAGTGAAATACGCGATCAATGCCTTGCCCAGATCGTCGCGCTCGGGAATCGGGTCGTAATGCAGCCAGGCATACAGCTCCGGCGGGCCGACCTCGTCCGGACTGTTCACGTCCACCACGTCGACCACGCGCAGCTCCCGGCCCGCCATCGGCATCTCGACGTAGTTGGCGTCTGCCGGCGCGGCGACATCGGGCCGGGTCATGTGGTGACGAATGACGTCGCCGGTGGGGACGTCGGTCAGCACCGTGACGCTCACACAGCGCTTGCCGTTCTGCAGAACCGAAATGATCGCCGTCGCGGTGGAGCGGCCTTCGTTCAGCACGTCGGCCACCAATTCGATCGGTGGCCCCACCATGACGGCGCGCGCGAACACCGCATGTACCGAACGCACGGACTTGCCCGGAAAGCGTTGCGCGGCAGCAACAATCGCCTGAGCGACCACCTGAGTGCCTTCCACCACCTGCCGACCGTCCTGACCGGTCAGCCCGGTGTCGGCGGTGAACCGGTCCGGCCCGTCGGGCCGTACTTCGAAGAGGTCCAGCAGGCTCTCGACCGACCACTGGACCTGTTCAGACTCTGTCGTCAATGCGCTCACCCCTTGTTCCGGCAGCTCACGGCCTAGCGTGACATTCTGTGCAATCCTTGTAAAGCTCGGTCGACGGTCCGCCCGCGTTGACAGCATTGCCGGCGGTGCATGACACTTTTGCAGTGGTTTGTAAAGGCGCGCTGGTGGCGCCAACGCTCGCCCTGACCGAAGAGGAACGATGACCGACTCGTACTACGAGCTGATCGACAGTGCCGACGCGCACGGCGAGAAGTTCCGGGCCACCGACCTGTCCCGGGGCACCTGGTCGTCCTCGATGCAGCACGGCGCTCCGGTGTCGGCGCTGCTGACGCGCGCGTTGGAGCGGTGCCAGCGACGCGATGACACCCGCCTGAGCCGGGTGGTGATCGACCTGCTCGGCCCGGTGCCCGTGGAGGGGGATCTGTGGGTTCGTTCCAAACTCGAACGCGGCGGCCGACAGATCGAGTTGGTCGTCGCCGAGATGCTGGCCCTGGGACCCGATAATGAACCCCGGCCCGTTGCCCGGGCCAGCGGGTGGCGGTTACAGCAAGTCGATACCCGCGCCGTCGTGCACGCACCCACACCGCCGCCGCGCCCGGTGTCCGAGGCGCGGGAGCGCAACCTGAAGGCCCGGGAATGGGACCGCAACTATGTCCACAGTTTGCAATGGCTGTGGCTGACCGAGCCGTTGCAGCCGGGACCCGGTGAATCTTGGATCAAGCCGCTCTCCGACCTGGTTTCCGGTGAAACCATGACGCCGATGGAACGGTTGTTCGCGGTGGCCGACTGCGCCAACGGCATCGGCAGCAAGCTGGACATCACCAAGTTCACCTTCGTCAACACCGACGTGGCCGTGCACGTTTTCCGGGTTCCGCAGGGAGAGTGGATCGGCATTCGCGCGGAAACCAGCTACGGGCCGGACGGAATCGGTGCGACGGTCGGGTCGCTGTTCGACGAGCGGAGTGCGGTCGGCGCCATCCAACAGTCCGTGCTGGTGCGCCCTCGGCCTCCCAAGCAGAGCTCCGCAGGGGAGGCCACAACATGAGCCAGCCGTCGCCGGTGAGCGAAAGCGTCGAAAACGACACCTCGACGCGCCAGCGGATCCTCGCCGCCACCGCGGAGGTGCTGGCCCGTAACGGCAAGACCAAACTCAGCCTGTCCGAGGTCTCCGCGCAGGCCGGCGTGTCTCGGCCCACGCTCTACCGCTGGTTCGCCTCCAAAGAAGAGCTGCTGTCGGCGTTCTCCAAACATGAACGCGAGAATTTCGAGAAGGGGCTCGCGAAGGCGACGGCGGGGCTCAGGGGAGTCGAAAGGCTCGATGCCGCACTGCGATTCATCGTCGACTACCAGTACTCGTATTCGGGTGTCCGGATGGTCGACATCGAGCCCGAGCACGTCCTACCGCAGATGTCCGCTGTCATCCCGGAGATGCGGGAGGGCTTACAACGGCTGCTGCCCGGCCCCAACGCGGCGGTCAAGGCGGCGACGGTGATCCGAATTGCGATCTCGCACTACGTCGTTCGCAGTGATGACGCCGATCAGTTCCTGGCTCAGCTACGCCACGCCGTCGGGATCAAGAATCCGGACTGAACAACACCGCCGCATTGAGATAGCCAGTCGGGTCCAATGCCGCCTTGACCGCGCGCATAACAGCGATATCGGCAGCGTTCCGGGACATCGCCAGATAGGCCCGCTTGCGAGTGCCGACGCCGTGCTCGGAGCTGACATTGCCGCCGCAGCCGGCGATCAGGTCCATCATCTCCGCATACAGCGCGGGCTCCTGGTCTGTCGGCAAGCGCAACACGTTGAGGTGCAGGTTGCCCTCGCCGACATGCCCGAACAACACCGGCAGCGCCCCGGGTACCCGCCGGCCGACCAATGCGACCGCGTCGCGGGCAAACCCGCTGATCGCCGATAAGGGCAGCGAGACATCGAACTTCAATGGCGGGCCGTAACTCGCCAACACCTCGGCCAGCGATTCGCGCACTCGCCACAACCGTTGCTGGGCAGCAACATCCACACCGACGGCCGGCTCGCCGCACAACCGCAGACCGTCCAGCAGCCTGGCCAGCCGTTCGGTCTGATCGTGGTCGGCGGCCAGTTCCACCAGCATTAACCAGTCGCCGGCGACCGGCGCCCCGACTCCCAACTGATCACCCGCCAACTCCGCGCCCCGGCCATCGATCAACTCCAGCGCCGCAATCCCGTCCGCCTCGGCGAACATCCGCCCCGCGTCGACCAGCGCATCGAGGTCAGCGAATCCGCACACCGCGGTCACCCGGTGCGACGGCGCGGGGTGCAGCCGCAGATCCAGCGCGGTGATGACGCCAAGAGTGCCCTCGGCGCCGACGAAGAACGACGGAAGGTCGTATCCGGTGTTGTCGCTGCGCACCCGGCTGTGCCGGCGCAACACCGAACCGTCGGGCAACGCCACATCCAGACCGAGGACCTGCTCGCCCATATTCCCGTAGCGCACGGTGCGCAGCCCGCCGGCGTTCGTCGATGCCATGCCACCGACGGTCGCGGTGTCCCGGGCCGCCAGGTCGACGCCGAACACCAGCCCGGCCGCCGTAGCCACCCGCTGTACCGCCGCCAGGGTGGCGCCGCCACCGGCCGTCACCCGGCGCTCGGCCACATCGACATCGCTTATCGCAGTGAGTCTTTCAGTGGACAACAGCACGTCGTCATGCTCAGGAACGGTGCCGGCCACCAGGGAGGTGCGGCCACCCTGAACGGTGACGTGCGCGCCGGCGTCTCGGCACACCCGCAGCACCTGGGCGACCTCGTCGGCCGAACCGGGGCGCACCAGCGCGCTGGCCTGGCCGCGGTACCGGCCCGTGTGGTCGACGCTGCGGCCGGCCAGCACGTCGGGGTCGGTGACGACCTGGTTCGAGCCCGCTATCTCGGCCAGGCGGGCGGTTAGGCTCGCCGGCATGCTCAGAACTGCTTGTGCGGCACGTCGGTCACCAGCGCGCCGTCGATGATGAACTGGCTGCCGACCGACCGATACGAATGACCATCAGTGTCCTCCGTCCCCACAACGCTTTGGCATGTCAGACACTAGTCGGCCGCCCACCCCACCTGCCGGTACGAAGCCGACGCGCCGCGAACGACGGTTGGAAGCCCTGCAGGCAGTGCCCGACCCACGCGACCGGCGCGGGGTGCGCTACTCGTTGGCCGGCGTACTCGCGCTCGCGTCACCGCTACCGTGGCCGGGTGCCGCTCGTTGGCGGCGATCGGCCAGTGTGCCGCGGAGACCGCAGTCGACCAGCTGATCTGGTTTGGACTCACCAGCGGCAGCGGCCCCCGGCGAGTCGAGGTCGCGCAAACTGTTCGCCCGCATCGATGCCGACGCCTTCGATCGGGCACTGGGCGCGTGGATGTGGACGCGAACCTTTACCGTCGAGTGGCGCCGCCCGCTGAGCCAGAGTCATCCGCTTTGCCCCGGCTTGCCGGACAGACCATGAGCGCCATTCGAGCCTCGGCTACCAGACTCACTGGTGCCGAATCCGCCGGGTCCGCCAGAGCCGCCGTTTCGACCCGGACCACCGTTGCCGCCGATGCCGCCGCTGCCGCTGCCGCCGTCAGCGCCGGCTTGGCCAAATAGGGATCCACCAGCTCCGCCGACGCCGCCGCGGGTACCGCCTGGACCACCGTTGCCGCCGTCACCGCCGTTACCGCCGCTG
Source organism: Mycobacterium sp. ML4 (assembly GCF_054515735.1). Taxonomy (NCBI): domain Bacteria; kingdom Bacillati; phylum Actinomycetota; class Actinomycetes; order Mycobacteriales; family Mycobacteriaceae; genus Mycobacterium; species Mycobacterium sp. ML4. The sequence goes on from NZ_JBTNSY010000018.1 coordinate 165,192, forward strand.
CCACCGTCACCGCCGTCACCGCCGAAGCCGCTGGCTTGGCTACCAACGCCGGACCCGCCGGAGTCGCCGCTCCCGCCAAAGCCTCCGCCGCCGCCAAGACCGCCTACACCGCCGTTACCCGCATCGCCGCCTCGGCCGCCGTTGCCGATCAGCCCGGCGGCGCCACCGTTACCGCCGACACCCCCGACCCCGCCGCGACCTCCCGTGCCGCCGGCGGCACCATCGCCACCGTCACCACCGTGACCGCCGATTGCAGAAGCAGCGGAGGAGGCCCTCCCCCCATTACCACCGTCTCCGCCAAAACCGCCATCGCGGCCGATTCCGCCCGTACCGCCGACGCCGCCGGTCCCGCCATCACCTCCGTTGCCTATCAGAAGGCCCCCTCGGCCACCATTGCCACCGCGTCCTGCGTCGCCTCCCAGACCACCAGTCGCGCCGGCGCCACCGTTGCCACCGTCACCACCCTTGCCGCCTTGGGCAAGATCGCCCGTCAGCGAGGTGGCTTGCCCGCCATCAGCTCCCGGAGCGCCCTCACTGTTATTGATGGTGTCCCCATCGGGGCTGAGCCGCAGAATGCCCCGGCCGCCGTCACCACCAATTCCGCCGGTTCCGCCGTCACCGCCATGACCGCCGTTGCCGATCAACATTCCGCCCCGGCCGCCATCGCCGCCGTCTCCTGTCGCGAACGGCTCGGCCGTCTTGCCATTCGGCCCCCGTAGTCCGTTGGCGCCGTTGCCGCCGTCCGTTGCGATGGCATCACCATTCGTCGTTACGTTCGTTCCCGGAGTGGCGTCATTCGCCGTAGAAAATGAGAATCCTCCGTTCCCCGGGAAGAAGCCCTGGCCACCTCGCCCACCATTTCCGCCGTTGCCGATCAGGCCGGCGTCGCCACCTTGACCTCCATCGGCGAAGAAATCGGAATCGCCGCCGTTGCCGCCGCTACCGAACAGGGATCCGCCGTTGCCGCCCCGTGCACCGCGAGAGCCGACCCGGCCGTCGCCGCCGTCGCCGCCATTCCCGATAAGCCCTGCGTTACCACCGGCGCCAACGATCTTCGCCCCGCTTCCGCCGTCGCCGCCGCTACCGAACAAGCGTCCGCCGGTGCCTCCGTCGCCGCCCTGAGTGGCACCGAGTTCGTCGCCGAGAGGCCCATTCAACCCCGCCTCACGCAAGACGAACCCGTTTCCGCCGTCGCCCCCGTTTCCGACGAGTCCGGCATTGCCGCCCTTCCCGCCGTTGGTGAAGTTGTCGGCCGCGTTGCCGCCGTTTCCGCCATTGCCGAACAGCATCCCGCCGTGGCCACCATTACCGGCCGCCCCGCCGGCACCGCCGTTGCCGAACAGCACCGCGTTGCCGCCGCTGCCTCCGGCCGCGGTCACACCACCGCTGCCGCCGTTTCCGCCGTTGCCGAACAACAGTCCGCCACTGCCGCCATTGCCGCCGGTGAAACCGGTACTCCCGTTGCCGCCATTGCCGCCGTTTCCGATGAGTCCGGCGTTGCCTCCGTTGCCGCCGGCCTGGCCCGGGGCGCCGTTGCCACCTCTGCCGCCATTGCCGAACAGCAGCCCTCCGTCGCCTCCGTTCTGTCCCGGTCCGCCGTTGGCCCCATTGCCGATCAACGGACGCCCCAGGAGCGCGTTGGAGCGTGCATTGACCCAGCCCAGCAGTTCTTGTTCCAAGCTCCGCAGAGGCGAGACATTGGCGCTTTCGGCGCCGGAATAGGCGCTGGCTGAGGATGACACCGTCTGCACGAACTCCGAGTGAAGCGCCTTAGCTTTAACGCTAATTTGGTGATAGTCCCGCGCGAAATCAGAGAACAACGCCGCGACCGCAGCCGACACCTCGTCTGCCGCCGCCGGCGCTATTCCAATAGTATTGCTCGACGCAAACGCGTTCGCTGATCTCACCGCCGACTCGACATTAGCCAGGTCGGTAACGGCGCTGAACATCTCTTCGGGCAACACGGTCAAAAACGACACTGAAAATCCTCGTTTCTTTATCTCGAAAGACGCATATCAGTAGGCGTGAGCCCCTAGTCGTCATCTAATTTCTCTGTATCAAGTGCGCAGGTTCATGCTCGACGCATCGATTTCAAGGCGCATTGACTTATACGCAATTCCGCGTACTTCAGTGCGGAAAGGAAATCATTGGGGGCGCATCGTGTATGAGTTGGTTGCGGTGCAATGCCCCTTCGACATTGTCGCCATCGAAACCAGAGAGGCGCGATCAATCAGGGCGTCGCAGCACCTTATCCAATGACGGGCTAACCGCGTTGGCGTTCCTCATCCTTTGCCTTCCTCACGCAGTCGTGGCCGCTCTGCTAAAAGCGGGCGGCACTTCAGGAGATAGAAACCAGCTTCGCCGATGACCACCGGGTTGGGTACTACGCATTTTCGATACACCCATATCGTGGTTATATGGCCATCGGCTCCGCACGGCCAACGCCGAGGACGGCCGCAGATCATCGTTGCGACCGAGGGCGCTCCATGTCATCCACCCACTGCGCAATGCACCGCTACCAGCCAATTGGCCGAACCATCAAGAATTGATATGGCGGTATTGGGAATGGCTACTCCCCCACAGGCCATGTCGCGATCAAGACATGTCCTGGTTCTCGAGACTCGCAGCGGATATCCTCGAAATTCGCAACGCCGTACACCCTTCTTCGTGTCATAAGAACCACCACAGGTGCTGGTGTCCACGGCGACCCTCACGCCGCCGCACTGCGGCCGTTGTTCAACAAGATCAACGGCCAGCTCCACCACAGGCGACTGGTTAGATCAACCCGTTGAGCCCGTTTTGGCCCAACAACAGCCCGCCGATTCCACCGGCTCCTACTTGACCCGGTGTCGGGCCGAGTCCGGCGTTGCCGCCGTTACCGCCGTTACCAAGCAGGCCGGCGTTACCTCCGGCTCCGCCGTTACCACCAATGATGGTGCCGTTTGCGCCCGCGCCGCCGGCTCCGCCATTACCGATAAGTTGGCCGGCTCGGCCGCCTTGCCCGCCAGCACCGGCGTTGTCTGAATCTCCGGCTATGCCGCCGGCGCCACCGGACCCGCCGTTGCCCAGCAGGCCGGCGTTGCCACCGGCGCCGCCGTTACCACCGTTCCCACCAAAACCTATTCCGCCGCTCCCACCGGCGCCGCCGCTCGACAGCAGCCAGCCGGCATCACCACCGGCGCCTCCGTCACCACCGATGCCGCCATTAAGGCTGAATCCGCCGGACCCGCCCATGCCGCCACCACCGAACAGCGGGCCCGCGTTACCGCCGGCCCCACCCGTTCCCCCAGCAAGATTGCCGCCAAAGCCTCCGACCCCGCCCATGCCGCCACTACCAAACAGCGGCCCCGCGTTGCCGCCGGCGCCGCCCGCCCCGCCGGGGCCACTGAGGCCAAGTCCGCCGCCCCCGCCGGCACCACCGGCGGCGCTGAACAACCCAGCTAAAGCCCCGCCGGCGCCACCGTTCCCGCCGGCCCCGCCGACCCCGAGGAATGCGGTGGCGAATCCACCCTCTCCACCGCCCCCACCGGCGCTAAACAACCCGCCAGCGCCACCGGCGCCGCCGGCGCCGCCGTTTGCGACCGACGAGGATCCGCCAATTCCACCGACCCCGCCGGGCCCGAACAACCCACCCCCGCCCCCGCCAGCGCCGCCGGCCCCGCCATTGGCAGCACTTGAGTTCCCGCCAGCCCCGCCGGCTCCGCCGGTACCCCAAAGCCCGGCAGCTCCACCGGACCCCCCGGACAGGCCAGGTCCGCCGGAGCCGCCGGCTCCCCCATCACCGAGTAGCCACCCACCCGCGGCGCCGCCTTGCCCGGTCCCAGAAGCACCGTTGAGGCCGTTGCCGATCAGCGGCCGCCCGGTCAGGGCAAGGCTCGGCGCGTTGAGAAGGTCGAGCAGATCCTGCCGCAGGGCGGGCAAAGCCGTCGCGCTAGCTGAGCCGTTATTGCCGTTAGCACCCAACAACAGCCCGGCAGCTCCGCCACTGCCATCGGCGCCTGGCGTGGCACCGACCCCGCCGTTGCCGCCATTGCCACCATTGCCGAACAGTCCGGCGTTGCCGCCGGTCCCGCCATTACCGCCGGCGCCATCGCCTTGGCCACCGCAACCACCAGCCCCGCCACCGCCCAGCAATATCCCACCCCTGCCGCCGGTCCCGCCGGCGCCGCCGCCGCCAACTTCTGCTGCGCCACCGGCCCCGCCACTGCCGCCGAAACCCAGCAAGCTGGCGGCGCCGCCCATCCCGCCGGACCCGCCATCACCGCTAACGCTTCCCCCACCAGGTCCACCGGACCCGGCGCTGCCCAACACGAAACCAGCGTTGCCGCCTGTTCCCCCGCTACCGCCGACTCCGACCTCGCTGAACCCGCCGGCCCCACCCGAGCCGCCGTCGCCGATCAGCAGGCCTGCGTTGCCTCCATTGCCGCCCACCGCACCCAGCGGACCACCGTTGGTAACACCGCCCGCCCCGCCGGCGCCGCCGGAGCCGACGAGCAAGCCGGCGTCACCGCCAGCCCCGCCGACACCGCCCAAAGTACCGCCCAACCCACCGACCCCGCCGGCGCCTCCGGCGCCAAGCAGTCCGCCGGTTCCACCGGCGCCACCCGCACCGCCGGTGGCGGCATCTGACGCGCCGCCCGCTCCGCCGGCCCCGCCGACGCCCAGCAATCCACCCGACCCACCAGCCCCGCCCGCTCCGCCGGTGGCGCCGACGGCCGTCGTCCCGCCGGCGCCGCCACATCCACCGCTCCCCCATAGCAGTCCGCCGGCCCCGCCCCGGCCGCCTGCCCCCCCAACGGAAGTTTGGGAGCTGCCGCCGACCCCGCCGGCACCGCCGTTGCCGATCAGTCCGGCTGCCTCACCTGCCCCACCGTTTTGGGACCCTGTACCAGAGCCGCCCGCGCCGCCGTCACCGAACAACCAGCCCCCCGGTGCGCCGTCCTGACCGGATCCCGGGGCGCCGTTGGCGCCGTTGCCAATCAGCGGGCGCCCAGTAAGCGCCACACTGGGCGAATTGATCACATTCAGCAACTGCTGCAATGGTGAGGCGTTGGTGGCTTCGGCGCTGGCATAGGCACTCGCGGTGGATGCCAATGTCTGCACGAACTCCGAGTGCAACACCCGAGCTTTGGCGCTGATTTGGTGATAATCCTGCGCGTAATCAGAGAACAACGCCGCCACCGCAGCCGACACCTCGTCTTGCGCGGCCGCAGCTATTCCAATGATGTTGGTCGACGCAATCATATTGGCTGACCTCAGCGTCGACCCGACACCAGCTAGGTCGGCAGCGGCGGTGACCATCTCCTCCGGCATCCCGGTGAAAAAAGGCATGAGATCCCTCGTTTCTCCATTCAACAGCCGCACGGCATGAGCCAATAGTCGTCATCGGGTGGTGTGCATTGAATTTACCGGTCCAGTCTTGATGGCGAGCGTGCATGGCGATATCGACTCATACACGTTTCGGCGTACTTCGGCGGTGGAAGCAAAAGCGGCTCTTCGCGTGCGAAGTGATGCCGAGCGGCGCAGTCGAGTCGGTCTTGCCGCCGACGAGTGGT